>JBDHSU010000091.1:0-16448 GCA_039808325.1 Variibacter sp. | reverse complement strand
GCGGGGCCGACCGCGATGCAGCCGCGCATGCGCCAATCGTGCGGGCGGTGCCCAAAGCGGCGCCAGCCGCGCGGCGGATGCCGGCGACCGTGATGACGGTCGTAACGGTGATGCCGTCGACTGTTCCAATCGCGATGACGATACTGCGCTTGAATGAGATCGGCGGGTGATGTCGCTGTCGCGAGATCCAGCGACGGTGCGGTGAGCGGGGCCGCCTGGACCGTTGAAATCGAGACGAATGAAGCGACCAGCGCAGGAACGACAAATTTCAGCATAAGGCACTGTCCTCGGACTGCAGGGGATTTATGGGCGTGGAATGAAATGAAACGCCCGCGAATCTTCGCGTACGAAATTGAAGAACGGTCGAAACGGGAAAGAGTTCCCAGGCGTGTGGTTGTTTTTCAGAACAGCTTCATGCCCGGAGGCAGCGGCAGGCCGGCGGTGAGCGCCTGCATCTTCTCCTGCGCGGCAGCCTCGGCCTTGCGCTTCGCGTCGGCAAGCGCGGCAACAATCAGGTCTTCGAGGATCGTGCCTTCCTCGGGCTTGAGCAGCGAGGCGTCGATCTTCACGTCCTTCACGTCGTTCTTCGCCGTCATGCGCACGCTCACGACACCGCCGCCGGCGCTGCCTTCAACCTCGACCTGATCGAGTTCCGCCTGCAACGCCTGCATCTTCGCCTGCAGTTGCGCCGCTTGCTTCATCATCCCCATGAAATCGGCCATCGTGTCCTCAACATCAATCATCAATATCGTCGTCTTCGACCGGCGGCGGATTGGCTTCGTCAAAGGTGTCTGAAACGGCCGGTGGCGGGACGAGGTCTTCGCGCAAGCGCACGCCGACGATCTCGGCGCCGGGAAAAGAAGTGAGAACGGCTTGCACCAGCGGGTCGGCGGTGACGCCGGTTGAGATTTCCTCGCGCCGTGCGTCGGCCTGCGCGCGCACCGTCGGCGCGCCGGCTTCCGCGGAGATGACGACCATCCAGCGCCGATTGGTCCATTGCTGCAGCTTGCGGGCAAGGTCACCGACCAAGGCTTTCGATGCGCCGGGCTCCAAGGCGACTTCGAGCTTGCCGTCCTCGAAGCCGACGAGGCGCACGTCGCGCTCGAGCGCCGCCTTCACCATCAGGTCACGCTTCTCCTGCGCCAGCGCAATCAGGTCCTCGAAGCGCGCGACCGCGCGAACGGGCTCGGATGATTGGATGTCCGTGGACGGGGCAAGCTCGGCGCGCGCGGCCTGTTGCGTCTGTGCGCGCGGCGCGCTGCGCGGAAATTCGCGTGGCCCCCCCGCCGACAGCGAAGCCGTGGCGGGCGCGGCCGCCATGGTCGCGCGCGGGGCGTTTCCGTTCGGTCTGCCGGTAACGCCGGCAGCGCCTACGGCATCCGCGCCCGGCGCGTCGCCGCCGCTGAACGTGCCGACGAGGTCTTCCGGAGAAGGAAGGCCGGCGGCGTAGGCGATGCGCACCAGCGCCATCTCGGCGGCGGCGAGCGGCTTCGCGGCGCTTTGCGCCTCGGCGATGCCTTTCAGGAGCATCTGCCAGGTGCGCGAAAGAACCCGCATCGACAGGGCGGCGGCGAACTCGCGGCCGCGGCCGCGCTCGGCTTCCGCGTAGCTCGGGTCTTCCGCGATCGAGGGCACGACCTTGATGCGCGTGACGAAATGGGTGAAGTCGGCGAGGTCGGTCAACGCGATCGCGGGATCGGCGCCAGCGTCATATTGATCGCGCAACTCGCCGAGCGCGCGCGCCATGTCGCCGCGCATCAGCGCATCGAACAGATCGATGATTCGCGCACGGTCGGCGAGGCCGAGCATCTGACGAATGTCGGCCGCCTTCACCGCGCCCGCGGCATGCGCGATCGCCTGATCGAGGAGCGAGAGCGCGTCGCGGACGGAGCCTTCGGCGGCGCGCGCGATCATCGCCAGCGCCTCATCCTCGACCGCGATGTTCTCCGCTTTGCAGATGCGCTGCAGGTGCGCGACCAGCACGCCCGCCTCGACACGGCGCAGATCGAAGCGCTGGCAGCGCGACAGCACCGTCACCGGGACCTTGCGGATTTCGGTCGTCGCGAACACGAACTTCACATGCGGCGGCGGCTCCTCCAGCGTCTTGAGCAGCGCGTTGAACGCCGCCGTCGACAGCATGTGCACCTCGTCGAGGATATAGACCTTGTAGCGCGCGGAGACCGGCGCGTAGCGCACCGCGTCGTTGATCTGGCGAATATCGTCGACGCCGTTGTGCGAGGCGGCGTCCATCTCGATCACGTCGACGTGGCGGCCTTCCATGATCGCCTGGCAGTGGGTGCCGAGCGCCGGCATGTGGATCGTCGGGCCGCCGACGTCCGGCGCGTCATAGTTCAGCGCGCGCGCGAGGATACGGGCCGTGGTCGTCTTGCCGACGCCGCGCACGCCGGTGAGGATCCAGGCTTGCGGCAGCCGGCCGGCGTCGAAGGCATTGGCCAGCGTGCGCACCATGGCGTCCTGGCCAATCAGATCCTCGAACGTGGCAGGGCGATATTTGCGCGCGAGCACGCGGTAGGACGCCGCATTGGCGCCACCGCCGGCATTGATCGCCGGCTCGCCGGGCGGCGATTGTGTCAACGCACCGTCGCTCATGCTGGAACAGGCTCCGCCACGGGACCTCGCGTTGCCAATCGTGATCTCAGGGTCGCTCCGGCGTAGCGGCCCGGCCCATCGTCTTGTCTGTGAGCTTGACCGCCCGAAGAGCTGCCGCTGTCCGGGGATCGCGCTCTCGCGCCGCCCCATTTCGCAGGAAGAAGGGCGCGCGGGTCAAGCCTGCGACCGAACGGCCGCAACGAGGGCAAGTGGGAGGCTGACGAGCGACCCGAACCGGAGCTCGTTAGGGCTGCTTCCTTCCGGATCTGACCCGGTTGGCGAGTGGCTTGTCCACCGCCAACCTCCCGCCGCCTATATCGGGCGCTGGCCGCCGGAAAGCAAGCGGGAAGCGGCACGATCGCCGGGGCGGCCGATCCGAGAGCGCCAGGCGTGGGGCTTGACCCGCGCACCCATCAGGCGAAGAAAATCCCCGACAGAAAGGTTGCCGGGTCAAGGAACGTTCACGTCCGTCTTCCGCGGCTATGCCCGACAACGACGCCGAAAGGCGTTCAATCGGAGAAATCCATGTCCTGGACCCTTCACCCGCAACTCGAACGCGATACGCTGACGCTCGGCGATTTGCCGCTCGGCCGTATTCTGCTGATGAACGACGCCAACTACCCTTGGCTGATCCTGGTGCCGCGGCGCGAGGGCGTGGTCGAGATCATCGACCTCGACGAGACGGACCGAACGGCGTTGATGGCGGAGATCGCACGGGTCTCGAGCGCGCTGCGCGATGAGACGCGCTGCGACAAGCTCAACGTCGCCGCGCTCGGCAATGCCGTGCCGCAACTGCATGTGCATGTGATCGCACGTTTCCGCGCCGACGCGGCGGGGCCCAATGCGGTCTGGGGACGCGCGCCGGCGAAGCCTTATGCCGCCGGCGCGCAGGCCGCGCTCGCCGCGGCGTTGTGCGCGCGGCTTTCCCTTGCCGCGCGGAACGTCTGACCGCAAGCCTCTACCGATCCCGCCGAGGCCGTAATATGGTCGGTAGGCGTCCGCTCCGGACGCCGTTTCAAACCACGGTTTTCCGATGACCCATCCAGCGGCCGAAAGCCGGCCCCGCACCGGCGCCTCCTCCTACGATCTCGGTCCGCGGCCGGTTCTCGGCTATGTCGGCAACACCATCGACCGCGCGACGGAACGGCGCGAGGACCACGCCTTTCTCGCCGCGCAGGAGACGAACGGCATCGCCAATGCCTACGCCATCGCCGGCGAATGGGTCGTGATGCGCAGGGCTGGCGAAGGCCTCGATCCGCTGCTGCCGCTTGAGGACGCGCGCGCGCTGGCGCCGGTGCGGGAAAAGATCTTCCTCGGGCTGCGCGACGGCAACGCGCGCTTCGGCATCGCCCTCGATCCCGCCGCTGCGGACGGACTCAAGACGCGCGACGATCTCTTCATTATCGATCTGCGCTCGATCGCGGTGCAGGGGCTCGTGCCGGCGCAGGACATTGCGACGCTGGCCGAGGCGAAGGCGATGCTGCACTGGCACGCGCGGCACCGCTTCTGCGCCAATTGCGGCGCGGAAACGCGACTCGCCAGCGCTGGGTGGAAGCGAGTCTGCCCGGCGTGCAAGGTCGAGCACTTCCCGCGCACCGACCCGGTGGTGATCATGCTCGCGATCGACGGCGACCGCTGTCTGCTGGGGCGCCAATCGCGATTCGTGAAGGGCGTTTGGTCGTGCCTCGCGGGTTTCGTCGAGCCCGGCGAAACGATCGAGGCCGCAGTGCGGCGTGAGACGCACGAGGAAGCCGGCATCACTTGCGGATACGTCACTTATCTTGCGTCGCAGCCGTGGCCGTTTCCGATGTCGCTGATGATCGGGTGCCATGCGCAGGCGATCACGACCAACATCGTCGTCGACCGCAGCGAGCTGGAGGACGCGCGCTGGTTCTCTCGTGACGAGGCGGCCGCTTTGCTGACGCGGACCCATCCCGACGGCCTGGCGACCCCCCCGCCGATGGCCATCGCGCACCACATCATCCGCACCTGGATCGAGGGCGTGCCGAGTTTCTAGATCACGATGATTTTGGATCGAATCGATCCAAAATCATGAACGTGATCGATTCTCATAACTTAGAGCGGGATGCGGGCGGAAAACCGCTCCACACTTTTCCTCATCCCGCTCCAGGGCTTTCGCTCGAAAGCGCTATAAACGTCGGGCGTCCCGCGAGCGGCAAACTTCAGGTGCAATTCATCACGTTCGGCGGACGCAGCACGCAGTCGGAGAGGCGCGGACGCATGTAGATCTGGTCCTGCAGCGGCAATGTCCCGGTGATCACATAACCGATCGTCGGCGTATAATTGTACGTAGCCTCCGCCCAGATGAGCGTCGTATTGGCGACGAGCAGGCCCGCGGGGATTGTGACGCTGTCGCCCTTCTGCCGCGCGGTGGTGTTCAGTGCGTCCCCCCATGCGACCGTCGCGTTCTTGTTGGCGTCGATCTTCACGCTCGAGATTTTCAACGTGAGATTCGCGGTCGAATAGGGGGCCGTGACGGCGGTCGCCGCGCTTTTGATATTTGTCATGTCGTCGTCGCTGACACTCGTCGTCTGCGCGACGAGGTCGGACAGAACGCGCGACGTCAGCGATATCTTGCGATCGATGCTGATCGCCTGCGAGAACTCGACGCAACCGAGATAAAGCGTGATCATCAACGGAAGCAGCATCGCGAATTCGATCGCGGCGGCGCCCCGGCTCTCGGCGGCGAACGCCGTCAGCCTTTTCGGTAACAAAGACCGTTGCGTGAGGATTTTCATCATCGCGGCTTCGCCCGTATTTGCCGGTTAGAAGGGCTCGTTGCGGAATGCGGAGGTCGCCATCAGCAAGCGATTGCCGTTGGCCATGTTGCTGAGATTGAAGCCAAGACCGGGCACCCAGACAGGCCACTGATACATCACGCGCACGACGACGATATCGCCGGCGCCTCCTGGATCGTAGGTGAAATTGTTCACCAGGTTGCCATTGTTGTCGATCGGCCTGCTCATATTTGCCGTGCTGAAGGATTTTGCCGTTCGGACGTCGATCATGATGCCGTTCTCGCAATCGAAGAGCGCGTAGATGCGCGAGCAGAGAGCGGTCTTGAAAGCCTGTTGGTCGAATTTCTGTTTCTGCGCCTGGCCCGTCATGATCAGACGGGCGGAATCGGCCACGGCCGTCTCCAGGGTTTGATTCGCAAGGAAGACGACCGCGGTTTCCATGATGGCGAAAAGCAGCGCCAGAAACGGCGTTATCACCATCGCAAACTCGACGGTGGAGGCGCCATCCTCTTCGCGCGTGAAGCGGCGCAGCGGCGTCATGCCGATCAAGCGCCTAAGGTGGCGAATACAGCCCTTCTTCTCGCCGTTCATGACCTTGTGCTCCGCATCACGCGCCCGCCGCGCCTGCGTCGTCACACTTAGCAAATATCTATTTGTGAACCGTTTCCAACATCGCGGAAAAACGCGAACTGCGCCGTAAGCATTCGTTAACCGCGAGCGGCGAAGCGGCGCGGCGCACGATGAAGCCTGTTTTCGCAGCGGCGATCAGGTCCGGACGCGGCGCGGGGATGCGCTGGGATACTTAAATGCCGGGACGTTCCGGAGGGCGGCGGAAGGTGGCTTTTACCGCTGCGATTGGGACTGGGCCTGAGCCTGTGCGTTGCGTACGCTTCCCTGGCCGATGACGGGGTTGAAGAACTTGGGTGCGTCGCCGAGCGTCACGCGCGGCTGGCAGTTCGGCGCACAGCTATAGGTCTCGCGATCGACGCCCTTGTAGACCGTCATCAGGTTTTCACGCGGCGCGACGACGTTGACCGTCTTCTCCAGCAAGACGGCGCCATCCTTGTCGAGCGCTACCAGGTTCGTCGAGCCGTAGCCCTTTCCGGTCACGACCAGCAGGCCTCCCGTCTGCACGGACACGTCGGCGACCAGCGGGTTGCCGATGACCAGCGTCGCCAGGCGCTCCGGCATCTTCACCAGCGTCGCCTGATCGAGCGGGATCGTGAGCGCCTCGTTGTCGGCGCGGGCGGGCGCGATGGCGAGGGCCATGGCCAGCGCGGCGAGCGTAAGCATCGGCGTGCGGGAAAAGCGCATCATGAAAGCGGATTTCATTGCCGGCTGACCGTTCAACTCGAGGACGCCGCCGCGGTCGGCGGCATGCAGACCGTCGGCGTTCGCGGTGCAAGTTGACTGCAAATTGGTGAATGAAGTGCAAACGCAGGTTGATCCGAAGCTGGCGTCGCGCTCCCCGCCAGTCGATTGCGCCGTAACCAAGATGTCGAAAGTTGTTTCGATGCGGATAGACTTGGAGAATTGGTCCGCAACGTTTTAGAAGTGCCGGAATAAATTATAAGATGATCTTACTCAAACTAAGCTTAAATGTTTATAGAATGGTCGCAATGGTTCTTTAACCACACGGGGTTTTCTTCCGAAGACTGTGCCTTTCATCGTTCGAATTAACCTCGACGCAAGATGTCGCAGGTACATTCGCGTCACGGTCCGGAATGGGCGGGACACATCGGCCGCCGGGTCCGCCAAACAGTTTAGGTGTGGATCTAGAGGAGTTTAGTCATGAAGAATCTCGTTGCGCGCTTCGCCAAAGATGAGTCCGGTGCGACTGCGATTGAATACGGCCTTATCGCCGCTGGCATCTCGGTCGCGATCATCGCGGTCGTCAGCACGGTCGGTACGACGCTGAACGCCACCTTCGGCAAGATTCAGTCGGCGATCGACAAGTAAGCCGGCCAGTCTCGCCCGAACGGCAGGTAATTCCGGTCGCCGCATCGTTGCGGCGTCCGGTTTTGCCGTGCGGCACCGAACGGATCGGTCGTCGTCGCTGTCATACGGGAGAGGGATCATGAGCCGTTTGCTTTCACGCTTTCGGCAGGACGAAGCTGGCGCCACGGCCGTTGAATACGCGCTTATCGCGAGCGGCATCTTTCTCGCCATCACCACGGTCGTTTTCAGCGTCGGTACGACGGTGGCAGGAAACTTCGAAAAGGTTTTGGCCGGCTTCAAGTGATCCGGCCGCCGGATTTTGTGATTCGGCAACGGGACTACGAGAATCATGATGCTGAATGTATTGATCCTCGTCCTTTTTCCCTTGGCGATGGCTTTTGCCGCGTCGAGCGATCTCCTTACAATGACGATTTCCAACCGGTTGGTTCTCGCGCTGACTGGCTCTTTCTTCGTCCTGGCTGTTTTTGCAGGGTTGGGCTGGGCTGAAATCGGCAGTCATGTGCTGGCGGCGGCCGTCGTCCTTGCCGGGGCGTTCGTTTGCTTCGCGCGCGGATGGATCGGCGGCGGCGACGCCAAGATCGCGGCCGCGATCGCACTCTGGTTCGGCTTCGATCAGGTGATGCCATATCTTCTGTACGCCTCGCTTCTTGGTGGCGCGCTCACCCTGATCATCCTGAAGTTTCGCACGGCGCCGTTGCCGGCGAGCCTTTCCGGTTACGGCTGGATCCAGCGTTTGCACGACGACAAATCCGGCGTGCCTTATGGCATCGCGCTCGCGGCGGCGGCGCTGCTCATCTATCCCGATACGGTCTTCATGCAGAAGATCATCATGTGAAAGATCGGCCGGCTTGTCGAGAAAGCGCCCCGCTCCGCGAGCGGGGCTTTTTTGTTTCTTAACGCGCGATCGGAGGACGTAAGAGTCCGTTAACGCGGATTAGATACCCGTCATTAACCACGAATTGACCATTGGCTGTTCAAATAGCCACGGAAGTCGGGTCGCGACCTCCGAGTCATCTGGGAAAGTGAAGCGTATGAAGCCCGCCCGTATCGTGGTTCTCGCTGTCGCCGTCGCCGCCGGAGGAATGGCCGCGCTCCTCGCCGGCCGTTCCGAGAAGCCGCCGGCCCCCGCGCCCGTCGCGCAGATCGACACCGTCGAGGTGCTCGCCGCCAGGGGCGATATCGCCATGGGTCAGATATTGACCGCCGCCGACATGAATTGGCAGACGTGGCCCGCGTCCGCCGCCAGTTCCGTGTTCATCACCAAGTCGAACAGCCCGGATGCGATCGAGAAGTTTACGGGCTCGATTGCGCGAACGCAGTTCGCGCCGGGCGAGCCCTTGCGCGAAGCCAAGCTGATCAAAGGTAACGGATCGGGATTCCTCGCGGCGATGCTGCCCGGCGGCATGCGGGCGGTCTCGACGGAAATCACCGCGGAAACGAGCGCCGGCGGATTCATTCTGCCGAACGATCGCGTCGACGTCATCCTGACCCGTCGCGATCGTGAGGGAGAGAAGCGCGGAAGCGGCGAGGCGTTCACCTCCGACACGATCCTGCGAAACGTCAAGGTTCTCGCGATCGATCAGACGATCGAGGAGAAGGATGGGCAAAAGGTCGTCGTCGGCAAGACCGCCACGCTCGAACTCACGTCACGACAGGCCGAGGCGCTGGTGCTGTCCCGCCAGCTCGGCACGCTGTCGCTCGCGCTGCGCAGCCTCGTCGACGCCAGCCGCACCGATGAAAACACCGAGGACGATCGGGCCGCCAAAAGCGGGATCAATATGGTTCGCTATGGCGTCGTGACGACAACGGTGCCGAAATGACGCGTCAAGGATTGTTCACGATGACAAACAAGCTTGCGGCTTGGACGATTGCGGCATCGGCGGCATTTCTGGCGCTGACGGCAACGCCATCCATCATGCCGGCGCAGGCCAGCGAGCCGACGATGAAGATGACGAGCAACGTTCCGTTGCGCGAGGTGGCGCTCGGGGTTGGAAAGTCCTTCGTCGTCGACCTGCCGCGCGATGCCAAGGATGTTCTCGTCTCCGATCCGGCGATCGCCAACGCGGTCGTCCGCACGGCGCGGCGCGCTTACATCATCGGCGTCAAGCTCGGGCAGGCCAACGTCTTCTTCTTCGACAGCGAAGGCCGCCAAATCGCCGGCTTCGACGTGGCGGTGAAGCGCGACCTCAACGGCATCCGCATGGCCATTCGCCACGCGATCCCGAACGCCGATATCCGCGTCGAGGGGCTGGGCGCCAACGGAGTTATCCTGACCGGCGTCGCGAACAGCACGGCGGAGGCGCAGCAAGCCTATGATATCGCCGCCCGTCTGCTTGACGTCCCCACGGCGCAGACGGTTGCCCAGGGCAGCAAGATCGTCAATGCGATCACGGTGCGTGGCCGCGACCAGGTGATGCTGAAGGTGACGGTCGCGGAAGTGCAGCGCGACATCGTCAAGCAGCTTGGCGTCAACTTCAACGGCAGCCTTGGCTACGGCAACACCGTGCTGAACTTCAACACCGAGAATCCATTCTCGGTCTCCAACGGCGCCATCAGCAGCACGTCGTTCACGCCGGGTTGGAAGAGCGGCACAAACTCCATCAGCGCGACGATCCAGGCCATGGAGCGCGCCGGCGTCATGCGCACGCTCGCGGAGCCGAACCTGACGGCGATTTCGGGAGAAAACGCCAGCTTCCTCGTCGGCGGCGAATTTCCGATCCCGACCGGCCGCACTTGCGACCCCGGAACGGGCGCTTGCCAAACGACGATTACGTTCAAGAAGTTCGGTATCAGCCTGAACTTCACGCCGGTGGTGCTGTCGGAAGGGCGCATGAGCTTGAAGGTCAACACCGAGGTTTCCGAGCTTTCGAGCGAGGGTGCCCTGGTGCAGGCCGGCATCAGCATCCCCTCCGTGCGGGTGCGCCGCGCCGACACGACGGTGGAAATTCCTTCCGGCGGCGCGCTGGCGATGGCGGGTCTCATTCAGGAGCAGACGAAGCAGGCGATCAACGGGTTGCCCGGCCTGATGCAGGTGCCGGTGCTCGGCACGCTGTTCAAGAGCCGCGACTACGTCAACCGGCAGAGCGAGCTCGTCATCATCGTGACGCCGTACATCGTGCGCGCGGTGGCGCCGAAGGACATCTCGCGGCCTGACGACGGCTTCGTCGACTCGTCCGACCCGACGGCGATCCTGCTCGGCAAGTTCAACAAGATCTATGGCGCTGCCGGGAGCGCGAGCCCGCGTAAGCCGTATCGCGGCCAGTACGGCTACATCCTGGATTGAGCGCGCGTGGGGGAGTGGGAATTATGACGGTGCAATTCGGCGGGTCTCGGGCGGACGTGCTTCGCGCGACCCGGAAGCTCCTTGCGGTGGCGCTGCTCACGGCGACGTGCGGCGGCTGCATGTTCAGCGCCCGGCAGGAAGAGCCGCTCACCACGGCTTCCGTGCCGACCGACTATCGGTTGCGGCATCCGATCGTCGTGCGCGAGTCCGAGCGCAGCTTCGACGTCTTCGTCGGCACGCGGCGAGGCTCGCTGACGGCGTTGCAGCGTTCCGAGATCGCGGCCTTCGTGCGCTCATGGCGCGAGGAGGGCACGGGCGGCTTCATCATCGACCTTCCATCCGGGACGCCGAATGCGCATGCCGCCAAGATCGCGTTGCGAGAGGTTCGCTCGGTCTTGAGCCGTGCCGGCGTTCCCGCCCGTGCGATCGAAGTGCGCCCGTTCACATCGAACGATCCGACCCGCATGGCGACGCTGCGGCTGAACTATCCGCGCATGGCGGCGCAGGCCGGCCCTTGCGGCCTGTGGCCGGACGATCTCGGCCCCACGGCCGATCAGAAATATTCGAAGAACCGACCTTATTGGAATCTCGGCTGTTCGACGCAGCACAATTTGGCGGCGATGGTGGCGAACCCGCAAGACCTCGCGCAACCGCGTTCCGAAGGGCCGGTCTACAGCATGCGCCGCACGACCATCATGGAAAAATATCGTCGCGGCGACGATCCGGGCACCGTCTACAACAACGCCTCCAAGGGCAACATCAGCGACGTGGGCAAATGATTAAGTTCCCCCTTCAGGGCGGCGCGGACGCGCCCGCAGAGACGGTCGCATCGATGCCGCGCGAACCGCATATCGCGCCGGTGCCGCGCATCTCGATCCAGGCGTTTTGCGAAAGCGCCGAGACGGCCGCGGCGATGCAAGCCGCGACCGAAGACCGGCGCATGATCAAGGCGCACATGAAGGTGCAGATGGGAGGCATCGCGGCGGCCGCCGATGCCTACCGCGGTGCGCCGACGCCGAATGTGATCATCATCGAATCGGAAGGGCACAGCGAGGAACTGCTCGCCGGCCTCGATTCCCTCGCAGAAGTCTGTGACGCCGGCACCCGCGTCATCGTCATCGGCCGCGTCAACGATATTCTTCTCTATCGCGAGCTCGTGCGGCGGCAGATCAGCGATTACCTGATCGCACCGGTCGAGGTCGTCAGCGTCATCCGTGCCGTTTCAGGGCTATTCTCGGCACCGGAGGCGAAGCCGGTCGGGCGCACCATCGCGGTCGTCGGCGCGAAAGGCGGTGTCGGAGCCTCGACGGTCGCCCACAACATCGCGTGGTCGATCGCGCGCGACCTGTCGCTCGATTCGGTCGTCGCCGATCTCGATCTTCCGTTCGGCACGGCCGGGCTCGACTACAACCAGGACCCGCCGCAAGGCATCGCCGACGCCGTGTTCTCTCCGGAGCGGATCGACACCGGATTCGTCGATCGTCTCTTGTCCAAGTGCACGGACCATCTCAGCCTCTTGGCCGCGCCGGCGACGCTCGATCGCGTCTACGATTTCGACGTCGATTCCTTCGATGCCATCTTCGACGTGTTGCGCAGCACCGTGCCTTGCATCGTGCTCGATGTGCCGCATGTCTGGACCGGATGGTCGAAGCGCCTGCTGGTCAGCGCCGACGACATTCTCATCGTCGCCGCGCCCGACCTCGCCAACTTGCGCAACGTTAAAAATCTTATCGACCTGCTCAAGCAGGCGCGGCCGAACGATCCGAACGCGCATTATTGCTTGAATCAAGTGAACGTGCCGAAGCGGCCGGAGATCAAGACTGCGGATTTTGCCAAGGCGCTCGAGGTCGAGCCCTCCGCGATCATTCCTTTCGATCCGCAGATCTTCGGGACGGCCGCCAATAACGGTCAGATGATCGCGGAAGTGTCGTCGAGCCACCGTGCGGCCGAGATGTTCGTTCATCTCGCGCAGACGCTCACCGGCCGCGGTGAAGTGAAGCGGCCGCGGGCAACGCTGTTGACGCCGATTCTCGAAAAATTCAAACGACGCCAAGCTTGAACGGCGCAAGGAGCTAGTCCCCGTGTTCGGCAAGCGTAGCTCATCCGGCTCCGAAGGGAGCGCTCCGATTGTGCCGGCGCCCGCGCCGGCGGCTCCCGTTGTGCCGACTCCGTCGGAACGGCCGCGTGCGAAGCCGGTCGACGGAACGGCTCCGATCCCGCCTTCGGTCGGGCCTGCGCCGGCGTCTCCTGCGCCGCCGATGGAGGCGCGACGCTCCGACACTTACTACGAAGTCAAAGGCACGATTTTCAGCGCGCTGATCGAAGCCATCGATCTCGCGCAACTGGCGCGGCTCGACGCCGATTCGGCGCGCGAGGAAATCCGCGACATCGTCAATGAAATCATCGCGATCAAGAACGTCGTGATGTCGATCGCCGAGCAGGAGGAACTGCTCGACGATATCTGCAACGACGTGCTGGGCTACGGACCGCTGGAGCCGCTGCTGGCGCGCGACGACATCGCCGACATCATGGTCAACGGCGCCTCGACGGTCTTCATCGAAGTCGCCGGTAAGATTCAGAAGACGAACATCCGCTTCCGCGACAATCAGCAGTTGCTCAATGTCAGCCAGCGCATCGTCAGTCAGATCGGCCGCCGTGTCGACGAATCCTCGCCGATCTGCGACGCGCGGCTGCCCGACGGTTCGCGCGTCAACGTCATCGTGCCGCCGCTCGCGATCGACGGTCCTTCTCTCACCATTCGTAAATTCAAGAAGGACAAGCTGACCCTGGAGCAGCTCACCAAATTCGGTTCGATCTCGCCGGAGGGTGCGGAAATCCTCAAGGTCATCGGCCGCAGCCGCGTGAACACGATTATCTCCGGCGGCACCGGCTCCGGCAAGACGACGCTGCTGAACTGCCTGACACGTTATATCGATGAGGACGAGCGCATCATCACCTGCGAGGACGCGGCGGAGCTTCAACTGCAGCAGCCGCATGTGGTGCGCCTTGAAACGCGGCCGCCGAACCTCGAAGGCGAGGGCCAGGTATCGATGCGCGATCTCGTGCGCAACTGCCTGCGCATGCGTCCGGAGCGGATCATCGTCGGCGAGGTTCGCGGACCCGAGGCGTTCGATCTTCTGCAGGCGATGAACACCGGCCACGACGGATCGATGGGCACGCTGCACGCCAACAACCCGCGCGAGGCTCTCTCGCGTATGGAATCGATGATCACGATGGGCGGCTTCGCGCTGCCTTCGCGCACCATTCGCGAGATGATCTGCGCATCCGTCGACGTTATCGTCCAGGCGGCGCGCCTGCGCGACGGCTCACGCCGCATCACCCATGTGACCGAAGTGGTCGGCATGGAAGGCGATGTGATCGTCACCCAGGATATTTTCGTCTACGAGATCGTCGGCGAGGACGCGAACGGCCGTCTGATCGGGCGTCATCGCTCGACCGGCATAGGACGCCCGCGCTTCTGGGAGCGCGCGCGCTACTATGGCGAGGAGCAGCGCCTTGCCGCGGCCCTCGACGCGTCCGAATCGCAAGAACCCCTCAAGGTCTGATCGGAGACGCGCCGGTGCCGATGCAGACAATCGCACTCTTTTTCCTGGTCACCGCCGCGGTCGGCGGCGTCGCCTGGGTCTTCATCTATCCGCTCCTCTCCGGTGAGCGGGTCGTCGAGGCGCGCCGCGAGAGCGTCGCGAAGCCCGAGCGCATGGCGCGAAGCGCGACGGCCAACGCGCGGTCAGGGCCGAAGGTTCGCCGCGAGCAAGTGGAAGAGACGCTGAAGGAGCTGGAGGAGCGTCAAAAGAAGGCGAAGAGACTGCCGCTTGCCGTGCGCATCTCCCAGGCCGGTTTGAGTTGGTCGAAGCGGCAATTCCTTCTGATCAGCGCCGGCCTCGGGTTCGGCACCTTTCTGCTTCTGTTCATTCTTCAGGCCGGCCTTCCGATCGCGGTGATGGGCGGTTTCGCGGCCGGACTAGGGGCGCCGCGCTGGCTGCTCGCCTTCCTCAAGCGCCGCCGCGAGGCGAAATTTCTCAAAACCTTTCCGGATGCCGTCGACGTGATCGTGCGCGGCATCAAGGCGGGGCTGCCGTTGCTCGACTGTCTGAAGATGATCGCCGCCGAGGCGCAGGAGCCGGTGCGCGGCGAGTTTCGCTCGATCGTCGAAACGCAAGCCATCGGCATGCCGATCGGCGAGGCTTGCGCGAAGCTCTATGAGCGGATGCCGATTCCGGAAACGAACTTCTTCGGCATCGTCATCTCGATTCAGCAGAAGGCCGGCGGCAATTTGTCGGAAGCGCTGGGCAACCTTTCGCGCGTTCTGCGCGACCGCAAGAAGATGAAGGCGAAGATCGTGGCGATGTCGCAGGAGGCGAAGGCGTCCGCGGCGATTATCGCGGCATTGCCGCTGTGCGTCATGGGCCTCGTCTATCTGACGAGCCCCAACTACATCGAGCTTCTCTGGACGGAGCCGATGGGCCGCGTGATGCTCGCTTGCAGCGCCTTCTGGATGTTTTGCGGCGTAATGGTCATGAAGAAAATGATCAATTTCGACTTCTGAGTAGATACAATGGTCGATCTTCTCGTCACCTACATCAATAATCCGCAGACGATGGCGATGCTGTTCGCCGCCATCGCGGCGGCGGCGACGGTGATCACGCTGGCGATGCCGCTTATGGCGCCCGACAATCTCGGCAAGCGGCTGAAGAGCGCGGCGATCGAACGCGAGAAGATCAGGCAGCGTGAGCGCGAGCGGTTGGCGCGCGGCGAGAAGGTGTCGCTGCGCCCGACGACGAAGCAATATATGCGCACCGTCGTCGAGCGCTTCAATCTGAGCAAATGGCTCGGGCAGGAGGAAGCGCGCGACAAGCTCATCCAGGCGGGCTATCGCGGTCATGCGCCGTATGTCACCTTCCTGTTCTTCCGCATGGTGACGCCGATCGTGTGCTTCATCTTTGCGGTGTTCTATCTGTTTTTCCTTCTCAAGCTGAAGCAGCCGCCGCTGCTGAAGTTCGGCGGCTGCATCATGGCGACCTATATCGGCATGCAGTTGCCGTACCTGTTCTTGAAGAACAAGATTTCGCGCCGTCAGCTCAGCATCAAGCGCGCCTTTCCCGATGCGCTCGATCTGCTGTTGATCTGCGTCGAATCCGGCATGTCGATCGAGGCCGCGTTCCGGCGCGTCAGCAACGAGATCGGCTCGCAGTCCGTTCCCCTGGCGGAAGAATTCATGCTGACGACGGCCGAGCTTGCTTATCTTCAGGATCGGCGGCAGGCGTATGAAAATCTTTCCAAGCGCGTCGATCTCGAAGGTGTGCGGTCTGTCTGCGTCGCCCTGCAGCAGTCGGAGCGCTACGGCACGCCGCTCGGTCAAACCTTGCGCGTGATGGCGCAGGAAAATCGCGACATGCGCATGGCGGAGGCGGAGAAGAAGGCCGCGGCGCTGCCGCCGAAGCTCACCGTTCCGATGATCCTATTCTTCCTGCCGGTGCTGTTCATCGTCATTCTTGGGCCGGCGGCGATCCGCGTGATGGCCATCCAGCACTAGATCACGATGATTTTGGATCGAATCGATCCAAATCATGAACGTGATCGATTCTCATAGCTTAGAGTGGGATGCGGGCGGAAAACCGCTGCACACTTTTCCTCATCCCGCTCTAGGGTGTGCGTCGCCCGAAGAGGCCGGGCGGAAATGCGTGCTGTCGAATCAGCGGTTTATTGATGTCGTCATGCCCGCTATAAGAGGGCGCTCACGGCCGTCTTCGGCGATGTCATGCCCGGCCACGACGAACGGTAGCGAGGAGGATTCCTAAACTCCAGGGCTTCCCCGT
>JBDHSU010000090.1:0-16714 GCA_039808325.1 Variibacter sp. | reverse complement strand
AAGTCCCGGCGGAGTACACGCTGCTGCAGGCGTGCGAGGCGGCCGGCGCCGAGATTCCGCGCTTCTGCTTCCACGAGCGGCTGTCGATTGCCGGCAACTGCCGCATGTGCCTCGTCGAGCTGAAAGGCGCGCCGAAGCCGGTGGCGAGCTGCGCCTGGGGCGTGCGCGACTGCCGTCCGGGACCGAACGGCGAGCCGCCGGAGGTGATCACCCGTTCGCCGATGGTGAAGAAGGCGCGCCACGGCGTGATGGAGTTCCTGCTGATCAACCATCCGCTCGACTGCCCGATTTGCGATCAGGGCGGTGAGTGCGACCTGCAGGATCAGTCGCTCGCTTACGGCACCGATTCCAGCCGCTTCGCCGAGAACAAGCGCGCCGTCGAGGACAAATATATCGGCGTGCTCGTCAAGACGTCGATGAACCGCTGCATCCAGTGCACGCGCTGCGTCCGCTTCATCACCGAGGTCGCGGGCGTTCCCGAGCTCGGCGCCATCGGCCGCGGCGAGGACATGGAGATTACGACCTATCTCGAGCAGGCGATGACGTCAGAGATGCAAAGCAACGTCGTCGACCTCTGCCCCGTGGGCGCCCTGACGTCGCGGCCATATGCTTTCGTCGCGCGGCCGTGGGAGCTCGGCAAAACGGAAACGATCGACGTGATGGACGCTGTCGGCTCCGCCATCCGTGTCGATACGCGCGGCCGCGAGGTGATGCGCATCCTGCCGCGCGTCAACGATGCGGTGAACGAGGAATGGATTTCCGACAAGACGCGCCATATCGTCGATGGGCTTCGCGTGCAGCGCCTCGACGTGCCGTATGTGCGCGAGAGCGGCCGCCTGCGCGAGGCAACCTGGCATGAAGCTTTCGCTGCCGTCGCCGCCAAGGTGAAGGCGGCGAAGCCGGAGCGTCTCGGCGCCATCGCCGGCGACCTGGCTGCGTGCGAGGAGATCTTCGCGCTCAAGGACCTGATGACGCGGCTCGGCGCGAAGAGCATCGATTGCCGTCAGGACGGCAGCGTCGTGCATCCGAAGAACGGCCGCGCCTCGTACATTTTCAATCCGACGATCGCGGGGATCGAGCAGGCGGACGCGCTTCTCGTCATCGGCGCCAATCCGCGCATGGAAGCGTCGGTCCTCAACGCGCGCATCCGCAAGCGATGGCGCAGCGGCAATTTCCCGATCGGCCTGATCGGCGAGCGCGTCGATCTCACCTACCCGTACCAGCATCTCGGCGCGGGACCGGAGAGTCTGGCGCAGGCCGCGTCCGGCGAATTCGCCGAGGCGCTGAAGAAGGCCGAGCGCCCGATGGTGCTCCTGGGCGCCGGCGCGCTGGCGCGTCCCGACGGCGCGGCGATCGCCGCCACGGCCGCGAAGCTCGCGCAGGACATCGGCGCGGTGAAGGACGGCTGGAACGGCTTCGCGATGCTGCAAACGGCGGCTTCGCGTGTCGGCGCGCTCGATCTCGGTTTCGTGCCTGGGGAGGGCGGCCTTACTGCGGGCGACATGGCAAAGGCCGGCGCGCTCGACGTTCTCTTCCTGCTCGGCGCCGACGAGATCGCGGTCGAGCCCGGCGCGTTCGTCGTCTATATCGGCACGCACGGCGACCGCGGAGCGCATCGCGCCGACGTCATCCTGCCGGGCGCCGCCTACACCGAGAAATCCGGCATCTTCGTCAATACGGAAGGCCGCGTGCAGATGGCGGCGCGTGCCGCGTTTCCGCCCGGCGATGCGCGGGAGGACTGGGCGATCCTGCGTGCGCTCTCCGATGTCCTCGGTCACAAGCTGCCCTATGACTCGATGACGGCGCTGCGCCGCGCGATGTTCGACGCGGCGCCGCATCTGGCGCGGGTCGACCAGATCGAAGCCGGCGCGGCCGGCGATATCGCCAAGCTGACCTCAACCGGCGGCACGCCGGACAAGACGCCGTTCGCTTCGGCCGTCGAGGATTTCTACCTGACCAACCCGATCGCGCGAGCCTCCGCGATCATGGCGGAATGCTCGGCGCTGGCGCGCGGCACGCCGATGGCGACGGCGGCGGAGTAAGGGCGCATGGCCGAATTCTGGAATACGCTCCTCCCCATCCTGATCGTCGTCGGTCAAAGCCTGCTGCTGCTGGTGCTGCTGCTGGTGTCGATCGCCTATGTGCTGCTCGCCGACCGCAAGATCTGGGCGGCCGTGCAAATGCGGCGCGGACCGAACGTGGTCGGCCCGTGGGGGCTGTTCCAGTCGTTCGCCGATCTCTTGAAGTTCGTGCTCAAGGAGCCGGTGATTCCCTCGGGCGCCAACAAGGGCGTGTTCCTTCTGGCGCCGCTGGTGACCTGTCTGCTCGCGCTCGCGGGCTGGGCGGTCATCCCGGTGAGCGCCGGCTGGGTCATCTCCGACATCAATGTCGGCATTCTCTACATTTTCGCGATCTCCTCGCTCGGCGTGTACGGCATCATCATGGCCGGCTGGGCGTCGAACTCGAAGTATCCGTTCCTCGCGGCGCTGCGCTCGGCGGCGCAGATGGTGTCCTACGAAGTCTCGATCGGCTTCGTCATCATCACCGTGCTGATGTGCGCGGGATCGCTCAATCTCTCGGCCATCGTCGAGGCGCAGAACGGCCGCTTCGGACTGCTGAACTGGTACTGGCTGCCGCTGTTCCCGATGTTCGTCGTCTTCTATGTGTCGGCGCTCGCCGAGACCAACCGCCCGCCGTTCGATCTGGTCGAGGCGGAGTCGGAGTTGGTCGCCGGCTTCATGGTCGAATACGGCTCGACGCCGTACATGATGTTCATGCTCGGCGAATACGTCGCGATCGCCACGATGTGCGCCATGGGCACCATCCTGTTCATGGGCGGCTGGCTGTCGCCGCTGCCGTTCCCGCCGTTCACCTGGGTGCCGGGCATCGTCTGGTTCCTGCTGAAAGCGCTGTTCTTCTTCTTCCTGATCGCCATGGCGAAGGCGATCGTTCCCCGCTACCGCTACGACCAGCTCATGCGTTTGGGTTGGAAGGTATTCCTGCCGCTGTCGATCGCGATGGTCGTGATCGTGGCGGGCGTTCTGCAGTTCTCCGGTCTGGCGCCGAAGTGACGGATGCCGGTGCCGAGAAAGAGATGATGCGATGAAGCTCGATCAAGCCGCACGCGCGGTATTCCTGAAAGAGTTCCTGGAGGCGTTCGTGCTTTCCATGCGCTACTTCTTCAGGCCGAAAGCGACGCTGAATTATCCGTTCGAGAAAGGGCCGCTGTCGCCGCGCTTTCGCGGCGAGCATGCGCTGCGCCGCTATCCGAACGGCGAGGAGCGCTGCATCGCCTGCAAGCTTTGCGAGGCGATCTGCCCGGCGCAGGCGATCACCATCGAGGCCGGGCCGCGACGCAACGACGGCACGCGGCGCACGACGCGCTACGACATCGACATGGTGAAGTGCATCTATTGCGGCTTCTGCCAGGAGGCGTGCCCCGTCGACGCCATCGTCGAGGGGCCGAACTTCGAATTCGCGACCGAGACGCGCGAGGAGCTCTATTACGACAAGGAGCGCCTGCTCGCGAACGGGGATCGTTGGGAGCGCGAGATCGCGAAGAATATCGCGCTCGACGCGCCGTATCGGTGAGCGCGGCCTCATGACCTTCGCAGCGCTGTTCTTCTATCTCTTCGCCGGAGTCTGCATCGCGTCGGCCTTCATGGTCATCGCGTCGCGCAACCCTGTGCACTCGGTGCTGTATCTGATCCTCGCCTTCGTCAATGCGGCGGGTCTGTTCGTGCTGCTCGGCGCCGAGTTCCTGGCGATGATCCTGATCGTCGTCTATGTCGGAGCGGTCGCGGTGCTGTTCCTGTTTGTCGTGATGATGCTGGACGTCGACTTCGCGGCGCTGAAACAGGGCTTCTCGCAATACCTGCCGATCGGCGCCGGCGTCGGGCTGGTTATCCTTGCCGAACTGCTGCTCGTCGTCAGCGGCTGGGTGATCGGCAATGGCACGCCGAAAGTAATCGCGAGCCCCATTCCGCCGATCGAGCATCTCACCAATACGGAAGCGCTGGGGCAGGTGCTCTATACGCGCTACATCTACTTCTTCCAGGCGTCCGGCATGGTGCTGCTCGTCGCCATGATCGGCGCCATCGTCCTGACCTTGCAGCACCGCAAGCGCGTGCGCCGGCAGAACATCGGCGTGCAGAACGCGCGTACCCGCGATACCGCGATCGAAGTGCGCAAGGTTCAATCGGGGCAGGGGATCTGACGCGATGACCATCACCCTCGGCCACTATCTGGCGGTCGGCGCGATCCTTTTCACGCTCGGCGTGCTCGGTATCTTCATCAACCGCAAGAACGTCATCGTCATCTTGATGTCGATCGAGCTCATCCTGCTCAGCGTCAACATCAATCTCGTGTCGTTCTCGGCGTTTCTGAACGATCTCGTCGGGCAGGTCTTCGCGCTGCTCGTTCTCACGGTCGCGGCCGCCGAGGCGGCCATCGGCCTCGCCATCCTCGTCGCTTTCTTCCGCAATCGTGGTTCCATTGCGGTGGAAGACGTCAACCTCATGAAGGGCTGAGCGCGGCGCCATGTATCAGGCCATCGTCTTCCTGCCGCTTCTCGGCGCCATCCTCGCGGGGATCATCGCGCTCGCCGGGGCGCGGGCGCGACATCCCGGCTATATCGACATGCCCGGCCATGACGGTCACGCGGCGCATGCGGGCGCGCATCCGCACGGCGCGGCGCCGGCGCACGGCGCTGTAGCGCATGATGAACATGAGGTGCATGAGCCGGCGGCCGCCGGCTCGCGCGCTGCGGAACTCATCACCTCGGTCCTGCTCGTCGCCAGCGCGATCCTGTCTTGGGTCGCGTTTTTTCAGGTCGGGTTCGGCGGGCATGAAGCGCGTATTCCCGTTCTGCCCTGGATTCATTCAGGCGATTTGATCGTCGATTGGTCGCTGCGGATCGATAGCCTGACCGCCGTGATGCTGGTCGTGGTGACGACGGTGTCCGCGCTCGTGCACATCTATTCGATCGGCTACATGCACGAGGACCCGTACCGGCCGCGCTTCATGGGCTACCTGTCGCTGTTCACCTTCGCGATGCTGACGCTGGTGACCGCCGACAATCTGGTGCAGCTCTTCTTCGGTTGGGAAGGCGTCGGCCTCGCGAGCTATCTGCTGATCGGCTTCTGGTACCAGAAGCCGTCGGCCAACGCCGCGGCGATCAAGGCCTTCGTGGTCAACCGCGTGGGCGACTTCGGCTTCGGGCTCGGCATTTTCGCGGTCTTCGCCGTCACCGGCTCGGTGGGTTTCGATGCTGTCTTTTCGCAGGCGCCGTCGCTTGTCGGCAAGACGATGCACTTCCTGAGTTGGGAGATCGATACGCTCACCGTGATCTGCCTGCTCCTCTTCATGGGCGCGATGGGCAAGTCGGCCCAGTTCCTGCTGCACACTTGGCTGCCGGACGCGATGGAAGGACCGACGCCGGTGTCCGCGCTCATTCATGCCGCGACGATGGTCACCGCCGGCGTGTTCATGGTGGCGCGACTCTCGCCCCTATTCGAGCTTTCGCCGACGGCGCTCACCGTGGTGACGTTCATCGGCGCGACCACCGCCTTCTTCGCCGCGACCGTCGGGCTCGTGCAGAACGACATCAAGCGCGTCATCGCGTATTCGACCTGCTCGCAGCTCGGCTACATGTTCGTCGCCATGGGCGTCGGCGCTTACTCGGTCGGCATGTTCCACCTGTTCACGCACGCATTCTTCAAGGCGCTGCTGTTCCTCGGCTCGGGCTCGGTGATCATGGCGATGCATCACGAGCAGGACATGCGCAAGATGGGCGGCCTCAAGGACCGCATCCCCTTCACCTATTGGATGATGGTGATCGGCACACTCGCGCTCACCGGGTTTCCGCTCACCGCCGGCTACTTCTCGAAGGACGCGATCATCGAGGCCGCCTATGCCGGCAAGAATTCGATGGCCGTCTACGGCTTCATCATGACCGTGGTCGCAGCCGGCCTGACGTCGTTCTACTCGTGGCGCCTGATATTCATGACGTTCCACGGGGAGCCACACGACCGCGAGCATTACGAGCACGCGCATGAGAGCCCGCTCGTCGTCACCGTGCCGCTTGCTGTCCTGGCGATCGGTGCGCTGGGCGCGGGCTTCGCTTTCAAGACCTATTTTGCGGGGGAGGGCGTTGCGCACTTCTTCCGCGAGGCGCTGAAATTCGCGGACGGCAACCACATCCTCGAGGAGATGCACCACACGCCGGCGCTCATCGCCTGGACGCCGACGGTCATGATGGTGCTCGGCTTCCTGGTCGCCTACCAGTTCTACGTGCGCAGGCCGGATATTCCTGTCGAGCTCGCCCGGCAACATAGCCTGCTTTACCGCTTCCTGCTCAACAAGTGGTACTTCGACGAGATCTACGACCTCCTGATCGTGCGGCCCGCGCTCTGGCTCGGCCGCGTGTTCTGGAAGGGCGGCGATGGCCGCATCATCGACGGCCTCGGGCCGAATGGCATCTCGGCCCGGGTGATCGACATCACGCGGGGCGCCATGCGGCTGCAGACTGGATATCTCTATCACTACGCCTTTGCGATGCTCATCGGGCTGGCGGCGTTCGTCACCTGGTTTACGCTTGCGGGGCAGCACTGATGACTTGGCCCATCCTTTCGGTCACGACGTTCCTCCCGATCGTCGGTGTCGTTTTCATCGCGCTGCTGCAGGGCGAAGAGGAGGCGGTCAAGCGCAACGCTCGCTGGGTCGCGCTATGGACGACCCTCGTCACTTTCGCCGTCTCGCTGTTGCTGGTCTGGCATTTCGATCCCGCCTCGCCGGAGTTTCAGTTCATCGAGAAGCGGCCTTGGCTTGGCGGCGCGATCAATTTTCACCTCGGCGTGGACGGTATTTCGCTGCCGTTCGTCGTCCTCACCACCGCTTTGATGCCGATCTGCATCCTGGCGAGTTGGAGTTCCGTCCAGCGCCTGGTGAAGGAGTATATGATCGCCTTCCTGGTGCTCGAGACCCTGATGGTCGGCACCTTCTCGGCACTCGATCTCACACTCTTCTACCTGTTCTTCGAGGGCGGCCTCATTCCGATGTTTCTGATCATCGGCGTGTGGGGCGGCGTGCGCCGCGTCTATGCCACCTTCAAGTTCTTCCTCTACACGCTCGCCGGCTCGGTGCTGATGCTGCTCGCCATCATGGCGATGTATTGGGACGCCGGCACCACCGACATCCCGACATTGATGCACCACGGCTTCGCGGCCGGAATGCAGAAATGGCTATGGGTCGCGTTCTTCGCTTCGTTCGCCGTCAAGATGCCGATGTGGCCGGTGCACACGTGGCTGCCGGATGCGCATGTCGAGGCGCCGACCGCCGGCTCCGTCATTCTTGCCGCCATTCTGCTGAAGATGGGCGGCTACGGCTTCCTGCGCTTCTCGCTGCCGATGTTCCCGATTGCGTCGCATGACTTCGCGCCGTTCATCTTCACGCTCTCGGTCATTGCGATCATCTACACCGCGCTCGTCGCGCTGGTGCAGGAGGACATGAAGAAGCTCATCGCCTATTCGTCCGTGGCGCACATGGGCTTCGTCACCATGGGCATCTTCGCCGGCACCATGCAGGGCATTGCCGGCGGCATCTTCCAGATGATCTCGCACGGCATTGTGTCCGGCGCGCTGTTCCTCTGCGTCGGCGTCGTCTACGACCGGCTGCACACACGCGAGATCGCCGCCTACGGCGGGCTCGTCAACCGCATGCCGTTCTACGCCGCTGTGTTCATGCTGTTCACCATGGCGAATGTCGGCCTGCCGGGCACGTCCGGATTCGTCGGCGAGTTCCTGGCGCTGATCGGCACTTTCAAGGTCAACACCTGGGTCGCGTTCCTGGCGATGGTTGGCGTTATCCTGTCGGCCGCCTACGCGCTCTGGCTCTATCGCAAGATCGTCTTCGGCACGCTCGACAAGCCGACCCTGGTGGAGATGGGCGACCTCGATCGACGCGAACTGTTCATCTTCGCGCCGCTCGTCGTGTTGACGCTGCTCTTCGGCTTCTACCCGAAGCCTGTTCTTGACATGTCGCAGTCGTCGGTTGCGAGCTTGATCGATATCTATCAGCGCGGCCTCGCCGGACCGAAAACGGCGGACGCGATGCCGGTTCCGACAAAGCCCCGTGCGGGAGTGCAGCAATGACCGCGGCGTTTCCGTTCCCGGCGATCGTGCCGGTCGTCCCGGAGCTGATGCTTGCGATCGGCGGCATGATTCTATTGATGGTCGGTGCCTTCCGCGGTGACCGCATGGCGCCGGTGATCAACGGCCTGGCGATCGCCTTGCTGCTGATCGTCGCGATTACGGTTGTCTATCTTCCGCCCGGAACGCTGACGACCTTCGGCGGCAGTTTCGTCGTCGACGACTTCGCCCGCTTTTTGAAAGTCGTGGCGCTCTTGAGTTCGGCCGTCGCCATCGCGATGTCGGGCGATTACTTCGCGGCCGTCAAGCACGAGTCTTTCGAATATCCGGTGCTGATCGTCCTCTCGACGCTCGGCATGCTGATGCTGGTCTCGGCGAACGATCTGATCGCGCTCTATCTCGGGCTCGAACTCATGAGCCTGGCGCTTTACGTGCTCGCGGCGTTCCACCGCATGTCGGCGCGATCGAGCGAGGCGGGGCTGAAATACTTCGTTCTCGGGGCGCTATCGTCCGGCATGTATCTGTACGGCGCATCGCTGGTCTACGGGTTCACCGGCACGGTGTCGTTCGACGGCATCGCGCATGCGACGTTACAGACCGGCGGCATCGGCCTGATCTTCGGCCTTGTGTTCATCTTCGCCGGCTTCTGCTTCAAGATATCGGCCGTTCCTTTCCACATGTGGACTCCGGACGTCTATGAGGGCGCGCCGACGCCGGTCACGGCCTTTTTCTCCGCCGCGCCGAAAGTGGCGGGGCTCGGCATGGTGATGCGCGGCGCGATCGATGCGTTCCCCAACATCGTCGACCAATGGCAGCAGATCCTGGTCTTCGTCGCCATCGCATCGATGGCGCTGGGGTCTTTCGCCGCGATCGGCCAGCGCAACTTCAAGCGGCTGATGGCCTATTCCGCGATCGCTCATATGGGCTTCGCGCTGGTCGGCCTCGCGGCCGGCACGGAGGAGGGCGTGCGCGGCGTCCTCGTCTACATCACCATCTATGTCACGATGACGCTCGGCGCCTTCGCGGCCATCACGGCCATGCGCCGCGATGGCCGTATCGTCGAGGATGTCGCCGACCTTGCGGGCCTCGCGCGTACGAGCCCGGCGACGGCGTTTTGGCTCGCGATGCTGATGTTCTCGCTCGCCGGCATTCCCCCGCTCGCGGGCTTCTTCGCCAAGTTCTATGTGTTCCTCGCGGCGATCAAAGCGGGACTTTATACGCTCGCCGTCATCGGCGTGCTGACCAGCGTCGTCGGCGCCTACTACTATCTCGCGGTGGTCAAGGTCATGTACTTCGACGAGCCGGCGGAGCGTCTTGAGAAGATGTCGTACGAACTCAAGATCGTGCTTACGGTCGCCGCGGCGTTCAACATCCTGTTCTTCCTGTATCCGGGGCCCTTGCTCGAAAGCGCCGCGCTCGCGGCGAAGTCGCTTTTCGAGTGATGCGGCTTTCGCCATCGGCTGAGCGCGCGGGCGCCCGCCTTCGCGTCCTCGACACGGTCGGCTCGACCAACGCGGAAGCGCTGGCGTGCGCGCGGGCAGGCGAGCGCGGCCCGCTGTGGATCACGGCGCGCGCGCAGACCTCCGGCCGTGGCCGGCGCGGCCGCGTGTGGACGTCGGAGCCGGGCAACCTCTATGCCTCATTCCTGCAAGTCGGCGCCGTTCCGGCCGCTGTCGCGCCGCAACTCTCCTTCGTCTGCGGGCTGGCGCTGCGCGACGCGCTGACCGAGGTGGCGCCGGCGCTTCGCGGACGCATGGCGTTGAAGTGGCCGAACGACCTGCTGGTCGACGGGCGCAAGATCGCCGGCATTCTCATCGAAGGCGAGTTCGTGGCCGGCGATGCGCTCGCCGTGGTCGCCGGCATCGGCGTCAACTGCGCGCACCATCCCGAGGGCGCCAACGCCACCGCTCTGTCGGCCGAAGGCGAAGCGGTTCCGCCCGGCCGGCTTTTCACCGCTTTGGCGGACGCCATGCTGTCGCGGCAGCGGCAATGGAACGGCGGGCGGAACTTCGGGACGACGCGCGCCGATTGGCTGGCCTTGGCCAAGGGCGTCGGCACGCTCGTCAAGGTCCGCGGCAACGATGGCGAGATCGAGGGCGTTTTCGAAACGCTCGATGCGAGCGGTCAACTGGTTCTCAGGCGGCACGACGGCGCGACGCAGCTCATCGCGGCCGGCGATGTCGTCATGCCGGATACCGTGCCGGGAGCCGCCGGATGAGCACCGCGAACGAACTGGTCTTCATTCCCCTTGGCGGCGTGGGCGAAATCGGGATGAATCTCGGCGTCTACGGCCTGGGCACGCGGGCGCGCAAGACGTGGCTGATCGTCGACTGCGGCGTGTCGTTCGCCGCCGAGGACCAATTGCCCGGCGTCGATCTCGTGATGCCGGACGTCCGCTTTCTGGAAGAAGAGCGCCGCAACCTCACCGGCATCGTGCTCACCCATGCGCACGAGGATCACTTCGGCGCGCTGATGGACCTGTGGCCGCGTCTGAAGGTTCCCGTCTATGCGACGCCGTTCACGGCGGCGCTGTTGGACTCCAAGCTCAAGTCGGAGCCCGGCGCGCCCGATATTCCGGTCAAGGTCGTGCCGCTGGGTGGCCGCCTCCCGCTCGGGCCATTCGACGTCGAGTTCGTGTCGGTCGCGCACTCGATCCCGGAGTCGAACGCGCTTGCCATCCGTACGCCGCTCGGCACCGTCGTTCACACCGGCGACTGGAAGATCGATCGGACGCCGACCATCGGGACCGGCACGGACGAAACGCGCCTGCGCGCCATCGGCGACGAGGGCGTGCTGGCGATCGTCGGCGATTCCACCAACGCCGTGCGGGAAGGGCGCTCGCCTTCGGAGTCGGAGGTCGCGCAGACCCTCACCGAACTGGTGAAGAACGCGCGCGGGCGGGTGGCAATCACCACCTTTGCGTCGAACGTCGCGCGCATCCGCGCCGCGGCTTTGGCGGCCCGCGAAGCCGACCGCGAAGTCGTCGTCGTCGGGCGCGCCATGGATCGCATCGCGCAGGTGGCGCGTGAGACCGGCTACCTCGAAGGCATCCAGGAGTTCCGCTCGGCCGATACCTACGGTTATTTGCCGCGCGACAAGGTGCTGGCGCTGTGCACCGGCAGCCAGGGCGAGCCGCGCGCGGCGCTGGCGCGCATCGCCGACGACAAGCATCCGGATATCACGCTCGCGCATGGCGACACGGTGATCTTTTCCTCGCGCACGATTCCGGGGAACGAGAAGGCGGTCGGCCGCGTGATCAACGGGCTGATCCGTCAGGGTATCGAGGTGATTACGGATCGCACGCATCTCGTGCACGTTTCCGGCCATCCGCGTCTCGCGGAAATGGAGGAGCTCTATAGCTGGCTGCGGCCGCAGGTGGCCCTGCCGGTGCACGGCGAGGCGTTGCATTTGTCGGAGCATGCGAAGCTCGCGCGCCGTCTCGGCGTTGCGCAGGTCGTGCTCTGCAAGAACGGCGATGTGGTCCAGCTCGCGCCTGGCAAGGCGTCGGTGGTCGACGAGGTGCCGGCCGCGCGGCTGCTCAAGGACGGCCGCCTTCTGATCGAGGCGGAAAGCCGCACCGTTTCCGAGCGCCGCCGCTTGAGTTTCGCCGGTATCGTCACCGTGGCGCTCGCCATCACCGAGAAGGGCGAGTTGGCGGACGATCCCGATGTCGAACTGCGCGGCATCCCGGAAACCGGGGCATCCGGGCGTCCGATGCATAACATTGCCTACGACGCCGCCATCGATACCTTCGACACCATGCCGCGGGCGCGCCGGCGCGACCCCGACGCGGTCGCGGAGACGGTGACGCGCGGCGTGCGTGCGGCACTTGCGGCCGAGTGGGGCAAGAAGGCCTATTGCCACGTCCATGTCCTCGAGGTTTGACCGTTCGTGACGGGCGGTCGTGCATTTCATTGCCGCGGGCGATGGCCTATGGTGCGAAGATGATCGGACGGCTCAATCACGTCGCGCTTGCGGTTCCCGATCTCGGGAAGGCCGCGGCGACCTACCGCGACGCGCTCGGCGCGCGGATATCCGCGCCGCTGGCGTTGCCGGAGCATGGGGTCACCACGGTGTTCGTCAATCTTCCGAACACGAAGATCGAGCTTTTGGAACCGCTCGGCGATGATTCACCGATCGCGAAGTTTCTCGAACGCAACCCGGACGGCGGCATGCATCACGTCTGCTACGAGGTGGACGATATCCGCGCCGCGCGCGATCGCCTGGTGAAGGAGGGCGCGCGCGTGCTCGGCGGCGGCGAGCCGAAAATCGGCGCGCACGGCAAGCCGGTGCTGTTCCTGCACCCGAAGGATTTCTTCGGTACGCTCGTCGAGATCGAGCAGGTTTAGGTCTACGCGCCGTGTCCCTCTCCACCGGTCTTGCGATCTATTTCATCATCTGGTGGGTCGTTCTGTTCACGGTCCTGCCGTGGGGAATCCGTTCGCAGCACGAGGCGGGGCCGATCGTCGACGGAACCGATCCCGGCGCGCCTGTTATTCCGGCGCTGCGCAAGAAGCTTCTCTGGACGACGCTGGTCTCCGCGGTCGTCTTCGGCGCGTGTTACGTCGCCTACACGGAACGCTGGGTCACGGCGGAGAAATTTACGACGCTGTTCGGCTGGCTGGAGTGAGCTGCGGAACCGCGGTGCTCTCGTCCTTACACGCGGGCTTGACCCGCGCATCCATCAGAAAAATCTGAGGGGAAAGACGGATTGCCGCGGCAGGCCCGGCAATGACAAGGCGGGGCCACGCGGCAGAGGGCGCGCGGCAGACAAAAAAAGCAGGGCGAGCCGCCCTGCTGGATTTCGCTTCGAAAGCCCGTGTCGAAAATTGTAATTGTTCACCGGAGCGCCGAGACGCTGACCGGGTGTTCTCCTCCCCAGACTCGGACCGTACGGACACCGCTTAGAGGCTACGCATGACTTCGGCGTCCGGATGAAGCCTAGCGCCAAGCTATCCGCCTATCAAGTGATTTGGTGCTCCAGGATTTTTTACCGAGTTTTCCGAGGCTTAGCTGTAAGATGCATATTCGGGGCCGGGGCCGCCGGCCGGATCGTTTCGCAAGGCTTCGCTTGTCTTTTGCGCCAGCATCCGCTTTCACTGCGCGGCCACCCCGTCTCGACAACCGAATCAAGAGCATTTTTCATGCGGCTGTCCCGCTATTTCCTCCCGATCCTGCGCGAAACGCCCAAGGAAGCGGAGATCGTTTCGCATCGGCTGATGTTGCGCGCCGGCATGATCCGCCAGGAGGCCGCGGGCATCTATGCGTTCCTGCCGCTCGGGCACCGGGTGCTGCAGAAGGTCTGCAATGTGGTGCGCGAGGAGCAGGACCGTTCCGGTGCTCTCGAGATGATCATGCCGACAATCCAGTCGGCGGATCTGTGGCGCGAGAGCGGACGCTACGACGACTACGGCAAGGAGATGCTGCGCATCAAGGATCGCCACGATCGCGACATGCTCTACGGCCCGACCAACGAAGAAATGATCACGGAAATCTTCCGCGCTTACGTCCGCTCGTACAAGGATCTGCCGCTCAATCTCTACCACATCCAATGGAAGTTTCGCGACGAGGTGCGGCCGCGTTTCGGCGTCATGCGCTCGCGCGAATTCCTGATGAAGGATGCCTACACCTTCGACATCGACAAGGAGGCGTCGCGGCACGCCTACAACAAGATGTTCGTCGCCTATCTGCGCACGTTCGCGCGTCTTGGACTGAAGGCCATTCCGATGCGCGCGGAGTCGGGTCCGATCGGCGGCGACATGAGTCACGAATTCATCATCCTTGCCTCGACCGGCGAGAGCGAGGTGTTCTGTCACAAGGATTATCTCGACTTTCAGGTGCCGGATGCGAATGTCGATTTCGACGACGTCGCCGGCCTGCAGAAAATCGTCGACAAGTGGACCTCGCTTTATGCCGCCACATCGGAGAAGCATGACGCGGGCGAATTCGCCAAGCTCGCGGCCGACCGCCAGGTTTCCGCGCGCGGCATCGAGGTCGGTCACATCTTCTACTTCGGGACGAAGTATTCCGAGCCGATGAAGGCGGTCGTCACCGCCGCCGACGGTACCGAGAAGCCGGTGCATATGGGTTCCTACGGCATCGGCCCGTCGCGGCTCGTCGCCGCTACGATCGAGGCGTTCCATGACGACGCCGGCATCAAATGGCCGGAGGCGATCGCGCCGTTCGACGTCGTGATCCTCAATCTGAAACAGGGCGACGGCGCGACCGGGGAGGCGAGCGAGAAGCTTTATCGCGAACTCATGGCCAAGGGCCGCGACGTCCTTTACGACGATCGCGACGAGCGGCCGGGATCGAAGTTCGCGACCGCGGATTTGATCGGCATCCCATATCAGATCCTGATCGGGCCGAAGGGCCTCGCCGAAGGCAAGGTCGAGTTGAAACGCCGCAGCGACGGGACGCGCGAACTTGTGACGCCGGCGGAGGCGGTCGCGCGCCTTGCGCAATAAACTTGTTCATGCTCGCTGTGGTGCTGGCGCGCAGGCCGCAGAATCGGGTGAAGTCGCGGGAACGGAATGGCGGATATGACTGAGCCGACCGCGACGCGGCCTTTTTCCACCTACGAGTGGCTGCTGTCGCTGCGCTACCTGCGGGCGCGGCGCAAGGAAGGCTTCATTTCGGTTACGGCCGGTTTCTCGTTCCTCGGCTTCATGCTCGGCGTTGCCGTGCTCATCATCGTGATGGCGGTGATGAACGGTTTCCGCACGGAGTTGTTGAGCAAGATCCTCGGCCTCAACGGCCACCTGCTGGTGCAGCCGATCGAAACCCCGCTGACCGACTGGGACGATGTGGCGAAGCGTCTCTCAGGCATCGACGGTATCATCCTCGCGGCGCCGATCGTCGAGGGGCAGGCATTGGCTTCGTCGCAGTTCAATGCGAGCGGTGTCCTGGTCCGCGGTATCCGCGGCAGTGATCTGGCGAAGTTTCCGTCCGTATCGCGGAACATCAAGCAGGGGACGCTCGAAGGCTTCGACGAGAATCAGGGCGTGGTCATCGGCAAGCGCCTCGCCGACCAGCTTTCGCTGCGCGCCGGCGACAACGTGACGCTCGTGGCGCCGCGTGGCGCCGTCACCGCCATGGGCACCATTCCGCGCATCAAGGCCTACAAGGTCGCGGCCGTGTTCGAGATCGGCATGTCGGAATACGATTCCGCGTTCGTGTTCATGCCGCTTGCGGAAGCCCAAGCCTACTTCAACCGCAATGGCGACGTGACGGCGATCGAGGTTTACACAAACGACGCCGACAAGGTCGAGCATTTCCGCAAGCTCGTCACTGACGCGGCCGGCCGGCCGGTCTTCATCGTTGATTGGCGCCAGCGCAACGCTACGTTCTTCAACGCGCTGCAGGTCGAGCGCAACGTGATGTTCCTGATCCTGACGCTGATCGTCGTCATCGCCGCCTTCAACATCATTTCCGGCATGGTGATGCTGGTGAAGGACAAGAGCCACGACATCGCCATCCTGCGCACCATGGGGGCGACGCAGGGGGCGATCCTGCGTGTCTTCCTGATCACCGGCGCGGCGATCGGCGTCGTCGGCACCATCGTCGGCTTCATCGTCGGCTTTGTCGTCTGCCGCAACATCGAGGCGATCCGCCAGTTCCTGTCGTGGCTGACCGCGACCGAATTGTTTTCGCCCGAACTCTATTTCCTCTCGCGGCTGCCGGCGCATATGGACCCGGCCGAGACCACGGCGGTCATCGTCATGGCGCTGACATTATCGCTTTTGGCTCCGCTCTATCCGGCTTGGCGCGCCGCGAGGCTCGATCCCGTCGAAGCGCTGCGGTACGAGTGAGGGCAGGCGGATGGCAGACAAGCAGCCAGCGATCTTCCTGCAAGGCGTGGAGCGCCACTACCGGCAGGGCGAGGCAACGCTCGACATCCTCCAGGGGGCGGAGCTTGCCGTCTGGCCCGGCCAGTCGGTCGCCCTGATGGCGCCGTCCGGGACGGGAAAGTCGACGCTCCTGCATGTGGCAGGCCTCCTGGAGCACGCCGACGCGGGCGAGGTCTTCATCAACGGGACGGCGACATCCGGCCTGCCGGACGCGGAGCGCACCCGCATCCGTCGCAATCAGATCGGCTTCATCTACCAGTTCCATCACCTGCTGCCGGAGTTCTCGGCGCTCGAGAACGTGATGCTGCCGCAGATGATCCGCGGCCTCTCGCGCCGCGAGGCTTCGAAGCGGGCGGGCGAGCTTCTCAGTTACCTGGGCCTGAAGGAACGGCTGACCCACCGTCCGGCGGAGCTCTCGGGTGGCGAGCAGCAGCGCGTTGCGATCGCGCGGGCGGCCGCCAACGCGCCGAGCATTCTGCTCGCCGACGAGCCGACGGGCAACCTCGACCCGAACACGGCCGACCATGTCTTCTCGACCCTCAAGCAACTGGTGCAGGCCTCGGGCCTGGCGGCGATCGTCGCCACCCACAACGTCGATCTGGCGGCCCGCATGGATCGGCGCGTGACCCTGCGCGACGGGGCGGTGGTCGAGCTTCCGTGAGGCCGCCCGCGACGCGTTAACCCTCTTTCATGCCGATGCCAATGGGCGGTTGACAT
>JBDHSU010000089.1:0-16858 GCA_039808325.1 Variibacter sp. | reverse complement strand
GTGATCCAGCCGGGCGGCTCGATGCGCGACGACGAGGTGATCAAGGCGGCGAACGACGCCGGTATCGCGATGGTGCTCACCGGCACGCGGCACTTCCGGCATTGACGGTCATCATTCCTCATCCGAGGGTCTTTCTTCTTCGCCTCTCCCTAGGGGAGAGGTGAAGGTCGGCGTATCGTCGCGGCCGCACAGGAGGCTTTCATGAGCTGGCACCCCGACAACGATCCCATCCTCGGCGATCCGCAGTCCTGCAGCGCGCTCGATCTCGTCATCGTGCCGCGCGTGCGCGACCTCGGCGGCTTCGCGGTGCGGCGCGCGCTGCCGCACGGCAAGCGGCAGATGGTCGGCCCCTTCATCTTCTTCGACCAGATGGGGCCGGTGCAGTTCGTCGCCGGGCAGGGCATGGACGTGCGCCCGCATCCGCATATCGGGCTCGCGACCGTCACCTATCTGTTCGACGGCAAGATCATGCACCGCGACAGCGAGGGCAACATCCAGGAGATCGAGCCCGGCGCGATGAATCTGATGACCGCCGGTCGCGGCATCGCGCATTCCGAGCGCACGCCCGACATGCAGCGCACCGACGGGCAGGCGATGCTCGGCATCCAGAGCTGGATCGCGCTGCCGCGCGAGGACGAGGAGATCACGCCGTCGTTCCAGCACTACGACGCTGCGTCGCTGCCGGTGGTGCGCGACACCGGCGTATCGGCGCGCGTCATCGCCGGCGAGGCGTTCGGCGCGAAGGCGCCGGTCGACCGGGTGTCGGAGTGGTTCTACGTCGAGGTCAATCTTGCCGCCGGCCACAGCGCGCCGCTCGACGCCGACCACGAGGAGCGCGCCATCTATGTCGTCGACGGTGAGATCGAGATCGCCGGCGACCGCTTCGAGGGGCCGCGGCTCCTGATCTTCCGTCCCGGCGACCGCATCACCGTCACGGCGACGCGCCCCGCGCGCATGATGTTCCTCGGCGGCGCGGCGCTCGAGGGTCCGCGCTACATCTGGTGGAACTTCGTTTCCTCGCGGCGCGAGCGCATCGAGCAGGCGAAGGAGGACTGGAAGACCGGACGCTTCGAGAAAGTGCCGGACGAGACCGAATTCATCCCGCTGCCGGAGCGGTGACGTTTTCACCTCCCCTTAAAAAGGGGAGGTCGGATCGCGAAGCGATCCGGGTGGGGATCGTGCGCGAGTGAAACGAAAGCGACCCCCACCCCGACCCTCCCCCTTTCAGGGGGAGGGAGAAGAGGAGCGCGGCACCCGCACCTGCATCAGCAAGGCCGCGCCGATCATGAAGAAGACGATCAGCACCGCCATGCCCGCCTTCTGGCTGGCGAACAGCCCGGTAACGAGCGCGACGAGAAGCGGACCGAAGAACGACGTCACTTTTCCCGATAGCGCGAGCAGGCCGAAATGCTGGGTCACGCGCTCCGGCGGCGCGAGGCGCACGAGCAGCGTGCGTGAGGCCGCCTGCAAGGGACCCGCCGCGATGCCGAGCAGCAATCCGACCGCGACATAGGCCTTTTCAGCGGCGGAGCCGTAAAGCCCGGCGTCGGCCGCGCGCGGCGCGACCGGAATGACGAAGAAGATCACGTCGCGGCCGATGGAAAGAACCGCGGTACCGCCGATGGTGAGCAGCGCCAGGGCGGCGAGGATCACCGGCTTCGGTCCGAAGCGGTCGTCGAGCTTGCCGCCGACGAAAGCGCCGATCGTCCCGGTGATGGTGAGCAGGATGCCGAAGATGCCGATTTCGATCGTCTGCCAGCCGAAAGTGCCGGCGGCGTAGATGCCGCCGAAGGCGAACAGCGCGACGAGGCCGTCGGCGTAGATCATGTTGGCGAGAAGAAAGAGCGCGGTGTCGCGCCGCTGCGGCAGGCGGCGCAGCGTGTCGGCGAGCGTCGCAAGGCCGCTGCGGATCGCGGGCATGATTCGCATGCGGCCGGGGTGATCGGGCGTGAACAGAAACAGAGGTGTGACGAAGATCAGGAACCACAGCGCCGACAGCGGCCCCGATGCGCGGTCGCCCTGATGCGTGGCTGCGTCGAGGCCGAACAGCGGCTTCAGCCCGAGCAATGTCTTGCCGCTCGCCGGATCGGCCGCGAGCAGGCCGAGCGTGATGACGAGGCTGATCATGCCGCCGACATAGCCGATCGCCCAGCCGGTGCCGGAGAGGCTGCCGATCTTCTCCGCCGGCACGAGGTTCGGCATCATCGCGTTGTTGAACACGGTGGCGAACTCCACCGCGATGGTGCCGAGCGCGAAGGCGGCGAGCACCAGCGGCACCGCCGCGGGGTCGCGCGGCTTGCCGAACCAGAGCAGCGAGGAGGCGACGACAAGGACGGCGCCGAAGCCGGCGATCCAGGGCTTGCGTCGCCCCGCCGCGTCGGCGATGGCGCCGAGCACCGGCGAGCAGAAGGCGATGACGATGCCGGCGCAGGCCGTCGCGTAACCCCAGAGGACCTGTCCCCGCACCGGGTCGTTGGCGACGACGCTCGCGAAATACGGCGCGAAGACGAAGGTGGTGACGAGCGTGAAATACGGCTGCGCCGCCCAGTCGAACAATACCCAGCCGGCGATGGCGGAGCGGGGGGCGGACGGCTGTGGGGATTTCATCTCGACCGAAGCCGCAAATAACGAGTGGCGTCCCCGCGAAGGCGGGAGTTCCTTCCACGCTCGTCATGCCCGGCCTTGTGCCGGGCATCCACGGCCTCTATCGCAAGCAAGACGTGGATGGCCGGGACGAGCCCGGCCATGACGGGGAGAGTTGGGGACATGACGTCTACGGCTTCACCAGATCGCCCACCAAACTCGCGGCGACGGAGAGCTTGGAGATGGTGAGCGGCGTCGCGGCGATATCGTCGACGGCGTTGCGGATGCGCGCGATGTCGGCGGCGCGCGGCTTCACCCAGGTTTCGACCGCCGCGGCGCCGGAAGCGCCGTCCGCCACCATCTGCGCGGTGATGCGCCGCTCGGCCTCGGCGATCGAATCGAGCGCGCGGTCGAGCGCGAGGCGATCGAAGTAGTCGGTGACGTGGATCGCCTGCGCCGGCTCGCGGATGCGGTCGAGGCCGAAGAAGGCGCCGGCGGCAAAATACGTCGCGGCGACGTCGGAAACGGGCTTTTGCGTGCGCTCGGCGATGAGCACGATGTCCGGCGCGGCGGCGAGCGCTCCGAGGTCACCGATGTGCCGGGCGAGGCCGGCCGGCACGCCCGTGCCCTCCAACGCGGCGACGCGGGCATTGCGGCTCGCCTGCGCCGCCTGCGGCAGCACCTTGTCCAACACGGCGGCAACGTCGGCGATGCCCTTGCCGTAGTGATCGACGATGCCGGCAAGGCCCTGCGTCAGGTCGACGTGACGCAGGAACCAGACCAGGCGATCGAGCAGCAGGTCCTGCACGGAAGCATAGAGATCGAGCTGCAGCTTGCCGGAAATCTTGTTGTCGAGCGCGTCGATCTCGCCGTTCAGCGCCGTCATGCCGTAGCTATCGCGCACGGCGGCGAAAGCGGACGCGATGCGGTCCGGCGCGGCGCCGGTCTGATCCGCGATGCGCACCACGAGCGAGGGGCCGCCGCGATTGATGATCGAGTTGGCGAGATGCGTCGCGATGATCTCGCGGCGCAGGCGGTGCTTCTCCAGCGCGCCGGGGAACTCGTCCGCGAGACGCTTGGGGAAATAGCGGCCAAGTTCGCGCGCGAGGTAGGGATCGTCCGGCACCGCCGAGTCGAGCAGGTCGCTGTATAGCGACAGCTTGGCGTAAGCGAGCAGCACGGCGAGCTCCGGCCGCGTCAGCGGCTGGTTACGCTTGCGGCGTTCGCCGATCTCGATGTCGTCCGGCAGGAACTCGATCTTGCGGTCGAGTTCGCCGCGCGCCTCGAGCGTCTGCATCAGGCGCTGCTGGAAGCCGAGGTCCTCGATGCCGCGCCGTTCGGTCAGCGAGAGCGCGAGCGTCTGAAGGTAGTTGTTGCGCAGAACGAGTTCGCCGACCTCGTCGGTCATCGCCGCAAGCAGCGCATTGCGGTCGGGGCGCGAGAGCATGCCGTCACGCTCGGGCACCGAGAGCGCGATCTTGATGTTCACCTCCATGTCGGAGGTGTTGACGCCGGCGGAATTGTCGATGGCGTCGGTGTTGAGGCGGATCCCGCGCAGCGCCGCCTCGATGCGGCCGCGCTGCGTCATGCCGAGATTGGCGCCCTCGCCGACGACCTTGCAGTTGAGTTCCGTCGCCGGCGCGCGGATGGCGTCGTTGGCGCGGTCGCCTGCGGCATCGTCGCTTTCGGTCGAGGCGCGGACATAGGTGCCGATGCCGCCGAACCAGAGCAGGTCGACATTCGCGCGCAGGATGGCGCGCATCACCTCCTGCGGCGTCGCCTTCGCCTTGGCGAGGCCGATCGTCTTCTGCGCGGCGGCGGAAAGCGGAATCTCCTTGAGCGCGCGCGAGAAGACGCCGCCGCCGGCCGAGATCAGGCCCTTGTCGTAGTCCTGCCAGCTCGAGCGCGGCAACGCGTAGAGGCGCGCGCGCTCCGCGAAGCTCAATTCCGGATTCGGGTCGGGATCGATGAAGATATCGCGATGATCGAAGGCGGCGACGAGCCTGATCGTCTTCGCGCGCAGCATGCCGTTGCCGAAGACGTCGCCGGACATGTCGCCGACGCCGACGGCGGAGAACGGCGTCGTGCGGATGTCGATATCCATCTCGCGGAAATGGCGCTGGACGGATTCCCAGGCGCCGCGCGCGGTGATGCCCATGCCCTTGTGGTCGTATCCGGCGGAGCCGCCGGAAGCGAAAGCGTCGCCGAGCCAGTAGCCGTGTTCCTCGGACAGGCCGTTGGCGATGTCGGAGAAGGTGGCCGTTCCCTTGTCCGCGGCGACGACCAGGTAGGGATCGTCGTTGTCGTGGCGCACCACGTCCGGCGGCGGGATCACGCCGTCGGGCCCGATATTGTCGCTGATGTCGAGCATGCTGGAGACCAGCAGCTTGTAGACCGCCACACCTTCCGCCTGGAACGCGTCGCGCGGCATGCCGGGCACGATGCGCTTGGGCACGAAGCCGCCTTTCGCTCCAACCGGCACGATGACGGCGTTCTTCACCTGCTGCGCCTTCACCAGACTCAGAATCTCGGTGCGGAAATCCTGCGGCCGGTCGGACCAGCGGATGCCGCCGCGCGCCACCTTGCCGAAGCGCAGATGGCAGCCCTCCATGCGCGGCGAATAGACGAAGATCTCGTAGAGCGGCCGCGGCGCCGGAAGCTCGTCGACATCGCGGCTCGAGAACTTGATGGCGATCGTCGGCTTGGCGGCGCCCTCCGCCGTCTTCTGGAAGAAGTTGGTGCGCAGTGCCGCCTGCATCGCGTTGACGAAGCGGCGCAAGATCGTGTCCTCGTCGAGACTGTCGACCTGCATGAGCGCGGTCTCGATCTCGGCGGCGATAGCGGCTGTTCTTTCGGCGCGTGCCTCCTTGGAGATGTCGACGCGGGGATCGAACTTCGCCTGGAACAGCGAAAAGATGCGCGCGGTGATGGCGGCGTGCTTGCGCAGCGTCGCGGAAAGATAATCCTGCGAATAGGCGATGCGCGCCTGGCGCAGGAAGCGAGCGACGGTGCGCAGAACCGCCACGTCGCGCCACGGCAGGTCGGCGGCGAGGACGAGCGTGTTGAAACCGTCGTTCTCGGCCTCGCCGCGCATCACCGCCAGCATCGCCGCCTCGAGACGCCCGGCGATGGCGTCGTGCTCGATGGCGCCACCGTCGTCGCGCTCCAGCAGCATGTCGTGGAACCAGATCTCGGCAACCGCCCCGCCGGCCGGATCGATGCGGAAGGTGCGTTCGTCGACGACCTTGAAGCCCATGTTCTCGAGCACGGGCACGCGCTCGGAGAGCGGGATCGGCCGCCCGGCGCTCCAGACCTTGAGGTTGGCGCTGGTCGCCGGGGCGCCGTCGCGCCGGTAGAAATCGATGTCGACCGGGTTCTCGGCGCTCAAGCCTTCGAGGACGCGGATGTCGGACACCGCGGTGGCGGCGGAATAGGCCTCCCGGTAGCCGCCGGAAAAGGCATCCTTGTAGCGCGCGGCGAGCGCGGCTGCGCGCTCCGCCGGATGCGCGATGGCAAGGGCGTCATCGAGCGCATCGCCCCAGGTGCGGACGATGACGCCGACTTCATGTTCGAGCTCTGCGCGGTCGGGCCGCGGCGTTTCGCCTTCCGAGCGTCCGATGATGAAATGCACGCGCACCAGCGGACCTTCCGGGAAGAAGGGATAGAACGCGGAGACGCGGCCGTTGAACATGCGGGCGAGATAGTCGCCGATGGCGCCGCGCACATTGCTGTCGAAGCGGTCGCGCGGAATGTAGACGATCACGGATACGAAGCGGTCGAACTTGTCGCGGCGCGCCAGCACGCGCACGCGCGGCCGCTCCTCGAGCTGCATGATCGCGAGCGCGAAGTTGTAGAGCGTGTCCTCGTCGATCTGGAACAGGTCGTCGCGCGGATAGCTTTCCAGCACGTTGACGAGCGATTTGCCGGAATGGCTGTTCTCGTCGAATCCGGCGCGGCCGAGCACGGCGTCGACCTTGCGGCGCAGGTACGGGATGCTGCGGGTCGAGCGCGTATAGGCGGTCGAGGTGAACAGGCCGACGATGCGGAATTCGCCGACGACGGCGCCCTTGGCGTCGAAGCGCTTGACGCCGATATAGTCCATGTAGATGCGACGGTGGACGCGCGAGCGCACGTTCGCCTTGGTGATGATCAGCGCCTTCGGCTGGGTGAGGAAGGCGCGGATTTCCGGCGAGATGCTGACGATCTCGCTGCCGCGGCGAAGCACATGCACGTCGCGCTGGCGCAGGATTCCAAGCCCGGTGTCGTAGAGCGGCTCGACATCCGCCTTGTCGGCGGCGAAGGCGTAGTCGCGCATGCCGAGGAAGGTGAAGTTGTTGGCGATCAGCCATTCGAGAAGCTGCGCCGCTTCGGCGACCTCCTCGGCGGGGAGCGGCGGCGGGTTCTCCCGCAAGCCGGCGACCAGGGCTTGCACCTGCGCCTGCATCGCGCTCCAATCCTCGACGCTCATGCGCACGTCGCGCAGCGTCTGCTCCAGCGCGGCGACGATCTCGGCGCGTCGCGCAGCGGATTCGATGCGCGGAACATGAATGTGGATGAAGCTTTCGCGAGCGCCGGCGCCGCTTTTGCCGTTGGCGCCGCGGAAGCTGCGCAGGCCGCCGGCGGCATCGCGCTCGATGGTGAAGATCGGATGCACGACGAGGCGGACCGCCGCCCCTTGTTCGGTCAGTTCTCCGAGCACCGAATCGAGCAGGAACGGCATGTCGTCGTTGACGATCTCGAGCACGGAGACCGTGCCGAGCTGATGCGCGCCGTCGACGTCGGGAGGGTTCTCCAGGCGGATCGCGGGTTGATGCGGCGCGCGCTTGAGCAGCAGCGACCACGCGTTCTCCGCGAGGGCCGCGATCTCTTTCGCTTCGTAGCGCAGCAGGTCTTCCGGCGCCGCGCGCGAAAGCAAAAATGCCGCAAAGTCCTTGGGGATGTCACCGAGAGTGGCGCTAAGGATAATTTCCGCCCGTGCGATGAGTTGACGTGCGGCGCGTTCGTCCTCGCCGCCAAATTGACTGACGACATTCATGATGCATCTCCCGGCCAGCCCCGATGCGCCGTGAATCGGCATCGAGTGTCGCCCATATCGCAAGGTCCGTCGAGAGCGCTGGGGCGGCTTTCGCGTCCCGAGTCACCTCTTTCCTTTATGGATGGCTCCGGCACGAACTGGTTCCCAACTCTCGCGGTCATGGCTTAGCATCGGGTCCGTCAACGTCCCGAGGTCCGACGATGAGCAAGAAAGCGATGGCCAAACCCAAACCGGCTCAATCCAAGCGCGCCGAATCCGCGCTTACGAAGGCACGCGCCGATGACGATCCCGTGATCGCGCTTAAATTGTCGCGCGGAGCGCTGAGCGAGGCGATGCAAGCCTATCTCGCGAAATGCGAGGAGAAGCTGGGCTTCGTGCCGAACGTGCTCGCGGCCTATGCCTTCGACTCGCCGAAGCTCGAAGCGTTCGCGGCGATGTACAACGACCTGATGCTGGCGCCGTCCGGACTTTCCAAGCTCGAGCGCGAGATGATCGCGGTGGCGGTCTCGTCGGTGAACCGCTGCTACTACTGCCTGGTGGCGCATGGCGCGGCAGTGCGGCAACTGTCCGGCGATCCGATTCTGGGCGAACAGATGGCGATGAACTACCGGGCGGCGCGGCTCTCCGCGCGGCAGCGCGCGATGCTCGATTTCGCGACCAAGCTCACGGCGACGCCGTGGGAGGTCGAGGAGGAGGATCGCGCAGGCTTACGCAAAGTCGGCTTCTCGGAGCGCGACATCTGGGATATCGGCGCGGTCGCCGGTTTCTTCAACATGTCGAACCGCATGGCCTCGGCGACCGACATGCGGCCGAACCCGGTCTATCACGGACAGGCGCGGTAGTACGGCGCCCCGTCTAAGTCCGCTCCGCCAGCGCCAGGGGCCGCGGCTCCTCGCGCAGCATGAGGTGCAGGATCGCGGTCGCGATGCCGGCGGCGATGGCCGCGAACCAGACGGCGTCGAACGAGCCGGTGCGGTCGAAGGCGAAGCCGGCCGCCCAGGCGCCGGCGAAGGCGCCGAACTGGTGTCCGACATAGACGATGCCGAACAGGAAGCCGAGGTGGCGGCTGCCCCAGAGATCCGCGACGAGGCCGTTGGTCAGCGGCACGGTGCCGGTCCACAGCAGGCCCATCACCGCGCCGAAGGCGATCGCCGACGCGCTCGAGAGCGGAATGAGCAGGAACGCGATCATCGCGGCGGAGCGCGCGATATAGAGCGAAGCGAGCACGCGCGTCTTCATCCAGCGGCCGCCCGCAAGCCCGGCAACGTAAGTCCCGCCGATATTGAAGGCGCCGATGGCGGCGAGCACGGCGGCGCCGGTCGAAAGCGGGAAGCCCTTGTCGACCAGGATGGTCGGCAGATAGGTGGCGATGAAGGCGAGTTGAAAGCCGCAGACCGCGAAGCCGATATTGAGCAGCCAGAAGTCCCGGTCGCTCGCGGCTTCGGCGGCGGCGCCTCTTGCGGAAAAGCGCGAGGGTCCGGCGGCTTCGCGCGTGCCCTTCTCGCGCAAGGGCAGCGCCAGCAGCACGATCGTCGCAAGCAATCCCGCGAGGACCACGGTCGCCATGCGCCAGCTCATGATGTCGAGCAGCGCGCTCGTCGCCGGCACCAGGATGAACATGCCGAGCGAGCCGGCGGTCGAACCGAGGCCGAGCGCGGCGCTGCGTTTCTCCGCCGGCGCGGCGCGTCCGATCACCGCCAGCACGACGGCGAAGGCGGTGCCGCTCTGCCCGAGGCCGCCGAGCAGGCCGAGGCCGAGGGCGAAGACGATCCCGTCCGGCGCCGCGGCGGAGACCAGCATGCCGGCGAGGTAAAGCAGCGCCCCGACGATCACGACCGGCCGCGCGCCGTAGCGATCGGCGAGAAGACCGGCGAATGGCTGGGTGAGACCCCAGACCAGGTTCTGCAGCGCGACGGCGATGCCGAAGCCCTCGCGCGAGAGGCCGAGGTCCATCGCGACCGGGCGCAGGAACAGACCGGAGACCTGCCGCAGCCCCATGGACACGGCAATCACCAGCGATCCGCAGATCAGAACCGTGACCCAGGGGCGGCGCATCGGAGCCTCGTCATTGCATCTTTTATTGATATTCGTTGCTCATAGGGGCATTGTACAGGCGATTTGTAAGGCTGATCGGCAGAAACGCCTTCGACGTGAATGGTCAAATGCCCTTCGACTTAAAGAATGGGAACGGGCCTCTCGACGCGACGAACCGCGAATTGCTGCGGCTGCTGCTTGCCGATCCGCGCAAGCCGGTGTCGGAGCTGGCGCGGCAGGTCGGGATGTCGGGGCCGGCGGTGCGCGAGCGTCTGGCCCGGCTGGAGGAGGCCGGGGTGATCCGCGGTTACCGCCTCGACCTCGATCCCAAGGCGCTCGGCTTGCCGGTTACGGCGATCGTGCGCGTGCGCCCGGCGCCGGGGCAGCTTTCGCGCCTGGTCGATCTTGCGCGAGAGACGGCGGCCGTCACCGAGTGCCATCGCGTCACCGGCGAGGATTGCCTGGTGCTGCGCCTGCAACTCGATGCGATCGAAAGCCTCGACAAGGTGCTCGACCGTTTCCTTGCTTTCGGCAATACGACGACGGCGATCGTTCAGTCGACGCCGGTGCCGCTGCGGCCGCCGCCACTCCCAGGTTAGGGCCGAGCGGCGAAAAGAATGCCGTTCTCGAGAAAGATCGTTCGCGGACGAAACAAAGAGCGGCATGACAATGCGTGCGGGCCGCCGCACCGCTCGGGAAACGGACCCGCCGGCGTTCCATGACTAAAGGAACGAAAGGCCGGCGCGACGTGGCTCGGCGCCTTTGCTCCGCGAATGCGCGGTCGCGATCTTGAATTCCAGGGCGCGAGCGGGTGCGTCCCGCGGACATTCAGCGAACGGCTTGCCGTCCAAAATTCATCGGATCGCCCGATTGCAGTTGCACTGTGCGCACATAGTGTAGGAATGTTCGCCTCCGGAAACGGCTGTACTGCGTGGGGGGCGCGCACGAGCGCGGAACGAAGATGGATCAAGCAATTGGTTTTGCAGACGGATTTAGCGGCGCGCGATCGCGCCAGGGCGTTTTCCGCCGGGCGATCCGGCGTTCCATCCACTTCTTCTCCTACCATCTGTTTCTGAAACGGCGGAGCGTGCGGCAGGCAAAAGCCGCAGGCTTCCAACTCACCATCCGCCCGACGGTGTTCCATCCGCGGGTCTTTCTGGCGAGCGAATTTTTCGCCGCTTTTATCGATCGGCTGGACCTCGTCGGCAAGCGCGTCGTCGACGTCGGCACCGGCACCGGCATTCTGGCGCTGGCCGCCGCGCGCGCCGGGGCGGCGAGTGTCGTCGCGATCGACATCAACCCGAACGCCGTCGAGGCGGCGGCTGAAAACGCCATCGCCAACGGCTTCGCCGATCGCGTGACGGCGCTTCGCTCGAACCTCCTGTCGGCGCTGCCGGCGGAGCCGCAGTTCGACGTGGTCGTCTCCAACCCGCCGTTCTTTCCCGGTGCGCCGCGCGACGACGCCGATCGCGCCTGGGTGGCGGGACGCGATTACGAGCATATCTCGGATCTGTTCGATCAGGTGCGCGAGCGCCTGCGGCCGGACGGCTGCATGTATTTGCTGCTGTCGACCGATGCCGATCTCGATCTGCTCGGAAATCTCAGCGCGCGGGCAGGGTTCCGCACGCGCCTCGTGCATGAGCGTTCGATTTTCATCGAAGCGCTGCGCGTTTACGAACTGCGCCTCGTGCCGAAGGACGTCCGTGCGCGTGCACCGGAGATGGCGCAGGCAAGCTGACGCCGCGTGGATGGCGATGACGCGGGTGTCATCGGCATCCTTGAATTTGCAAAGTCCTTAAGACGTGGATGCGCGGCACGAAGCTTATGCTCGGGCCGGCGAAGCCGGACCCGCGTGTGGGCATGACGAAGCTCGAGCGGGATGAGGAAAAGTGTGGAGCGGTTTTCCGCCCGCATCCCGCTCTCAGTTATGAGAATCGATCACGTTCATGATTTGGATCGATTCGATCCAAAATCATCGTGATCTAGTTTAGCGTATCGTGCCTTAGCGGCGCGGGCGCTGTCCGGTATTCTGCGCGCCGTCGCCGCTGAAGGTCGAGCCGTTGGTGCCGAGCGCCATCGTGCAGACCTCTTTGCTCGGAATGGCGGAGAGGCTCTTCGGCGCGCCGTTCGGCGCAGCCGCGCCGGGTCGGCTGGGCCGCGGGGCATTGTGCGCGCGTTTGTCGGCGCGCGTGCCCGCGGCGCCGGGACGCGGAGCAGCCGCTTCCGGATTTTTCACGCGGGTCCAGTCCTGTCCGCCGCAAAGGAAGCCGAGGACGCAGCCTTCGACGCGCAAGACGTCGGCGCTCGAGAGACTGATATGCGACGTATAAATGCGGCCGTCCTGCGTGTTGTAGATTTCGCCATCCCAGCGGTTAGGGCCGTTCGCGGTCATGCCACGCAGGACCGGTAGTCCCAAGGTCGGGCGATCGCGCTTGGTGGCGTCGGGATTGTTGCGGTCGACGCCGGCCGTCCGCTCCCAGGACACGATGCCCCAGAGTTGGTCGCCGCACCGCTCGATGCGGACTTGTCCGTAGCCGCCCTCCACCAGCCATTCGCCGATGGGCTCGGCGGCGCCGGCGGCGGCGGTCGAGGCAAGGATCATGCTGAACGCTACAAACGAAAGCCGTTTCATGAGCCGAATCCGTGTGCTTGGGGTATCCATGAGGCCGGTCGGGTAAGCTTGATTTCCGGCATTAGTTCGACATGAATCGAGATCGGCCGCAACTTTGACCGATAATTGGGCTTTCTCTTCAACGCGGATACGGGCTTGGCGTTCATCTGATTTCAGGGAGATGCGCATGCGTTATGCAGGACCGCTGCGACACCGGCGCAAAGTCCTTTGCGTCTTTCCCGCCTACACGCCTTCGTTCGGCACCTTCCAGCACGCCTACCCCTTGATGTGGCGGGTGCAGGCGTTCATGCCTCCCCAGGGCTTGCTGCTGATCGCCGCCTACCTGCCGGCCGATTGGCCGGTGCGGTTCATCGACGAGAATATTCGCCGGGCGACGGACGCCGATTTCGAATGGGCCGACGTGGTTCTCGCGAGCGGCATGCATGTGCAGGCGGCGCAGATCCACGACATCGCGCGGCGCGCGCACGCCGCCGGCAAAGTTGCCATTCTCGGCGGGCCGTCGGTTTCCGCGGCGCCGGAGATGTATCCCGCGTTCGACTATCTGCATCTCGGTGAGCTCGGCGACGCCACCGACGAGATGATCCGCGTGCTCGACGACGGCGTGACGCGGCCGCCGGCGCAGATGCGCTTCGAAACGGCGGAGCGCACGCCGCTCTGCGATTTTCCGATCCCCGCCTACAACCTCGTCCCGCTCAGCCGCTATCTCATCGGCAGCCTGCAGTTCTCGAGCGGCTGCCCTTATCGCTGCGACTTCTGCGACATCCCGCAGCTTTATGGGCGGCAGCCGCGGCTGAAGTCGCCCGAGCAGATTCTCGCCGAGCTCGACGCGATGATGGCGGGGCCGCACCCGCAAGCCGTGTACTTCGTCGACGACAATTTCATCGGAAACCGCAAGGCGGCGCGCGAGATGCTGCCGCATCTGGTGGAGTGGCAGCGCAAGCGCGGTTATCCGCTGCAGTTCGCGTGCGAGGCGACGCTCAACATCGCGAAGCAGCCGGACATCCTCGAACTGATGCGCCAAGCCGGCTTCGTGACGGTCTTCGCCGGCATCGAGACGCCCGAGCTCAGCGCGCTGAAAGGCATCCGTAAGGAGCACAACGCGGCCGTGCCGATGTATGAAGCGATCAACACGCTCAACAGCTACGGCCTCGAAGTCACGTCCGGTATCATTCTCGGCCTCGACAGCGATTCGGACGAGACCGAAGCGGCGCTGATCGACTTCATCGATCGTTCGCAAATCCCGATCCTCACGATGAATCTTTTGCAAGCGCTGCCGAAGACTCCGCTATGGGACCGGCTGCGCGGCGAAGGCCGTATCGTCGACGATCCGCGCCTGGAATCGAATGTGAAATTCCTGCGGCCCTATGACGACGTGCTGAACATGTGGCGGCGCTGCATCGCGCATGCCTACGATCCGGCGCGGCTGTTCGCGCGCTTCCGTCACCAGGTCGACGCGACCTACGTCAACCGCATCAACGTTCCGGAGACCGGCAAGCTCACCGCGCACAACCTGATGAGCGGCCTCGTTCTCGGCGTGAACCTCGCGGTGCGCGTCGGCCTTCTCGCCGACTACCGGCGCGCGTTCTGGGACGCCGCGCGTTATTCGATCAAACGCGGCCGTGTCGACGGCGCGTTCGGCATGGGCTTCGTCGCGCATCATCTCATCCGGTTTTCGCGTGAAGCGTTGCGAGGGGAGCAGAACGCTTCCTTTTATTCGGCGCACGACCGCGGCCGGACGGGTGCACCGCGTCAGGCGGCTTGAGCATGCAGACGCGCCGCGCCTTCCTCGTTCAATCCGTCGCCGCCGGCGGCGGGCTTTGCCTCGGCGTCGCGGCGCCGTTCGTTGTGTCCAGCCGGGCGCGCGCCGGCGCGAGCGCGCCGGAAATTAATGCCTGGGTGGTGGTGCAGCCGGACGACGCGGTGATCGTGCGCATCGCCCGCGCCGAGCTCGGCCAGGGGATCGCGACGGCGTTGCCGATGCTGGTGGCGGAGGAGCTGGAGTGCGACTGGAGCAAGGTGCGCTCCGAACTTGTCGCGCCGCATGAGAACCGCGCCCGCAAGCGCGTCTGGGGCGACATGTCGACCGGCGCCAGCCGCTCGGTGAAGGATTCGCAGGAGACCTTGCGCAAGGCCGGCGCGACGGCGCGAGCGATGCTGATCGCCGCCGCCGCGGCGCGATGGGGCGTGCCGGCGAACGAATGCGCGGCGAAGGACAGCATCGTCACGCATGCGCCGAGCGGGCGGCGCGTGACCTTCGGCGCGGTCGCCGCCGACGCCGCGCGTCTGCCGCCGCCGAAGGACGTGGCGCTCAAGGCCGCGCGCGACTGGCATCTGATCGGTACGCGCCAGCATCAGCGCAACGCGGCGCTGACCGTCGCCGGCGAAGCCGTCTACGGCATCGATGTTGCGCTGCCGGGCCTGTTGCACGGTGCGATCCTGCAATGTCCGGTTTTTCAGGGCACGCTGAAATCGGTCGACGAATCGGGACTTGCCGGGCTGCGCGGCAAGCCGCGCGTCGTGCGGCTTGACGATGCGGTCGCTGTCGTCGCGGAGACATGGTGGCAGGCGCGCAAGGCGCTGGATGCGCTCAAGATCGAATGGGACGCCGGCGAGAACGGCGCCGCCTCGACGGCGTCGATTGCCGATTTCATGCGCGAGGGGCTGGAGAGCGACGATGCCGGTGTCGTCGCCGACGAAGGCGAGGTCGAGGACGCCTTGTCGAAAGCGGCGACACGCGTCGAGGCGACATATACGGTGCCCTTCCTCGCGCATGCGACGCTGGAGCCACAGAATTGCACCGCGCATGTGAAGGACGGCCGCGTCGCGATCTGGGTTCCGACGCAGGACGGCGAGACGGCGCTGGAGACGGCGGCGAACGCAGCGGGCGTGCCGCCTGAGAACGTCGTCGTTCATCGCACCATGGTCGGCGGCGGTTTCGGCCGCCGCGGCATGGTGCAGGACTTCGTGCGTCTCGCGGTGCAGGTCGCGAAGGAGGTCAACAAGGATGTCGACCGGCCGGTGAAGCTCCTATGGACGCGCGAGGAGGATACGCGCCACGACTTCTACCGCCCGATGGTGATGGCGCGGCTGAGCGGCGGGCTCGACGCCACCGGCGCGTTGAGGGCGTGGGACACGCGCATCTCCGGTCAGTCGGTTCTCGCGACGCTTCTTCCCGACATGATGACGATGATGGGCGGACTCGACAAGCAGTTCCTCGACGGCCTGCTGACGGTCGAATATGCCGTCGCCAATCGGCGCATCAGCTATGCGATGCGCAACTCGCATGTGCCGGCCGGCGTCTGGCGCGCGGTCAATCACGGGCAGAACGCATTTTTCAAGGAGAGCTTCATCGACGAAGCCGCGCACGCGGCGAGATCGGATCCCTATCGGTTCCGCCGCGCGCTCCTGAGTGACAATCCGCGCGCGCTCGCCGTGCTCGACGCGGCGGCGAAGGCCGGGGCGTGGGACAATGCGCCGCCTGCGGGCCATGCGCGCGGCATTGCGCTGCACGAATCCTGCGGCACGGTCTGCGCGCATGTGGCCGAGGTCTCGGTCGGGAATGACGGCGTGCTGCGCGTGCATCGCATCACGGCCGCCATCGATCCCGGCCACGTCGTCAATCCGCTCACCATCGAGAAGCAGGTCGAGGGCGCCACCGTCTATGCGCTCGAAGCGGTGCTTTACGGCGAGATCACCATCGCCGAGGGGCGCGTGGAGCAAGGCAACTTCGACGACTATCGCGTGCTGCGTCTCGCCGAGATGCCGGACGTGAGGACCGTGATCGTGCCGAGCGGCGAGGGTTGGGGCGGGATCGGCGAACCGCCGCTGCCGCCGCTCGCGCCGGCGCTCTGCAACGCGGTGTTCGCGGCGACCGGCAAGCGCATCCGCGCGCTGCCGCTGAAGAACCACGATCTGCGGAAGGCGTGAGTTGCCATTCCGGGGCGCGTCGAAGACGCGTTCCCGGAATCCATAACCCCTGTGCTGCGGCGTATGGATTCCGGACTTGCCGCTTCGCGGCAATCCGGAATGACGGGCCGCTACTTCGGGCAGCGATATAGCACGGCGGTGTAGTTCTGGTCCTTGTTGACCATCTCGATCTCGTTGTCGTTGTGGAACGTGAAGGTCACGTCGCCGGCCAGCACCGTGCCCGAGCGCTGCTTGCAGGCGGCGCGCACGACGATCACCTTGTCGTTCTCGCGCTTGTCGCTCACCGTGCACTTGCCGCCGGAATAAGTGATCTCGTCGGGCGTGATCGTGACCTTCAACGGCTTCGGATCGCGGACATCGCCGCGGCAGGCCTTGCCCTGCAGGTAGCTGCCTTCGAGCTGGTAGGCGGCGGCGTCCGGCGCCGCGAAGACGACGCCGGACCACGCCACGAGCAATGCTGCAATAACCGGGAATTTCAACACGAGCTTCTCCAATGCGTAGGCATGACAGAAGATGATGCGGGATGAGCGGCGGAAAACCGCTCCACACTTTTCCTCATCCCGCTCTAGCTGTGAGCTTTCCATAGGTTGTCCATCCGGTCCTGACCGGGGAAGCTGAAGTTGTCGAGGCTTCAGGATTCCCGGAGG
>JBDHSU010000088.1:0-17056 GCA_039808325.1 Variibacter sp. | reverse complement strand
ATTGTCGATCTCGGCCCGCGACCAGACATAGAACTTGCCCTCCTCGCCTTCCGAATCGGCGTCGAGCGAGGCGGCGAAGGCGCCGCCGGGCGACGTCATTTCGCGCGCCAGCCAGGCGACGGTTTCGCGCGCGCGCCGCCGATATAACGGATCGCGCGTGCGATGCCACGCCAGCGCCAGCAATTCGAGCAGTTGCGCGTTGTCGTAAAGCATCTTCTCGAAATGCGGGACGAGCCAGCGCTCATCGACGGAGTAGCGCGAGAAGCCGCCGCCGAGATGATCGTAGATGCCGCCCTCGCAGATATTCCGCAGCGTGATGTCGATGAGGCGGACGTAGCGGTTGAGGGAAGCGGGAATCCCGCGTTCGTCGGCGCGAGGCTTCGAGGATTTCTCTTCCCCCTGCTGCGCGGGGGGAGGGTTGGAGCGAAGACGGCCGTCCTCCCGTACGCCCGCGCGCCACAGCAGCTCGAACAGCGAGGCTTGCGGAAATTTCGGCGCCCCGCGCAATCCGCCGTGGACCGGATCGATCGCGCCGCCCAACTGCTCCGCCAGACGGTCGAGCTCGGGCGTGCCGATGACCACGCGGCCGGACGGCCGGGCGCGCTCGCCGAGGCGCGCCATCAGCGCCGCGCGGTTCTGTTCGATCTTGCTCGGTTCCTCCCGGAACAGCCGGGCCACCTCGTGCAGCACGTCGACGAAGGCCGGGCGTCCATAACGCGAGGTATTGGGGAAATAGGTCCCGCCCCAGAACGGCTCCCCTTTCGGGGTGAGGAACATGGTCAGCGGCCAGCCGCCCTGCTCGCCGAGGTGATGCAGCGCGTTCATGTAGATCTGATCGATATCGGGCCGCTCCTCGCGATCGACCTTGATGTTGACGAACAGGTCGTTCATCACCGCGGCGGTGGCGGCATCCTCGAAACTCTCGTGCGCCATCACGTGGCACCAGTGGCAGGCCGCATAGCCGACCGACAGCAGGATCGGCTTGCCGGTCCGGTCCGCTTCCGCGAGCGCTTGCGGGCTCCATGGCCACCAGGCGACGGGATTGTCCTTGTGCTGGAGGAGGTAGGGACTGGTTTCGCGGCCGAGCCGGTTTTCGGAGGTCATGGTTCGAAGGCCATAGTTCGGAGCATCATGGCGTGTCTTCGTCCGTGTGTCGCGGCCAGGAATTTGAACGGCGGCGGTCTTCGTCAGATAAGACGGAAACGGAGGATTGCACGGCGACCGGCGGCGCAACCGCCGGAAAGCAAAACCGAATCCGTGAATTCGCTTCTATACGTAGAAACAATAAATTGTTCAGTTTTTGTCCAATAAAATGAATCAACGCGATAATACTTGTCCGACGATCGTCGCCCTTTCCTCCGGAAAGGGGCTGGCGGCGATCGCCGTCATTCGAATCTCCGGTCCGCGGGCTCGATTCGGACTCGAAACGACAATCGGCCGTGTCCCTACGCCGCGCCGGGCCAGTCTCGCAACCGTTCGCGATCCAACGACGAAAGAGCCGATCGATCAAGCGCTTGCCCTCTGGTTTCCCGGCCCCGAAACGGAAACCGGCGAGGACATGGCGGAACTCCACACGCATGGTGGCCGGGCCGTCGTCGCGGCGACGCTGGCGGCGCTCACCGGCCTCGAAGGCTTCCGCTTGGCCGAGGCCGGCGAGTTTACCCGCCGGGCTTTCGAAAACGGGCAGATCGATCTGACCGCGGTGGAAGGCTTGGCGGACCTTATCGGCGCCGAGACGCAGGCGCAGAGGCGGCAGGCGTTCCGGCAGCTCGTGGGGACCCTCGGCAAGCGCGCCGAGGCGTGGCGTCAGCGGCTGACCGAGGCTCTGGCGCTGGTGGAAGCCAATATCGACTTCTCCGACGAGGGCGATGTTCCGGCCGATCTCAGCGGTCGTGTTTTGCGCTTGGTCATTGAATTAAAAGAGGAAATTAAGATCGCCCTGGCGGGCGCCACGCGCGGCGAGCGGTTGCGGGAAGGCTTGACAGTGGCCGTCGCGGGCCCGCCGAACGCTGGAAAGTCGACGCTTTTCAATGCCTTGGCGCGGCGCGATGTGGCTATCGTGTCGCCGGTTGCAGGCACCACGCGCGACGTTCTCGAGGTGCATCTCGATCTTGGCGGCTATCCGGTGACGGTTCTCGACACGGCGGGCATCCGGGATTCGGATGACCCGGTCGAGCGGGAAGGTATCGTGCGGGCGCAAAACCGCGCCGCAGCCGCGGACCTGGTGCTTTGGGTTACCGAACCGGGCGATACGCGCCTGTGTTCACCGATGGAAGCGCCGGTCTGGTACATCCAAAATAAGACCGACCTTATCGATTCGGATACGAAACCGTCGCAGGGTCGCGAATCCCGGGCGCAACCGGGATTCCATCTTTCGGCGAAGACGGGCGAGGGGCTTGAGGATCTGGTCGGCGCCCTCTCCGCTTTCGCGCAGCAGGCGTTTGGAAGCGGTGAGTCGGCGCTGGTGACTCGCTTGCGGCATCGTCGTCTGCTGGAAGGCGTCGTCGACACGCTGAATCGCGCGTCGAGCCTTGGAGCCGACGATCTGGAGTTGCTGGCGGAAGAGCTGCGCGCGGCGGCCACCGATTTGGGTCGGTTGCTGGGGAAGATCGATGTCGAAGACGTTCTCGACGTCATATTCCGCGACTTCTGTATCGGAAAGTGACTCGTGTATCGGAAAGTGGCCTGCGCCGGAAAAGGACGGGTGTTTCACGTGAAACATCTGAACGGCGCCCCGACGGGGCTCTTTGGGCTCACCGCGTGTCTCCCGTGAAACCATGACGCGGGAAAGGGCTTTGCGGTCGGCGTGCTTGGCGCTAAAGACGCGGTTTCAGGATCGGTGAGATGAACCCACGCTTCGATGTGATCGTCATCGGCGGCGGCCACGCCGGCTGTGAGGCCGCGGCAGCGGCCGCGCGTATGGGCGCCGCGACGGCGCTGGTGACCCACAAGCTCGCGACCGTCGGGGCGATGTCCTGCAATCCGGCTATCGGCGGGCTGGGGAAGGGGCATCTCGTCCGCGAGATCGACGCGCTCGACGGGTTGATGGGGCGGGTGGCGGACGCCGGCGGCATCCAGTTTCGCGTTCTCAACCGGCGCAAGGGGCCGGCCGTTCGGGGGCCTCGCGCGCAGGCCGACCGCAAGCTCTACGCGGCGGCGATGCAGGCCGCGATCCGTGCCCGGAGCGGGTTGACGGTGCTTGAAGGGGAGGCGGACGATCTTCTTTTCGATCACGGGCGAGTCTCCGGCATGCGAATGGCGGACGGCCGCGTGTTCTCCTGCGGCGCGGTGGTGCTGACGACCGGCACCTTTCTGCGCGGCCTGATCCATATCGGCGAGAAGCAGACCCCGGCGGGGCGGGTCGGCGAGGCGCCGGCGGTCGGCCTGGCGCTGGCATTGGAGCGCCTGGGGCTTTCGCTCGGCCGTCTCAAGACCGGAACGCCGCCGCGTCTCGACGGCCGCACCATCGACTGGCCGGCATTGGAGATGCAGGACGGCGACGAGCCGCCGGAGCCTTTCTCCACCCTCACCGGCCGATTGCCGAATCCGCAGATTCGATGCGGGATCACGCGCACGGCGCCGGCGACGCATGCGCTGATCGCCGCGAATGTGCACCGTTCGCCGATGTATTCGGGGCAGATCGCGAGCCGGGGGCCGCGCTATTGTCCGTCGATCGAGGACAAGGTGGTGCGCTTCCAGGAGCGCGAGAGCCATCAGATCTTCCTGGAGCCCGAGGGCCTCGACGACCCTACCGTCTATCCGAATGGCATCTCGACGTCATTGCCGGAGGACGTGCAGCGCGCGCTCGTCGCGACCATTCCCGGCCTGGAGCGAGCGGCGATCGTCCGTCCGGGCTACGCCATCGAATACGATCATGTCGACCCGCGCGAGCTGGAGCACAGCCTGCAGGTGCGGAAGGCACCCGGGCTTTTCCTGGCCGGCCAGATCAACGGCACGACCGGTTATGAGGAGGCGGCGGCGCAGGGGCTGGTCGCCGGCTTGAACGCCGCGGCGACTGCGGGTGGCGGCGCTCCGATCACGTTCGACCGGGCGGAGGGCTATCTCGGCGTGATGATCGACGATCTGGTGACGCGTGGCGTGACGGAGCCGTATCGAATGTTCACCTCGCGCGCCGAGTACCGCCTGTCGCTGCGGGCCGACAACGCGGACCAACGGCTGACGCCGCGCGGAATCACCCTCGGATGCGTGGGGACCGAGCGCCAAAAAGCCTTCCATGCAAAGCTCGAAACTCTTCAGCAGGGCCGTAAGGTCCTGGAATCCCTGTCGATCAGCCCTACGCAAGCGAATCGATTCGGACTCGTTCTGAATCGCGACGGTCAGAAACGTACGGCGTTTGAGCTGTTGGCTTACCCGGAGGTGACGATGCGGCGGCTGACCGCAATCTGGCCGCAGCTCGGCGCTATCCCCGAAGCCGCTGCCGCGCATCTGGAGACCGACGCGCGCTATGCCGTCTACCTCGATCGCCAGAGCGCGGACGTCGCGACCTATCGTCGGGACGAAGCGCTCGCCCTCCCCGCGGATATCGACTATGCGGCAATCCAGGGACTGTCGATGGAAGTCCGGCAGAAGCTCGCGGCGCAGCGGCCGCGCACGATCGGACAAGCGGCTCGGATCGATGGCGTCACGCCGGCCGCTCTGACCCTGCTGGCGGCGCGCGTTCGCCGCGATCGTGGCCGCAAGCGCACCGCCGGTGCGGCCTAGTGGCCCGCCCCCTCGCGGACAGCCTGGCGGCGACGATCGCCGCCGATCGCAAAAGCGCCCTCGCCCTGCTCGACGTTTCACGTGAAACACTGGAGCGGCTCGACGCCTTTGTCGCCTTCTTTCTCCAGCGCCAAGAGATCCAGAACCTCGTCTCTGCCGCATCCGTCGCCGAGGTCTGGACGCGGCACGTGATCGATTCGCTGCAGATCCGGTCGGTGCTCCCCCAGGCGCGCACCTGGGTCGATATCGGAAGCGGCGCCGGCTTCCCCGGGATCGTCCTGGCTTGCGCCCTTGCCGATCTGCCCGGCGCGCATGTCGATATGATCGAAAGCCATCGGCGTAAGGCCGCCTTCCTGGCGGAATCGATCGAGCGAATCGGTCTCCCGGCGCGGGTCCATGCCGACCGAATCGAAAAACTGCTTCCGGCATGGCGTCCGATTCCCGACGCGGTGACGGCTCGCGCGGTGGCTTCGTTGGATAAATTGGTGAGCTGGACGGCGCCTCTCCTGCAAAAAGGTGCAAAAGGCGTCTTTCCCAAGGGGCAACATGTTGCGTCGGAATTGACCGAGGCGTCGAAATCTTGGAGAATTGAGCTGCGGCGCGTGCCCAGCGTTACACGGCCGGACGCGACCATCCTGGTCATCGACAGCGTCAGCAGGCGGAAATAGCAGTGACCTTGATCGATTCGGACTCGGAACGAACGCTTACCGTACCGGTGAAGCGTCCGCGCAGCCTCGTGCTCGCCAATCAGAAGGGCGGCGTCGGCAAGACCACCACGGCGATCAATCTCGGAACGGCGCTGGCGGCGATCGGCGAGCGTGTCCTGATCGTCGACCTCGACCCGCAAGGCAATGCCTCGACCGGCCTCGGCATCGACCGTCGCAACCGCAGCCGCTCGACCTTCGACGTGCTGATGGGCGAGGCGACCTTGCGGCAGTCGGCGCGCGAGACCGCGGTGCCCCGCCTGCACATCGCCCCCTCGACCATGGATCTTTCCGGCTTCGAACTGGAGGTGGCGCAGCAGAAGGACCGCGCCTTCCGCCTGCGCCGCGCGCTTGCCGAAGTGAATCGCGGCGATGCGGGCGACTATGAATATGTGCTGATCGACTGCCCGCCCTCGCTCAACGTCGTCACGGTCAACGCCATGGCCGCGGCCGACGCGGTGCTGGTGCCGCTGCAATGCGAGTTCTTCGCGCTCGAGGGATTGTCGCAGCTCCTCAAGACGGTGGAGCAGGTGCGCGCGGCCCTTAACCCGGCGTTAACCATCCACGGCATCGTGCTCACCATGTACGATGCGCGCAACAAGCTGTCAGGCCAGGTCGTGACCGACGTGCGCAGCTTCATGGGCGAAAAGGTCTATCAGACCATCATCCCGCGCAACGTCCGCGTCTCCGAGGCGCCGTCGCACGGCAAGCCGGTGCTGCTTTACGATCTCAAGTGTGTCGGCAGCCAGGCGTATCTCAAGCTCGCATCCGAGATCATCCAGCGGGAAAAGGCGCTGCGCGCGGCCTGACGAGGCGCGATCGCGAAAAGAACTGAATTGAAAAGTGATTTTCTGTTCGCTTTATGTAAACACGAGAAGCCGAAGCGTGGCAAAAGGCTGAAGCGTAGCAAAAGTGGCGTTGGTTCAAGGACTCGAGGCGTAGAGAATGACCATGGCGGATGACGCGGCGCGATCGCGGCTCGGACGGGGACTGGCGGCTCTCATCGGCGATGTCGGCGACGAATCGGCGGTCGTCGAGCGCGCGCGGAGCGGCCAGCGCCGCGTACCGATCGAGTTCCTGCGCGCGAACCCGCGCAACCCGCGCCGAACCTTCGCCGACGAGGAGTTGAGCGAACTGGCGTGCTCGATCCGCGAGCGCGGCGTGCTGCAGCCGATCCTGGTGCGGCCGGTCGCCGGCGCGCCCGACGCCTTCGAGATCATCGCCGGGGAGCGGCGCTGGCGGGCGGCGCAGCGCGCCAGCCAGCACGACGTGCCGATCGTGCTCGTGGAGGCGACCGACCAGGAGGCGCTGGAGCTTGCGATCATCGAGAACGTCCAGCGCAGCGACCTCAACCCTCTCGAGGAGGCGATGGGCTATCAATCGCTTCTCGACGAATTCGGTCACAGTCAGGACGATTTGGCTAAGATCGTCGGCAAAAGCCGGTCGCATGTCGCCAATATGCTGCGGCTGCTGCGGCTTCCGGAACCGGTCAAAGCCTACCTGCGGGACGGAAAGCTTTCGGCGGGGCACGCGCGCATGCTGGTCGGCCAGCCCAACGCCGAATCGCTGGCGGACGAGATCGTCTCCCGCGGGTTGAACGTCCGCCAGGTCGAGGCGATGGCTCGCGACAGCGGCAAGAAGCAGGCACGCGAGGTGCGCGCCGAGGCAAAAGGCCGCAAGGATCCGGACACGGTCGCGCTGGAGAAGCGCCTTTCCGACGTCCTCGGCCTACAGGTGACCGTGTCGCACAAGGGCGCCGGCGCCGGCGTTCTCAACATCTTCTATCGCGACCTCGAGCAGCTCGACGAGGTGCTGCGGCGGCTGGAGCGCTCCTGAAGGCTCAAGCGGCCGAAAAAAAATCACGCGGGGAACCGCGCCCGCCTCTTCGAACTTGGTGAAGTCGTGCGTATTGTCGACAGCCGACTTGAGGGGCACCGCCGTGGTCTGCTAATGGCAACGCCCTAACGACCGGCGCCGCATTGGCTTAGCCGGCACAGAGGGATGGGGCTCGATTCATGTCAGGCGCGATCCAGGTTTTTTCCCGCATCGTCACCGTGGCGGCCACGGCCGCGTTTTTGGCCGGTGCGGTTCCGGCGGCGCACGCCGAGGGCGCGTTCGCCGGTTACGAGGGCAGGTGGAGCGGCACGGGTAACATCACCCTGTCGAGCGGCGCGAAGGAGCGCATCCGCTGCCGCGCGGTTTATGCGGTCACCGATAACGGCCGCATCCTCACGCTCGATCTGCGCTGCGCCAGCGACAGCTATCAGATCAACTTGACGACCAATCTGGTCAATCGCGGCGGCACCATCAGCGGCACCTTCAACGAGACGACGCGCGGCGTCAGCGGCAGCGTCAGTGGCCGCACCAACGGCAGCACCGAGATCGAAGCCGTCGCGACCAGCCCGAACTTCAATGCGAATTTCTCGGTTCACACCAGGGGCAACTCGCAAGCGGTTACGATCCACTCGCCGGGCAGCGAGCTTTCGTCGGTTTCGATCACGCTGAAAAGATGACGCGCGCGTTTTTCGACGAGCGCTGCTCTTGCTGAAATCAAAAGCAGCGCTCTCGGTTCTTGTTTTGACGCGTTTTCCTCACGCGAACCGGTACCCACTTCGCTCGAGAACACTCTCACCGTGAACGCGACAACGGCCCGGATTTCCGGGCCTTTTTTTGCCCGGTCCGCAGACCGTAGCCCGGGTTGAGCGCAGCGAAACCCGGGAGCACGCAAGGCTCGGCGTGAGTAGTTTCCCGGATTTCGCCGCGCTCAATGCGGGCTACGATGTGAGACTTTTGCGCGTCATTCCGGCCGTGCGCAGCGAGAGCCGGAACCCAAAGTCCCCAACCAAGCGAGAGAGCACGGCCGGCCGCCATCGATCACGATGATCTTGGATCGAAAATCATGAACGCGATCGATTCTCATAACTTGGAGCGGGATGCGGGCGGAAAACCGCTCCACGCTTTTCCTCATCCCGCTCTCGTTCCGGAAGCCAGGTAGAGCGAGGGGGCATCGGATCAGACCGTGGCCCGGGTTGAGCGCAGCGAAACCCGGGGCACGCAAGGTTCGGCGTGAATAGTTCCCCGGATTTCGCTGCGCTCAATCCGGGCTACGGTGCCTCACTCTTTCGTCATGCCGGGCTCGAGCCCGGCCATGATGCGTGCGTTTCGACTTCAACGGATCGTGCGCTAATGCTCGCGCTCCGCCAGCACCTTGAAGCCGAGCTTGCGCGCCAAGGTCGACAGGAACATCGTCGTCGGGCGTAGAATCAAGAGATCCGCGACGAGCGCCGACAGCATCGCGAAGGCGCTGAGCCAGCCGAACACGCGTAGCGACGGAAGATCGGAGAACACCGTCACCGCGAGCCCGCAGGCGAGCACGACCGACGTCAGGATCAGCGCCGGGCCGACCAGCACCGTGGCGCGTTCGACGCCGATGGCGGGATCTTCATCCGGCGCGGTTTCCAACCGCAAGCGATTGAGGAAGTGAATCGTCGCGCTCAAGCCGAGGCCGAACGAGACGGTGAGCGCGACGACGCTCGCGAACTGCAACCCTTCGCCCATCAGCCACAGCACCGCGCCGGACAGCACGACCGGAAAGATGCCGGGCAGAATGCTCGCGAACATCACGACGACGGAGCGGAAGGCGAGGCCGATGAACGCGGCGACGAAGAGGAACTCCAGCGTCAAGCCGAGGTTGAGCTTATGGATCATGTCGGCGCTGTTGCGCGCGGCGATGGCGGCGAGTCCGGTGACCGAGATGGTGAATCCGGGATGCGCCTCACGCACGGTCTGCAGCGTCGCGTTGAGTTTCTTGATGACGGGCAGGAGCTGGCTGGCGTCGACGTCGGGGATGCGGCCGGTGACGAGCACCGCGTCCTGTTTGGCCGAGACGAAGCGGCGCACCAGATGCTCGGGCAGCAGATCGACATATTCCTTCAGCGTCGCGACGTCCGTCTTGCCGGCTTTCTCCGCCAGCCAGCGCCGCAGCGTCTCGATCGACCAGACATTGCCGACGCCCGCCTGCTTCTCGACGATGTCGTGCACCGCCGCGATGGTCGCCAGCGTATCGGGCGCGTAAAGCGATTTACCCTTGGGGAACTCGATCAGCACGTCGATCGGGTTGGCGCCGGTGAGCTTGGCGTCGAGCCGTCCGCTGGCGGCGACCGCTTGCTCCTTGTCGGGCACCTGATCCGCGAGCCGATAGCGCGGTTGAAGATTGGCGTAGATGACGGCGAGCCCGATGACGACGGCGACGCTGACCAGGCTGTACAGGCCCGGGTGGCTCACCATGCGCTCGGCGATCCAGAAGCAGAAGCGGCGCAGAACATTGACGCCGGTGTCCACGGTTTTGACGTGCGCGACGAACGCCGTCTCGTTACGCACCAGCAGGACGCCGAGCACCGGCACGAGCGAGAGCACGGCGATCAGCGCGATCACCGTCGCGATCAGTCCCGCTTCGCCGAAGGTGCGGATGAGATCGGAGTTCGAGAACTGCAGCGCGATGAAGGAGACGCCGGCGGTGGCGTGCGTCAGCACGCAGGCGGGACCGACCACCAGGATCGCGTTGCGGAAGGCCTGGTACTTGCTCTCGCCGGCGATCAGGCGGTCGCGCGCCGCGAAAGTGAGCTGCATCGAGTCGGAGAAACTGATCACCATGATCAGCGGCGTCATCACGTTGAGAAACATGTTGAGCCGGAAGTCGAGCCAGCCGAGCACGCCGAGCGCGAGCAGGATGGACAGCAGCGGCGGCGCCGCCGCGATGATCATGAAGGAGACGCGCCGGAAGAACAGGATCGCGATGACGCAGCCGGCGATGAAGCCGATCGCGTTGTAGACGAGCCGGTCGCGCTCGACGGCGTTGCGGATTTCGAGCTGCATCACCGGCACGCCGGAAAGCTGGCCGGTCAGCCCGCTGCCTTCGAGATCTTCGGAAACGATCTTGCGGATTTCGCCGACCGTGCTGCTCAACCCGCTGCTTTCGACGATGGCGGGATCGAGCGCGAGCACGACGAGCGCGAGCGTGCCGTCCTCCGACAGGAGCTTGCCGCGGATGATCTCGTTCGAGCGGACCCGCTCGATCAGTTTCTTGTAGGCCTCCCCGGTCGGCAGGTCGGCGGGGAACAGCGCCTCGGGAATCGCATTGCCTTCCGGCGGCTGCCGCGCGGAAAACAGCGAGACGATACCGCGCGTGCCTTGCACGAGCTGTACGTCGGTGACGAGATCGCGCAGCTTCTCCAGCGGCCCGCGCTCGAGTAGCGTCTTGCCCTCGACCACGATCAGCACGTCGAATTCGCTCGACGGAAACTGCTTGGTGACGCGCTCGTATTGCTGGAACTCCGGCGTCTCGGAGCGGAAGAGCTGGCTCAGCGAATCGTCGACCTTGAGCCGCATCACGCCGAAACCGGCAAGGACCGCCATCACGACGACCAGAAGCGCGGTGAAAAGCGGAAAGCGGAGCGGGATAAGGCCGAGCTTCTCGACCCCCATGGCGATGTTGTGCTTGGGCGGCTGCTCCAACGGAACGCCGCTCGCATAGTTCGGACCTTCGGAAGCCACGAGCCACTCCGGTTGTTGGCATTCCCGGCTACAGGAAACCGCGCCGAGGGACAAGGCGGGGTGGATCACAAGACCAAGGGCGAACTGCTCTTCCTTACCCCTCCCATGGGGAGAGGTCGCCCGAGCGCGGCGAGGGCGGGTGAGGGGTTGGGGCCTATCGTGAGACCGTAACCCCTCGCCCGGACCGTCTCGCTACGCTCGCCGACCCGACCTCTCCCCATGGGAGAGGTGAAGCGCAGCGGCCGCTGCGGCCGCGGCGCTTATACGGTCTTACCCCCACCGCGCGGCGCGCTTTTCCGCGAAGGAGGCGAGGCCCTCCTCGCCTTCGGCGGACTGGCGCTTGGCGGCGTGCTCGTCGATCAATCCGGCGAAGGTCGCGTCGTCCATCGCGCCGTATGAGAACCGCAGCGCCAGCGCCTTCGTCTGCGCCACCGCGTCGGGGCCGTTGGCAAGAAGATGCTCGACCACGCGCGCGCCGGCCGCGCCAAGCTCGGTCAGCGGCACGACGTCGTGCACCAGCCCGATGCGGCGCGCCTCCTCGGCGCCGAAGCGCTCGCCCGTCAGCGCATAGCGCCGCACTTGGCGCACGCCGATGGCGTCGTTGAGCTGCGGGATGATGATCGCGGCCGTGAGCCCCCAGCGTACCTCGGCGATGGAGAACATGGCGTTGTCGGCCGCGATCACCACGTCGCAGGCGGCGGCGATGCCGGTGCCGCCGCCGAAGCAGCCGCCCTGCACCAGCGCCACCGTCGGCAGCGGAAGCAGGTTGAGCCGCTGCACCGCTTCCGCGGTGGCGCGCGAGACGCGCACGTTCTCCTCCGCCGAGGCGACGCGCGTGGCGTTGATCCATTTCAGATCGGCGCCGGCCTGGAAGTGGCGTCCGTTGCCCTTGATGACGACGGCGCGCAGCCCCTTGACGGGGCCGAGCGCGTCCATCGCGGCGAGCAGGCCGTTGATGAGGTCGCCATTGTAGGCGTTGTTCACTTCGGGCCGGTTGAGCGTGACGGTCGCGACGCCGCGCGCGTCGACCTCCCACAGAACCGGCCCTGTCGTTTGCGATGCGCTCAAAGCGTGTCTCGATCCTCGTTATTGGGATTGCGTGTAGACGGCCATCTCGGTGCGGGCGTCGGCGAGAGAGAACCAGCGGTGCTGTTCATTGCGGAACGGCCGCCAGCTCGCAAGGATGCGCTTGAATTGTTCGCTCTTTGCGGCTTCTTCGTCCAGCACTTCCTCGAGCGCCTTGCGCAGCGCCTTGATGATCTCCGGGGGGAGCACCGCGATCTGCGTGCCCTTGGCGACGAGGCTGCCGATCGCTTTCGCGTTCTTTGCGTCGTAGGAGGCCATCATCTCGAGCAGCGTCGCGGCGCAGGCGCCGCGCAGGATCGCCTGGTAATGCGGCGGCAGCGCCGCCCACGCCGCCTTGTTGATGTAGAAGCCGTTGTTGGCTTCGAGTTCGAGCACGCCGGGCAGGTAATAGTACTTCGCCACCTTGTGGAAGCCGAGCTTTTCGTCGTCGTAGGGGCCGACCCATTCGACGGCGTCCATGGTGCCCTTCTCGAGCGCCGGATAGATGTCGCCGCCGGCGATCTGCTGCGGGATGACGCCGAGCTTCGCCATGACCTTGCCGCCGAAGCCGGCGACACGCATCTTGACGCCCTTGAGATCGTCGACGGTCTTCAGCTCCTTGCGGAACCAGCCGAACATCTGCCCGTTCGTGTTGCCCATGTTGATCGAGATGACGCCGGCGGAATCGTAGAGCTCGTCGATCAGCGCCTTGCCGCCGCCGAACGTGTACCAGGCGTAATGCTGGCGCGGCGTCATGCCGAACGGCAGCGAACCGTCGAACACGAAGGCCGGGTTCTTGCCGATGTAGTAGCCGGCATAGCTCTGCCCGCATTCGACCGTGCCGTTGCCGACCGCATCGAGCACCTGCAGGCCGGGCACGATCTCGCCGCCGGCGAAGGATTGAATCTCGAACTTGCCGTCGGTCATCTCGCCGACCGTTTTGGCGAGGGAAGGGCCGGCGCCGTAGAGCGTGTCGAGGCTTTTCGGATAACTCGAGGTCAGACGCCATTTGACGCTGGGGTTGCCGCCGCCGCCTTGCGCGCGCGCGGCGCTCGCAGCGGCCGTCAATGCGGCGGCGCTTGCCGCGGCGAGATGGCTGAAATGTCGACGTGAGATCGTCATGGCTTGCCTCCCTGATGCGCCGCGCGATGCGGCTTGCGTGCTCGGTTTCGAGTCTGTTGTGCGGGAAGCTTAGCAGGATGAACGGCCCTGGTAAGGGGGCGGCTCACTTTTGTACGACAATCCGATCGGGAGGCCCGCGCCGGCGGCTACCGCAATTGCCCCAGGAACGCCAGGAGGAGGCGTGTCACCTCCTCCGGCTGTTCCTGCTGCACCCAGTGGCCGGCGCCGTCGACGAGATGCACGCCGCGCATGTCGGTGCAGGCGTCCTTCTCCATCGTCTCCACGTCGCCCGGCTTCTGGTAGACGCCCCAGTCGCTCTTGCCGGCGATGAACAGGGACGGCACGTCGATGGTGAGGCCGCCGAACAGGCCGAGGTCGGCGTTCGCGCCGGAGGTGCGGGCGCGGTACCAGTTGAGCCCGCCCTGGAAGCCGGTGCGCGCGAAGGCGTCGCTGTAGAGGCGCAGCTCGTCGTCCGGCAGCCAGCGGCAGGCGGCGATTGCTTCCGGCGACGGCATTTCCGACGCCACCGTCTCGGCCATGCCCTTGTCGAGATCCATCACGTAGTAGGTCGGCAGCTTCGCCAATTCCTCGGCGCGCCACCCGTCGAGGCGGAACGGCTTGTTGGCTTTCCAGTCGGCGCTCTTGTGGTGGTAGTAGGCGCGCATGAAGTCGTGCACGCCTTGCGGCGCGCCGTGCATGTTCGGGTTCGCGTCGCGCGTCGAGTAGTACCAGTGATAATGCTTGCGCGGGCGCGGCAGCGCCGCGAGATCGTCGAGGAATTGCGGGCGGCCCGATACGGCGCTGATGTTGAGCGTCGCGTTCGCCCCGCCGAGCGGCAGCGCCGGCGGTCCGGAAAAGGGCGCGCTCATCATCACGCATGACTTGAACATGTCGGGTCGAATCAGCGCCGCGAAGGCGGCGACGGTCGACCCGAAGTCGTGGCCGATCACGGCCGCCGTCTGGCGATAGCCGAGCGCGGCGGTGAGCGCGACGGCGTCGTGCACGATGTTGAGCATGCGGAAGGCACCGAGGTCGCCGTCGTAGTCGGCGTCCCACCCGGTGGTCCGTCCGTAGCCGCGCTGATCGGGCGCGATGACGTGGTAACCCGCTTGCGCCAGCGGCAGCATCACCTTGCGCCAGCTATAGGCGAGTTCGGGAAAGCCGTGCAGCAGCAGCAGGGCCGGCCGGCCGATGTCCTCGAAGCCGGCCTCGAGGACATGCATGGTGAGACCGTTGACGCCGTTCACCATGCGCGAGCGGATGCCGGCGGGGAGGGACATGTCGAAAGAGATGTTTTCCGGCATCGCGGCGTTCTCCAGCTTCACCTCTCCGATGGGGAGAGGGAGCGCCTCTGTCCTTGCGGCAAGACCGCGTCAGGCTCAATCCTGGTCCCGCGCCGCCTGCTGCAGCAGCGCGACGACGTAGGGCGCGAACGAGCGCGTCGTCTCGACGCGGAACGCATCCGCCTCGATCCGCCACAGCACGATCTCGGCCTTGGCGAGCAGCGTGCGCGTGCAGGCGCCGACCGGAAACGTCCGGATGTCGAGATCGAGCGGACAGCCGGCATTGATCGCGTCGGCCGCCATCGGCCCGCGCACGATCAGTCCGGCATTGCGATGACTGATGTCGGTGAGAGCATGCGCAAGATCGTTCAACGCGGCCGCGAGGTTTTGCGCGAGCGCGTCCGCGTCGGCCTCCGGCGCGACGAGCATCCATTCGTCCGGGCCGAGCCAGAGCGCGGCTCGCCCGGCGTCGCCGGTGACGCAGCCATAGGCTTCGCGCGGCATATCGAGATTGAGCGCCATGCCGGCCGCGAGCGCCGCCGCGCCGCCGCCACGCAGCAGGAAGCGCGCGCACGGTCCCGCGTCGGCGAGCGCGACGCCGGCCACGCGCGTGTCGAGATCGAGCCCGGCGAGCGGCCCGCGGCGTGGCATCGCGGTGGCGCTGGTTGCTGCCGCGTCAGACATGCAGCCGCTCTCCCTTGGCATCGACGAACACCGGCGCGACCACCTCCACGGGTATGTCGCCGCCCGGCATCGGCACCTGCAGCGTCTCTCCGACGCGCGCGCGCCCGCCGGCGACAAGCGCGAGCGCGATCGGCCGGCCGGCCGCCTCGCTCCAATACGACGAGGTGACATGGCCGAGCGCGGGCGTGCCGCGCGGCGGCTTCTTCTGCGCGACGATCTGCGCGCCCTCCTCGAGTTGCGTCTTGCGATCCGCCGTGAGCAGGCCGACGAGTTGCGGCCGGTCGGCTTTGAGCATGTCCGGCCGCGCCAGCGAGCGCTTGCCGACGAAATCCTTCTTGGTCTTGCCGATCGCCCAGGTGAGCCCGACGTCGTCCGGCGTCACCGTGCCGTCCGTCTCCTGTCCGACGATGATGTAGCCCTTCTCGGCGCGCAGCACGTGCATCGTCTCGGTGCCGTAGGCGCAGCCGCCCATCGCCTGCACATAGGTGTAGACCTGTTCCCACACCGCGCGGCCGTAGTCCGCAGGCACGTTGATCTCGTAGCCGGCCTCGCCGGTGAAACTGACGCGGAAAAGCCGGGCCGGCACGCCGCAGACGCGCGTTTCTTTCACCGACATGTGCGGGAAAGCCGCGCTTTCGAGCGGCAGGTTCTCGGTGAGCGGCATGATGGCGTGGCGTGCGCTTGGACCCTGCACCGCGATCACCGCCCATTGCTCGGTGGCGGAGGTGAGCCACACGTCGAGGTCCGGCCATTCGGTCTGGCGATAGTCCTCCATCGTCGCCAGCACATGCGCCGCGCCGCCGGTCGTCGTGGTGACGTGGAAGCGGTCGGGCGCGATGCGGCCGACGACGCCGTCGTCGGTGATGAAGCCGGCTTCGTTGAGCATCAGGCCGTAGCGGCAGCGGCCGACGCCGAGCTTCGCCCAGGCGTTGACGTATATGCGCTCGAGGAACTCCGCCGCGTCCTTGCCGGCGACCTCGATCTTGCCGAGCGTCGAGCCGTCGAAGATGCCGCACACGCTGCGCACCGCCTTGCATTCGCGGCCCACGGCGGCGTGCATGTCCTCGCCGGCGCGGGGGAAATAATGCGCGCGCTTCCAGTTGCCGACGTCCTCGAACACGGCGCCGTGCTCCGCCGCCCAGGAATGGATCGGCGTTTCGCGCGCGGGATCGAACAGGGCGCCGCGGCTCATGCCGGCGAGCGTGCCGAAAGTCACCGGCGTGAACGGCGGGCGGAAGGTGGTGAGGCCGACTTGCGGCACGGGCTTGGCGAGATCGCGCGCGACGATCTTCAGGGCATTGATGTTCGACGTCTTGCCCTGATCGGTCGCCATGCCGGTCGTGGTGTAGCGCTTGACATGCTCGATCGATTGGAAGCCCTCGCGCGTCGCCAGCGCGAGATCCTTCGCGGTCACGTCGTTCTGGAAATCGACGAACGCTTTTCCCGCGGGCGGCGGAAATTCCGTCGCCGCGCCGCCGTACCCTTCGGGCGCGTTCTCCACCAGCGGGATGCGGCGTTGCGCGCCCGCGAAGCCGGCGTCGTTCGCCGCTTCCTCGCCGACGCGATAGCCATCGGAGAGAACGTCGGCGAGCGCGAAGACGCCGCGGCAGGCGCCGGCGGAACGCTCGCGCTGGGCCGACTGCGACGGCAGATAGGTCCCTGTAGCGTCGTCGTAAGCGAGCTTGCCGCGCGACTGCGAGAACAGATGCACTGAAGGCGTCCAGCCACCTGCCATGACCACATGATCGCACGGCACCCATTGTCCCGTGCTCGCGCGTGCCTCGGCGCCCGCGCGCCCGATCTGCACGGCACTCACACGCTGGCTTCCGCGGGTCGCGGTCACGGTCGCGCCGATCTGAACCTCGATGCCCGCGGCGCGGACGGATCCAGCCAGCCCGCTATCGCCATTCGCGCGCGGATCAA
>JBDHSU010000087.1:0-17657 GCA_039808325.1 Variibacter sp. | reverse complement strand
CATGAACGTGATCGATTCTCATAACTTAGAGCGGGATGCGGGCGGAAAACCGCTGCACACTTTTCCTCATCCCGCTCCAGATCACGATGATTTTGGATCGAATCGATCCAAAATCATGAACGTGATCGATTCTCATAACTTAGAGCGGGATGCGGGCGGAAAACCGCTCCGCACTTTTCCTCATCCCGCTCTAGCGCTCGCGGCGACGCGGCTCGCCTTCCTGCTCACGCGGCATCAGCGCGCGGATGCGCCTCGTCGTCTCGCGAATGAGCGTGGCGCGGTCGCACCCGTCGTAGCAGAGCTTCGCATATTGATTGTGCTGCTCCCGCGTATTCGCCGCGGCGATGCACTGGCGCGCTTCGATGCTCAAACCGTGCTTCTCCGCGCCCTGCTCCCGATCGGCGGACGGTTTGGCGTTGTCGGCAACCTCGCCGGCGCCGGAGCGCTCGCGCACGGCCATGCGCTCGCCCGCGCCGCGGCGGGGATGCGTGTGGCACAACTTGCGAAGGTAATCGCCGATGTAACGCGGGAAAGCCGGAAGCTTCGCGCGCGCCGTCGTCTGTGTCGCCGTCGATTCGTAGGCGCGGATCGCCTCTTCGCCCGAATCCATCTTGCGGTAATGCGCGACGATGCGCTGCTCGGTCTTCTGCAATCCCTCCAGCATGTCGGCCATCGACGAAGTCTCGGCCGTTCCGCCGTCGCGCTGCTTATGCGAGCGGCCGCGGCGCGCGCGATGAAAGTAAGCGGGGCCGTGGCGATAGATGCCGGCCGCATGGAGGAACGTGCAGGCGGAGACGCATCGCCGCTCGCGCCTGCTGGCAAGCTCGATATGCGACAGAGCGCCCGTCGCGGCGCGGTAACTCTCCCAGCCCTGCTGAAGCTCCGGCGGCAGCGGCTCCGGCGCGCTGCCGGGTCCGTGGGCGCCGAGGAAGTCGGGAACGTAGTCGAAGGACGGGCCGTCGACGGCGTAGGTATTCAGCCAGAACATGCGGGTGAGATTGGCGAGACGCAGTCCCATCCCGACATTGCCGCCGGGCGTCGCGAGATACAGCGTCGTCAGCCACCCCCGTCCACTTTCGATTGCCGCGAGCAGGCGATCGAAATCCGTGCCCTGGCTTTCGCCGCGCTGCGGTTTGTCGATCGTTCCGGTCAGGATGACCGCGCGGCATGCCTCCGGCGGCGGCAGCCGTCTCGCGTCGGCGCCGAAGAATTCCGCGAAGCGCGCGCGGTCATTGTCGAAGATACGATAGAGATATTTGTAGCGCGACGCCTCGATGCAGGTGACATCGAGGGCGCGCGCGGGACCCGCCGCGGCAATGCCCGCGAAAACGAGAACGGCTCCGACCGTCCCTCGCAGGGCGCGCGCCCACCCGATTCTGAACCGCATCGCCCCCTCCAGGCCCGAGACGCCGGCTCACGCCATCCTAATGCGAGAACCTTGGCGGCACCATCGCCGCCCGCGCCCTTCCGAAACGGCAAAACGTCGGCGGTCGCGCGCATCATCGGAGATTAGTGAAGGCGGGACGGCTTCCGGTTCAAGCGGGCCGCCGTGGCAGCCAACATGCGACAAGGCGCGGCAGTCAGAGACGGCAGGGAAATGGTGCCCAGGGGCGGAATCGAACCACCGACACTGCGATTTTCAGTCGCATGCTCTACCAACTGAGCTACCTGGGCGCCGGGCCCGCGCGCGGACCTTGGCAGAAGCGCGGGCGTTATAGAGGCTCCCCTCCGGACTGTCCAGGACGGAGGGCCTGCAACCGTCATGGCCGGGCTCGACCCGGCAACCCATCGCTCTTCACTCAGAAGATCGATGCCCGGATCAAGTCCCAGGCATGACGCGGAAGTCAGGGGATGGCCGCCGCCCTGAGGGCGCGGCGCCGACGCGCCTCGCCCCTCAGGGTGACGGAGAAAAAACTACAGTCCCTTCTCGCCAACGCCCATGGCGCGGCGGAAACGGTGCTTGAGGGCGACGCCGTCGCGCACGGGCAGGACGCGCGGCGTCTCTTCCGACGCGATCTTCACCCGGGCGAAGAAGGTGCGGTCGAAGTTCGCCAGGCGATCGGCCAGCACCTTGAGTTCCGCCTCGCTCGCGACCTCATAGGTCTCGCCGATGCCGCAGGCTTGTGCCACCCCGGTGAGCGCGACGCTTCCCCGCGCATTGCTGGCATGGGTGTGGCTCGCCTGCTGGCCGGTCTCGCCATATTCGCCGTTGTCGAACACGACGATGGCGAGGTTCGGCGGCGCCTGCACACCGGCGGTCGCGAGGCTGCCGATACCCATCAACATCTCGCCATCGCCGGTGATCACCGCGACCTTGCGCTTCGGCTGCGCCAGCGCGACGCCGAGCCCGATCATGACGGCGCCGCCCATGGCGCCCCAGAGATAGAAATCGCGCTCGTCGTCGCCGAGCGAGGCGACGTCGTAAGTGGTGGAGCCGAGGCCGGGCACGATGAAGAGGTCCTTGCCGCGCTTGGCAAGCAGGGTGGCGATGGCTTTGCGGCGGTTCAACATCACTTCACCCACACCTTCTTGCCGATCAGCTTCTGCGAGAGGATGACCGCGACCGCGAGGTCGCCGGAGAAGGCGATATCCATCGCGGCGGCCGCCGTCTCGGCGACATCTTCCGGGTGCTCGACGCGATAGGTGTGCACGCCCGCGAGCTTCAGTGTCGGCTCGACGATCGAGCCCATCGGCACCTGCCACGGATTGAACTCGGCCCACTCGCCGCGCATCGTGATGAACGTCACGAACGGAAAGCGGCAGGTCTGGATCAGCGACAGCATGTTGATGCAGTTGCCGGCGCCGCTCGACTGCATCAGCAAGAGCGAGCGCTGGCCGCCGAGCCAGGCGCCGGCGGCGAGCGCGACGCCCTCCTCCTCGGTCGTAAGCACGACGTCGCGGATGTCCGGATCGTCCTTGCAGCGCTGGATCAGCCGCGCATGCCCCGCGTCCGGGACATAGCTCATCTGCCGAATGCCGGCGGCTTTCACCGCATCGAACAATTGATCTTGCCAAGGCGCGGCTTGCGCGCGCGCCGCATTTGCAACGGACAATTCAATGCCTCCTTAACGGGGGAATGATCGATCAGGGATCACGATCGGCGTCGGATTTCGGCACGGCGCTGATCGCGTCCTCGTCCTCGACGACAGGGATGGTGTAAGTGCCCGAAAGCCAGCGATTGAGGTCGATGTCCGCGCAGCGTTTCGAACAGAAAGGCCGCCACTTCTCCTGTGCCGGCTTGCCGCAGGTCGGGCATTTCTTGTCTCCGATGGCTTCCGAACCGCTCATGCCCTACACTTAACGCAGAGTGCCTACGCCGTCGACCGCACCCGCGCGAGGCGCAAGCAGCAACAACGAGCGACCCATGACCATCCGCCGCCACCTTGCCTTCGTCGTCCTCGCGCTCTTTTCGCTCACCGCCCCCCTGCATGCGCAGGCGGTCATCTGGGACCTCATCAACGAGTATCCGGCGACGTCGCTGACCGGGGAAGGCGATGCCTTCTTCGCGCAGGCGGTGAAGGAACAGACCAAGGGGCGCGTCGTCGTGCGTCCCATTCCCGAGGCCGCCTCGGGCCTGCGCAGCCGCGAGCATCTCAAAGCGGTCGCGGACGGGCGTTTCGCGATGGCCTCGAGCTTCGGCGGTTCGCTTGGCCAGCAAAGTCCCGTATTCCTGCTCTCGTCGCTGCCCTTCGTCACGGCGTCGCCGAAGGACGCGCGCGCGCTGCTGGCGCAAGCGCAGCCGCTCTACGAGAAGGCCTTCATCGCGCATGAGCAGAAGCTCCTCTACGTCTCGCCATGGCCCGCGTCAGGCATCTGGTCGACCACGCCGGTCAACAGCGTCGAGGCGCTCAAGAGCTTGAAGATCCGGACCTACGACACGACCGGGACGGAAGTGTTTTCCCGTGTCGCCGCGAGCGCTGCGGTCATCTCCTTCTCCGATCTCACGCCCAAACTCGAATCCGGCGAGATCAACGCGGTGCTCTCGTCGGGAGACGGCGGAGCCGGCCGGCAATTGTGGAAATATCTGCATAATTTCTCCGACATCCTCTACGCGGTGCCGCTGAGCTTCACGACGGTTTCGCTGAAGGCCTGGAACGCGCTCGATGCGAAGACGCAGGCGGCGGTTCTCGAGGCGGCGAAGGAAACGACCGACAGGCAGTGGGACGCGCTCGCAAACCGGACCGATCAGAACTTCGCGCGCATGCGCGCGAACGGCGTGACGATCGACGAGCACCCCCCGGCCGCGGTCATGGATGCGCTGCGGCAAGCCGCGCAAGACTCCATCACCGCATGGGAACAGAGCGCGGGCCCGGAAGCAAAGGCGCTGCTCGACGCCTATCGCGCCGCCAAAAAGCCTTGACCGCGCCCCCGCCTCCCGCGCGAGACGCCCGGAAACCGTGACGCCGAAAGGCCGATAATTTATTGATAAGTCGCCATTTTCTGCTTGGGTGGCACGGGGCCGGCGGCGCATGGCCGACGTTCCATTAAGCCCGTCCGGCGATTGTCATCGAAAGGCGCCGCCTTCCGTGATAAAGGCGGCGCTTCCTTTCACCGCGGGCGCGAAGACCTTGAGCGACGGCGACCATCATGAACGAAACGACCATAACGCCGGCCTCGAGCGGTACGCGCGCGGAGGCGCTGCTCGCCGCCTATGAGGGCGCGGGCTATTCCCGCGCGCGTCCGGCCATCCTGCAGCCCGCGGAACCGTTCCTCGACCTCTCGGGCGAAGACATCCGCCGCCGCATGTATCTGACCGCCGACACCGGCGGGCGCGAGCTCTGTCTGCGTCCCGATCTGACGATCCCCGTCGCGCGCGACTACTTGGCGTCGTCCGCCGCCGGCACGCCGGCGAATTTCTGCTACCTCGGGCCGGTGTTCCGCGACCGCGGCAACGCCAGCCCGGAGTTCCTCCAGGGCGGCATCGAATCCTTCGGCCGGCAGGACGTCGCCGCCGCCGACGCCGAAATCCTCGCGCTCGGCATCGAGGCGACGGCGCATTACGGCCTCGCCGAGCCGCAGATCATGATGGGCGACGTGGGGCTGTTCCAGGCGCTCGTCTTCGCGCTCGATCTGCCCTCCGCATGGAAGCGCCGGCTCATCAAGGATTTCAACCGCGCCGAAACGCTGGAGCACGACCTCGACCGGCTCGTCGCCGACGCGGCCGCGCCGCGCCTCGAATATCAGGGCGTGCTCTCCGCGCTCGCCGGCTCCGACCCGAAAGCGGCGCGCGCGCTCGTCACCGATCTCCTCTCCATCGCCGGAGCGAGCACGGTCGGCGGGCGCAGCGTCGACGAGATTGCCGCGCGCTTCCTCGAGCAATCCGCCCTCGGGGGAATTGCCCGGCTGCCGCAGGAGACGCGGGCGCTGATCAAGCGCTTCCTGGCGATCGTCGGCGATCCCGACGACGCGAGCGTGGCGCTACGCACGCTGACGAGCGACGCCGGAATTTCACTCAACGAAGCGCTCGACCTGTTCGACAGCCGCGCCGGCTTCCTCGCGGCGCGCGGCGTCGATGTCGCCGGGATTCGTTTCTCGACGGCATACGGGCGCGGTCTCGACTACTACACCGGCTTCGTGTTCGAGCTTCGCGACCCGACCGAACGCGTGGCCCGTCAACTGGTCGCCGGCGGGCGCTACGACGGCATGCTGGCGCGGCTCGGCAGCGCCGAGCCGATCCCCGCCGTCGGCTTCGCCGTATGGATCGAGCGGCTGGCGATGCTGGGAGGCGCCGCATGAGCGCGCCGCTGATCATCGCCGTCCCCTCCAAGGGGCGCCTGCAGGAGCAGGCCCAGGCGTTCTTCGCGCGGGCGGGCCTCAATCTCACGCAGCCGCGCGGCGCCCGCGAATATCGCGGCAAGCTGGCCGGCTTCGACCGTGTCGAGATCGCCTACCTCTCCGCCTCCGAGATCACCTCGCAGCTCGCGCAAGGTACCGTGCACTTCGGCATCACGGGGGAAGACCTCGTGCGCGAAATGATCGCCGACGCGGACAAACGGGTCGTGCTGCTCGCGCCGCTCGGCTTCGGCTACGCCAATGTCGTGGTGGCCGTGCCGCAGGCCTGGATCGACGTGCGCACCATGGCCGATCTCGACGACGTCGCGAGCGCCTTCCGCCAGCGCCACGACCGCAAGATGCGGGTCGCGACCAAATACATCAATATTTCGCGCACGTTCTTCGCGCGGCACCGCATCAGCGACTATCGCGTCGTCGAAAGCCTCGGCGCGACCGAAGGCGCGCCGGCCGCAGGCACGGCCGAATTCATCGTCGATATCACGACGACGGGGGCGACGCTCGCCGCCAACGGCCTCAAGGTGCTCGACGACGGCGTGATGCTGCGCTCGCAGGCCAACCTCGTCGCGGCGCGCGAGGCGCATTGGGGCGCGGAGGAGCGCGCCGCCGCCCACGCGATTCTCGACCGTATCGCGGCGCAAGACCGCGCCGCGAACTATCGCGAGGTACGCACCCGCTTCCCGAGCTGCGACGACGAAGTGCTCGAGCATGCGCGCGGCGCCTTCGGCGTGCAGTCGCCGTTCGGGAGCCCGACATCTTCGGGTATGCTTACGCTGCACTGCCCGCCGGAGAACGTGTTCGGGCTTGCGGATTTCCTGCGCGAGCGCGGCGCCGGAGCGGTGACGGTCGGGGAGATCTCTTACGTCTTCACGCGCGACAATCCGCTCTATGCCAAGCTCGCGGAAGCGCTCGCGGCGGTTTGAGCGGCCTCTCACCGGCGCGTGCGGAACACGACGAAGTGCGAGAGCGAGAAATTGACGACGAAGCTCACCAGGATCGCCAGCCCCTTCGCGATCCAGAGCGAGAAGTGCTGCGCGGCGAGAAGGAGCACGGCCGTGTTCGCCACGACCCCGACGATGCCGGACGCTACGAAGCGGAGATAATCGCGCAGCCGGAATTGCCGACCCGATTCCGCCGCAAACGTGATGCGTGAGTTCATCACATAGGAGAAAGACACCGCAGTGAACCAGGCCGCGAGGTTGGCGGCGACCAGGGACGATGTCGCGACGGCGAGCGTCAGAAAAAACACGCCGGCGTCGATCGCGGCATTGAGGACGCCGATCAGGCCGAAGCTCGTGGCCTTGAGCAAAAAGGGGCGCTCGGCGACCCACGGCAGGTGGCGCTCAAGGGCGTGCTGGAGCGGTGATGGCAAGATCATGACGCGCCCGCTTAACACGTTCGCACCGACCCGCCGAGGTGGTCGCGTCGGGAAAGCGGGGATAGGGACAATCCAACACGATCTGATGTAGCGTGGCGCGTTCTTCGTAAACGAGTACCGAGGACCATGAATCCCAACGCCGGCCGATGGATACCCGAAAGACTGGAGCACGCGCGCAATCCGCGGCCGACGGGGCTTTCCATCGTCATTCCCGCTTACAACGAGGCGGAGGGGCTGGCCGAGGTGCATGCGCGCGTCGCCGCCATGGCCGCCGGCCTCAAGGCCCGCCGCGGCCTGCATTGCGAGGTGGTGTATGTCGACGACGGCAGCCGCGACGCGACGCTCGCCATCGCCAAGACTCTCCCAGCCGCGGGGATCGACATCCAGGTCGTCGCGCTGTCGCGCAATTTCGGCAAGGAGGCGGCCCTGCTCGCCGGACTCGACCATGCCCGCTACGGCGCCGTCCTGTTCATGGACGGCGACGGCCAGCACCCGCCGGCGCTCGCCGAAAGGCTGGTCTCGCATTGGCTCGATGATGGCTACGACGTCGTCTACACCGCCAAGGCGAATCGCGGCGGCGAATCCTGGCTGCGGCGGCTCGGCGTGCGCATCTTCTACGACACGCTGAACTGGGGCGCGCGCCACAAGATTCCCGAGGATGCCGGCGACTTCCGGCTGCTCTCGCCGCGCGCGGCAACGGCGCTGCGGCAGATGCCGGAGCGCAACCGCTTCTTCAAGGGCCTTTCGAGCTGGATCGGCTTCCGGCAACTCCGCGTCGACTACGATCCGTCGGCGCGTGTCGCCGGAGACACGAAATGGAATGCGCGCGCGCTTGTCAGCCTGTCCATCGAGGGACTGACGAGCTTCTCGGTCGCGCCGCTGCGCCTCGCGAGCCTCGCCGGGCTGCTGCTCGCGTTCGGCGCCTTCATTTTCGGCGTGGAGATATTGATCGAAACGCTGGTGTTCGAGAAAAGCGTGCCGGGCTATCCGTCGCTGATCGTCGGCCTGATGGTGCTCGGCGGCGTGCAACTGATGATGATCGGAATCATGGGCGAATATATCGGCAAGATTCTCTCGGAGATCAAAGCGCGCCCGGTCTATTTCATCGCCGAACATCTGACCAAGACCGCAGACACCATGACCGCCGAGACGATGACCGACATCACCTCCAACCCTACGCAGCGGCCCGCGGCGGAATGAGCGAGGCGACGACACGGCGCATTTGGCTGTGCGCGGACGATTACGGCATCGCTCCCGGCGTCAGCGCCGCGATCCGCGACCTCATCGCGCGCGGCCGCCTCAACGCCGCCTCCGCGATGGTCGTGGCACCGGGATTCACCTGGGACAAGGCGCGCCCGCTCGTCGATCTCAACGCCGGCCGGCCACGCACCGCGATCGGCCTGCATGTGACGCTGACGGCGCCGTTCGCGCCGCTCTCGCCCGGCTATGCGCCGGCCGGCGAGGACGGCGCCTTCCTGCCGCTCGGGACGACGCTGTTGCGTGCGATGGCGCGCCGCCTCGACGCCAAGGCGCTGCGGGCGGAAGTGGAGGCGCAGTTCGCAGCCTTCCATCATGCGTTCGGACGCATGCCCGACTTCGTCGACGGGCACCAGCATGTGCATCTGTTTCCGCAGATCCGCGATTGCGTCCTGGCGACAATGCAGACGCTCACCCCGCATGCGTGGGTGCGCCAATGCGGACGCCCCTCCGGAATGCCCCTGTCGCTTTCCGACCCGAAGGGGATTCTGATCGACCGGCTCAGCGTCAAGTTCCGCCGCCTCGCCGCGCAACGCCAGATCGCCACCAATTCCGGCTTCGCGGGAACCTACGCGTTTCGCGAGGACGCCGATTTCGCGCGGCTCTTTCCCGGTTTCCTCGAGGGCCTGGACGAGGGCGGGGTGGTGATGTGCCATCCCGGCTTCGTCGACGCGGAGCTCGCCCGGCTCGACCCGGTGACGACGCTGCGCGAGCGTGAATACGCCTATCTCGCCGGCGATACCTTCGCGCAGGACCTTGCCGCGGCCGGGGTTTCGCTGGCGACACCGCCGGTTTGAGGCTGCGACAAGGTTTCTTTTGCGTCCGCCATGGCCGAGCCGCAAACGGCACTCTACATGACCGGCGTCACGGGCAGAGGAGAAAGCCGATGACCCCGCAGGAACGTGATCTCATTGCCGATCTTTTCGACCGGCTGGCGCAGCTTGAGCGCAACCCGCGCGACGCCGACGCCGAACGCGCGATCCGCGAAGGATTGCAGCGCGCCCCGAACGCGCTCTACGCGCTGGTGCAAACCGTGCTGGTGCAGGACGAGGCGCTGCGCGCCGCCAACGACCATATCGCCGACCTTGAAGACGAATTGAACCGTGGGGCGCCGCCCCCGCAAGGCGGGCGAAACGAGCAATCGCGCAGCTTCCTCGACGGTATCCGCGACACGGTTTTCGGCCGCGAGGAGCCGCGCAGCGGCTCGGTGCCTTCGGTCGGCCGCGGCCAGCCGATGGGCGCGCCGGCGGGCTATGGCGAACGGCGCGACGACTCGCGGGGAGACCCTTGGGGCCGGGCGCGCGACGCCAGCCCGGGCTATGCGGCGGGGCCGGGAGGGCCCGGCGGCCCCGGTTTTGGCGGTCCTGGCTTTGGCGGTCCTGGGGGGCCCGCTGCGGGCGGCGGAGGCGGCAGCTTCCTCGGCACGGCGGCGGCGGTCGCGGCCGGCGCCATCGGCGGCAGCCTGTTGATGAACGGCATCCGCTCGGCGCTTGCCGGGCAAGGCGGCGCGGCAACGGGTGGGGCCGGCGGGCAAGGCAACCCGCTCGGCGGCGCGCTCGATCACCTCATCCGTGGCGGCGGCGCAAAGAGCGATCCGAACAGCAGCCTGGCGCAGGACGCTGGTGTCGGCGACATCGGACGGGGCGGGAGCGCCAACATGGCGCAAGCCGACCGCCTGCAGGACGAAGACCAGGACCAGGACGAAGACCAGGACCAGGACGACCTGCAAGACGAAGACGACCTGCAGGACGAGGAGCAGGACGGCGACTACGACGACGACGACTTCGAGTCCGACGACGACAATTGATCGCGGTTACCGAGGCTGTCATGCCCGCGCAGGCGGGCATCGGCACTCCCTGTCGCGCGCTTTAACCCGCGAGGCTGGGGCGCACGGGGTCCCCGCCTTCGCAGGGACGACAAGCGGGGGAGCCCGCCTTACAAAATAAACCGCGAGAGGTCGGCGTTGCGCGCCAGGTCGCCAATGTGCTCCTCGATATAGGTCGCGTCGATCGCGACGGTCTCGCCGGAGCGGTCCGGCGCCGAGAACGAAATATCGTCGAGCACGCGCTCGATCACCGTCTGCAACCGCCGGGCGCCGATATTCTCGACATTCGCATTCACCTCGACGGCGATGTCGGCGATGGCGTCGATCGCGTCGTCGGAGAACGCGAGCGTGACGCCCTCGGTCGCGAGCAGCGCCACGGTCTGCTTGATCAGCGAGACTTCCGTTTCGGTCAGGATGCGCTTGAAGTCGTCGCGCGTCAGCGCCCGCAGCTCGACGCGGATCGGCAGCCGTCCCTGCAACTCGGGAAGCAGGTCCGACGGCTTCGACACATGGAACGCGCCGGAGGCGATGAACAGGATGTGGTCGGTTTTCACCGGGCCGTGCTTCGTCGAAACGGTCGTGCCTTCGATCAGCGGCAGCAGGTCGCGCTGCACGCCTTCGCGTGAGACATCGCCGCTGGCGCGGCCTTCGCGCGCGCAAATCTTGTCGATCTCGTCGAGAAAGACGATGCCGTTGTTCTCGACCGACCGGATCGCCTCCTGCACGAGCTGCTCCTGATCGAGCAGCTTGTCGGACTCCTCGTTGATCAGCGTGCCGTAGGAGTCGCGCACTGTCATGCGGCGCGTCTTGGTCTTCTGGCCCAAGCCCTTGCCGAGCAGATCGCCGATCGAGATGGCGCCCATCTGCGCACCGGGCATGCCGGGAATCTCGAACAGCGGCATGCCGCCGCCGGACGACTGCACCTCGATCTCGATCTCCTTGTCGTCAAGCTCGTTGGCGCGCAGCTTGCGGCGGAAGGAATCCTTCGTCGCGGGGCTTGCATGCTCACCGACGAGCGCCGTGAGCACGCGCTCCTCCGCCGCAAGATGCGCCCGCGCGGACACGTCCTTGCGCCTGCGCTCGCGGGTCATCAGGATCGCGGCCTCCACGAGGTCGCGCACGATCTGCTCGACGTCGCGGCCGACATAGCCGACCTCGGTGAACTTCGTCGCCTCGACCTTGATGAAGGGCGCGCCGGCAAGCCGCGCCAGGCGGCGCGAGATTTCCGTCTTGCCGACGCCGGTCGGCCCGATCATCAGGATGTTCTTCGGCAGCACCTCCTCGCGCAGCTTTTCGTCGAGCTGCAGCCGCCGCCAGCGGTTGCGCAAGGCGATGGCGACCGCGCGCTTGGCGTCACTTTGCCCGACGATGTAGCGATCGAGCTCGGAGACAATCTCGCGCGGCGAGAAGGCGCTCATCGCCGCCGCTTCCGGCGCGGCGGGACGGGAGGCGGACGGAGCGGAGGCTTGCGGCTGGCTCTCGATATTCACAAACGGCTCTTTCCTTCAGGAACGCAGATACGGCTTTGGGAGCATATAGTCACAGCGGCGCGGACTGCCATTGCCGGATCGCCTCGAACGGATGCAGCAGCATGATGACGTTCAAGGTGAGGTTGTCGCGGATGACGTATCCGACGACAAGCTCCATGGCCACGGCGGCCGTCACTACGAGCCAGACCGGCAGCTTGGACGCGAGCCCGAAGCCGACGATCATGGCGACGGTATCGCTCAGCGAATTGATGACGCTGTCGCCGTAATAGTCGAGCGAGATCGTGCTCTCGCGGTACCGGTTGATGATGAAATCCGTGTTCTCCACGATTTCCCAGCCGCCCTCGATCAGCATCGCGATGATGAGACGCGCCGCCACGCTCGCGCGCGGGAACACGAGCCACGTTAGGAAATAAAACAGGAAGCCGTGGATGATGTGCGAGAACGTGTACCAGTCGGTGATGTGCTGCGAGTTCTCGGAGCTCGCCACCACGCCATGCCAGAACTTGACATAGCCGCAGGTGCAGATCGGCACGCGGCCCATCGCCAACAAGATCACCGCTTGCGCCGTGAGCAGCACGACCACCGCGACGGCGACGCGCTCCGGCGTCATCGCCCAGGACGATCGATCCGCTTTCATGATTCGCGGATCATTAGAAGCGCCATACCGTCCGGTGTGTCGAGCAATCCGGCGCGCTGGAATGCCCCCGCTTTTCGTAGCCGCGGACGCAAGGCATTTAATAAAACTGTGGTCTTCACGTGAAGTGCCTACAATTTTTGATTGATATGGTACCTTGTCAGGGCCAACTGAAAGAATGGCACTTCACGTGTTGCGGTTGGCCCTCAATCACCCGGCCGCTATCAAGGATTACATTCATGGTCCGCTGGAAAAAACTCCTCCGCCTCCTTCCGCGACGCCTGCACATCCGCGCAAAGTTACGGCTAATGTTTGAATGGAAAGCGTTCGTCTACGTGATGCGGTAAACCGTTCGCCGCATCACGCTGTGATGTTGGTCACGTCGCTTTCAGCGTCTCGATGGTGACGTTGCGGTTGGTATAGACGCAGATGTCGGCGGCGATCGCCATCGCCTTCTTCACGATCTCCTCGGCCGAGAGGCCGCTGTCGGTGAGCGCGCGCGCGGCGGCGAGCGCGTAATTGCCGCCCGAGCCGATACCCATGACGCCGTTCTCCGGATCGAGTACGTCGCCGTTGCCGGTCAGCACCAGCGAGACGTTGGCGTCGGCGACGATCATCATCGCTTCCAGCCGGCGCAAGTAGCGGTCGGTGCGCCAGTCCTTCGCCAGTTCGACGGCGGCGCGCATGAGCTGGCCGGGATACTGCTCCAGTTTCGACTCCAGCCGCTCGAATAGCGTGAACGCGTCGGCGGTCGCGCCGGCGAAACCGCCGATCACCGCGCCATCCTTGCCGAGACGACGGACTTTGCGCGCATTGCCCTTGATGATGGTCTGGCCGATCGACACCTGCCCGTCGCCGCCGATAGCGACGATACCATCCTTGCGGACCGTGAGGATCGTGGTGCCGTGCCACGGATCGAGCGGCGACGAAGGCTGGGCCGGGCCTGGGGACATGATGCTGAAAACTCGGTGAACGGGAGGTCGCACGCATTTAGGCATCGCGCCGCCACATTGCAAAGCCAGGAATGCGCGTCAGCGGCACCCTCGAGGTTTGGCGGAATGGACAAAAGCGAGAAGGCGAAGATGCTGGCGGGCGAGCTTTATCGTCCCGGCGACGCGGAGATCCAGGCGGATCTGGCGGCCACCAAGGCCTGGCTCGTCCGCTACAACGCCGCGCTCGGGCAGTCGACCGAGGAGCGGCGGGCCCTGCTGCGCGAGCGCTTCGGCGCCGTCGGCGAAGGCGCGGTGATCCGCCCGCCTTTCCATTGCGATTTCGGCTTCAATATCGCCATCGGCGCGCACGCCTTCCTCAACTACAACTGCGTCATCCTCGATGTCTGCGCGGTGAGCATCGGCGAGGGCACGCAGATCGGCCCGGCGGTGCAGATCTATGCGGCGGACCACCCGCGCGAGGCGGAGCCGCGGCGGGCGGGCCTCGAATTCGGCCGGCCCGTGCATATCGGGCGCAATGCCTGGATCGGCGGCGGCGCCATCATCCTGCCCGGCATCCGTATCGGGGACGACGCCGTGGTCGGGGCGGGGAGCGTGGTGACGCGCGATGTCCCGGCCGGCGCAACGGTGATGGGCAATCCGGCCCGGCCGCGCGTTCCTCCCCTATCGCCGATTGCTTGACTTCCGGCGCGGCGCAAGGCCAGTGTCCGGCCCTCAACCACAACCCCTTGCGTCCGCAATCTCCAGGCTCGCCGATTGATGCGTAGTTACCTCGACTTCGAAAAGCCGGTCGCGGAGCTCGAGGCCAAGATCGAGGAACTGCGCGCGCTGGAAGGCGGCGAGGCGGGGGTTTCCGTCGGCGACGAGCTTCACCGCCTGGAGACTCGCGCCGCGCAGACCCTGCGGGACCTCTACGACGATCTCACGCCCTGGCAGAAAACGCAGGTCGCACGCCACCCGCAACGGCCGCATTGCATCGACTATATCGCTGCCCTGGTGACGGAATTTACCCCCTTCGCCGGCGACCGCGCCTTCGGCGACGACGACGCCATCGTCGGCGGGTTTGGGCGCTTCGGCGGCGAGAGCGTCTGCATCCTCGGCCACGAGAAGGGCTCCACCACCGAAGCCCGCATCAAGCACAATTTCGGCATGGCGAAGCCGGAGGGCTACCGCAAGGCGGTGCGGCTGATGCGCATGGCCGACCGGTTCGGCATTCCGGTGATCTCGCTCGTCGATACCGCCGGCGCCTACCCCGGCATCGGCGCGGAGGAGCGTGGACAGGCGGAGGCGATCGCCCGCTCCACCGCCGCCTGCCTCGAACTCAGCGTGCCCAATGTCGCCGTCATCCTCGGCGAGGGCGGCTCCGGCGGCGCCATCGCCATCGCCACGGCGAACCGCGTCCTGATGCTCGAACACGCGGTCTACAGCGTCATCTCGCCCGAGGGCGCGGCCTCGATCCTCTGGCGCGACACGACGAAGGCGCAGGACGCCGCGACCAACATGAAGATCACCGCGCAGGACCTCATCCGCTTCGGCGTGATCGATTCGATCGTCCCGGAACCGATGGGCGGCGCGCATCGCGATCCGGCCAGCGCCATCGCCGCGACCGGCGAGGCGATCGCCGCCGCGTTCAAGGGGCTCTCCCACCTCGACCGCGACGCGATCCGCCGGCAGCGGCGCGAGAAGTTCCTCGCCATCGGCCGCACACTGGGGTGAGAGGCTTGTCATTCCGGATTGCCTGCAAAGCAGGCAGGTCCGGGATCGGTACGCCACAGCGCCGGAGTTATGGGTTCCGGGCTCGCGCTATCACACATCGGCTGTTGCCGACCTGTGCATTTAAACTTCCGACCTCGGGTAAACCCGAGATCGGTGGCGCCCCGGAATGACCGGGGGGATGGATTTCACACCCGCTGGGTGCGGCGGCGCAAGCGCCGCACTTGACGCCAGAAGCGGCCGCCGCCCTCGCGCCGCATCAACGCACGGACCCACCGCAGAAACGGCGCGGTGGTTTCGCGGATCCAGGCACGGACTTCCTCCTTCACCGGGTCGACCAGGCGATGCGCCCAGACGAGCCCGCGCATGATCCAGTCGTAGAGGCGGCGGAACCACGCCATCTGCAAGAGCTTCGGCCGCGTCGCGTCGAAGATGAAGGCGGTGACGCCGACGCTGACGATCTTCGCCACAGCCAGCATCGCCATGGCGCCGAGCCAGGACCCGTGCGCCAGCATCCAGAGGCCGGCGATCTTGATCGGGAGAAGCAGCAACACCGGGATGACGAACACGATCAACGTCGCCCACGGCGGCAGCCGCCCGATCGCCGCCGCGAGCTTGGCGCGCAAGACCGGCAGCGCCAACAGCCGCACAAGCCAGGCGACGGCGCGCTGCAGCTTTTCCCAAAGCCACGCCTCGAAGAGGAAGAGGAGCGCAAGCAATACCCAGAACGGCTTCAACCAGCGTCGCATTCGTCCGATCCCATGGCCCGTTAACAGTTCGTTAACTATGACGCGTCCAACCTCCCCGCCACTTATAGCACCCTCGGCAGCCTGCGCGGTTCGCGCTCGACGCGGGCGGGGCAACGGGCGGGCAGAGCGCACGGCCGCGCCGCATGTGGCCGCAAGGATTTGTCAATGAGAACTCTCACCTTCCGCTGCCCGCGCACGGAGGCGATCATCGACAGCGGGATCGAGACCGATCACGAAACGCTACGCAACCTGCAGCGCATCGGCCTGCGCGTGCGCTGTCCCCACTGCGGCAGGGCGCACGCTTTCACCGCCGGCGAGGGCACGTTCACGAGCGCGGCATAGAGTGGTGTCCTCCCCGCATAGGCGGGGACCGAGTACGCCGCGGCGCTCCCGAATCGAAGCTCCGCAGGTATTACCGGATGCCCGCCTTCGCGGGCATGACACGAGGTGGGCGGTGCACGCCCGCCGCCTCACATATGGATGGCGCGCTTCTCGACGGCGAGGGCTGCCTCCTTCACCGCTTCCGAGAGCGTCGGATGCGCGTGGCAGGTGCGCGCGATGTCTTCCGACGACGCGCCGAACTCCATCGCCACCGCGGCTTCCGCGATCATGTTGCCGGCATCGGGCCCGAGGATGTGCACGCCGAGCACACGGTCGGTCTTGGCGTCGGCGAGAACCTTCACGAAGCCGTCCGTGGTGCCGTTGACCTTGGCGCGGCCGTTCGCGGTGAATGGGAACTTGCCGACATTGTAGGCGACGCCGGCCTGCTTCAATTCCTCCTCCGTCTTCCCGACGGAGGCGACCTCCGGATAGGTGTAAACGACGTTCGGAATCACCTCGTAGTTCACGTGTCCCGCCTTCCCGGCAATGGTCTCGGCAGCGGCGACGCCCTCGTCCTCGGCCTTGTGCGCGAGCATCGGCCCGGCCACCGCGTCGCCGATGGCGTAGATGCCCTTCACGTTCGTCTGTAGATGCGCATCGGTGACGATGCGGCCGCGATCGTCCATCGCGACGCCCGCTTCCTTCAGCCCCAAGCCCTCGGTGTAAGGCACGCGCCCCACCGCCACGAGCACGATGTCGGCCTCGATAGTCTCGGCGGCGCCGCCGGCGGCCGGCTCGATCGTCGCCTTGAGCTTGTCGCCCGACGCGTCGACGCCGGTGACCTTCGACGACAGCTTGAACGCGATGCCCTGGCGCTGGAGAAGCCGCTGAAAGTTCTTCGCGACGTCGGCGTCGATGCCCGGCACGATGCGGTCGAGAAACTCGACGACCGTGACCTTGGCGCCGAGGCGCCGCCACACGGAGCCCAGCTCCAGCCCGATGATGCCGGCGCCGACGACGAGAAGTTGCCCCGGCACCTTGTCGAGGGCGAGCGCGCCGGTCGACGACACGACGCGCTTCTCGTCGATCGTGATGCCGCGCAGCTTGGCGACGTCCGAGCCGGTGGCGATGACGATGTTCTTCGTCTCCAGCGTCTGGGCCTTGCCGTCCTCGCCTTTCACTTCGACCTTGCCGGGCGCAAGGATGCGGCCAGTGCCGCGGAACGCGTCGATCTTGTTCTTCTTCAGCAGGAACTCGACGCCCTTGACGTTGCCGTCGACGCCCGCGTCCTTGAACGCCTGCATGGCGGCGAGATCGAGCTTCGGCGCGGAAACGCCGATGCCCATCTTGGCGAAACTCTTTCCGGCCTCCTCAAACAGTTCCGAGGCATGCAGCAGCGCCTTCGAGGGAATGCAGCCGACGTTGAGGCAGGTGCCCCCATGCGTCGCGCGTTTCTCGACCACCGCCGTCTTCAAGCCGAGCTGCGCCGCGCGGATGGCGCAGACATAGCCGCCGGGGCCGGTGCCGATGACAATGAGATCGTAGGACAT
>JBDHSU010000086.1:0-17751 GCA_039808325.1 Variibacter sp. | reverse complement strand
CGATCACGTTCATGATTTTGGATCGATTCGATCCAAAATCATCGTGATCTAGCGGCCCTCGAACCTCGGCGCCCGCTTCTCCTTGAAGGCGGCGACGCCTTCGGAAAAATCACGGGTCCTGCCCGCCTTGCGCTGCTGGTCGCGCTCGAAGTCGAGTTGCGCCGGGAGATCGTTTGTCATGCTTGCGCGCGCCGCATCCTTGATCAAGCGATAGGTGGCGCCCGGCCCGTCCGCGAGGCGCTTGGCGAAGCTTGCGACTTCCGCGGAAAATTTCTCGTCGTCGAAGACTTTGTAGACGAGCCCCAGGCGCTCGAGGTCGTCGCCCTTCACTTGATCCGCCGTCAGCATCAGAGCGAGCGCGCGCTTCGGCCCCACGATGCGCGGCAGGAACCACGTCCCGCCGGCGTCGGGGACAAGCGCGATACGCGCGAACGCTTCCTGCAGATAAGCGGAGCGCGCGGCGAGCAACACGTCGCAGGCCAGCGCGATATTGGCGGCGGCGCCGACCGCCGGCCCGTTGAGCGCGGCGATCGTGACCTTCGAGAAATTGTACAGACGCCGCACCAGCGGATTGTAGTCGCGGTCGAGGCGGCTGCCGACGTCGACCTGACCGTCGTTGCCGACGAGCCGCTCCTCGGAAAGGTCCTGCCCCGACGAGAAGCCGCGCCCCTCGCCGGTCAGCACGACACAGCGCACGCTGTCGTCCCACTCGGCGGTGTCGAGGGCGACGCGCAGTTCGGCATGCATGGCTGCGTTGAAGGCGTTGAGCTTATCCGGCCGTGCCAGCGTCACGGTCGCGACGCCGCCCTCATCCGCATAACGGATCGTCGAAAAAGTCGGTACCATCTTCATGCCTTCGCGCTCGGCCGCTCCGTCACCTGGGCGCGCCAGCGCGCCAGGCTCTTGAGGTCTTCCGGCACCTGCAGCTTGGCCGGCTTCATGAAGTCGATCGCGATCATCGTCGTGATGTCGGCGACCGAATAATGATCGCCCGCGACGAACAACTGATCCTTCAATGTCCGATCGAGAAGGCGCAGGAACTCGATCACCCTCGGCTTATTCGCCTCGCCCCATTCCGGCACCTGAGGAACCTCGAGCTCCTTCATCGCGGGATGCAGGTGACGAAAGACCGAGGAAACGGGCCCGAGCAAATGCAGATCGGCCCGCCGGTTCCACATCTCGACCAGCGCGACGTCCTTCGCCCCGCGCCCGAACAAGGCCGGCTCCGGCCGCAGCGCCTCGAAATAGCGGCATATGGCGATCGACTCCGTGATGATCGTGCCGTCGTCCAGGGCGAGGGCCGGCACCCGCTGCAGCGGATTGATGGCGGTGAACTCGGACGTTTTGTGCCGCCCGGCGCCGATATCGACCTGTTCGGTGGGAACCGAAATGCCTTTTTCCGCTAGAAATACCCGCACGCGGCGCGGATTCGGCGCCATTTTGAAATCATACAGCTTCATGCTCGATCCCCAGATCCTCGTATTTTAATCGATCATGTCCCCGGGTTGCCGGTCAAGATCGAGAGGATGTAAGGGTGCATTACGCGAGGAGAGCGGGCCCGTTCGCCCGCGACGGCGCATGGTAAGGACGCATTAACCATCCGTCTCAGTCCGGTTTTAAGGTTTATAAGTGACTTTCGCCCCCCATGGGGGAAATGACAACGCCGACCGCCGAAATCGAATCTCCGCCGATCGCACCAAGCGCTTTCCAAGGGCCGGCGCCAGCTCCGCGGCCGGCGCGCCGGACGACGGCGCAGCGCGTTCGCGAGGCCCGCGACCGCCTGACGTCGACAACGGGAACACGCCCGGCGTTCGACTACGAACTGCTGCGCCAATTCGCGCAGAACCGCATCTCCGCCTCGCTCGCGGTCATGCTGCTCGTCGGCACCGTTGGCTTCCTATCGGGCTTATGGACGCGGACCTTTTCGGCGGCCGCATGGGCGTTCGGCGTCATCGCCATCCACTGGCTCATCACCATCCAGTGCCGCAGGTTCCTGAGCGAGCCCGCCGGCGGCGTGAACCTCCGCGCCTGGCGGATGCGCTTCGTGCTGTTCGATCTGCTCTTCGGCGCGGCATGGATGTTCAACGTCGTCAGCGTCGTGCACGGCCAGCAAGAGGCCAGCGCCTTCATGCTGTTCATCATGCTGCTGGTGATCGCGCTTTCCAGCATGCTGGCGTCGAGCGTCCCGCTGGCGATGTTCGCCACCACGCTGCCGGTGACCACCGCTGTCGTCATCGACTTCCTCCTCAAGGGCGACATCCATAGCTACATCCTCGTCGCCATGGCCATCACCGCGCAGGCCTATTTCGCGCTGCTTGCCCAACGGCTCTACAACAACACGCTTGCCACGCTCGAGGCGCGCGCGGAGAAGGACGCCCTCTTCGGTGAACTCGAGCAGGCGACCGCCAACTCCGATGACGCGCGCCGCCGCGCCGAGGCCGCGAACGTCGCGAAGTCACGCTTCCTGGCGCAGATGAGCCACGAACTGCGTACGCCGCTCAACGCCATTCTCGGATTTTCCGAGGTGATGAAGAGCGAAGTACTGGGCCCGCATCACATCCCGACCTACAAGGAATATGCTGGCGACATCCACGCTTCCGGCGTGCACCTCCTCAATTTGATCAACGAGATTCTCGATCTCTCGCGCATCGAGGCCGGGCGCTACGAACTGGCCGAAGAAGCCATCTCGCTGGCGGCGATCGTCGAGGATTGCCATCACCTGCTGAACATGCGGGCGAAAAATCGCGGCATCGCGATCCACGAGGCGTTCGAGCCGAACCTGCCGCGCATCTGGGCCGACGAGCGCGCGGCGCGGCAGGTCTGTCTGAACCTGCTCTCGAACGCGATCAAGTTCACTCCGCAAGGCGGCGAGATCTGGCTGAAGGTCGGGTGGACCGCCGCCGGCGGCCAGTACATCATCGTCAAGGACACCGGCAGCGGCATCGCGGAAGAAGAGATTCCGATCGTTCTCGCCTCGTTCGGCCAGGGCACCAACGCCATCAAGTCCGCCGAGCAAGGCGCCGGCCTCGGCCTGCCGATCGTCAAAAGCCTGATCGACATGCACGGCGGTACCTTCACCCTGAAATCAAAACTGCGCGAAGGGACCGAGGTGATCGTGACCTTCCCGCCCGAGCGCGTCATGTCGGCGCTCGGTCCGATCGCCCAGGCCCCGCCGATCCAGCCTGGAGAGGATCCTCCAGGGCTACCCACCGCCCAGTCGTCGAAACGATGAGAAGCGCGGCCGCACCATCCGCCGCCATTGCCTTCAAAGACCCGCGTCTTATGTTGCAGGTGCCGTCGAATCGCATGAGTCCATGGCTGCCGTCCGCTCCCCTTGCGTCAGAATCTGCACGATCGACCCCGCATCCGGCCTTTGCGTCGGATGTCGGCGCACGCTGACGGAAATCGCCCAGTGGGCCGCTCTGTCCGAGAACGATCGCGCGCGCATCATGGCGGAGCTGCCGGATCGCTCGTTGCGGCCGAGCCCGGCGGCCGCTTCGGCTCCATGCCGGTGAAGCCGCAGCGTTCCGGTCACGGCCGGCTGCTCTGGGGGCTCCTCATCGGCCTCGGATTGGCGCTGCTGATCCTGATGGCGCGCCACCGCAACGGCGAGATCGCCGGCATCGCTCTCGACGATTTCAGCGCGCTCGTGATCAAGGTGTCGCTGCTGGTCTTCTTCGCGGGCGCGGTGATGATGGTCTTCCGCCACCGCCTGTCCGCGGCGCTCGAAGCGCTGGTCTTCTGGGGGCTGATCGGACTGCTGCTCGTGGCCGGATATACCTACCGCCACGATCTGCGCGAGGTCGGTGAAAGAATGATAGCGCAGGTCATTCCGGGCCAGCCGGCGGTGCGCGGCCATACCGTCGAGTTCGCCCGCAGCCGCGGCGGCGAGTTCCGTGTCATGGTCGAGATCAACGGCAACAAGGTCGCCACCGTGCTCGACACCGGCGCAAGCTCGGTCGTGCTGACGCAGGAGGCGGCGAAGGCCGCCGGACTTCCGATCGAGGTGCTCAACTACACCGTCCCGGTCGACACCGCGAACGGGCGCACACGCGCCGCCGCCGTTACGCTCGACCGGCTCGCCATCGGCAGCATCGTGGAGCGCGCCGTGCCAGCGCTGGTGGCGCAGCCCGGCCAACTCGACACGACGCTGCTCGGCATGAGCTTCCTCTCCCGCCTGGAGAGCTGGGAAGTCCGCGGCGACAAACTCCTGCTGCGCGGATATCCTTGACCCTCGACGCTCAGATCAGCGTCCAGAGGAACCGCAGCGCCACCAGCAGCATGAAGCAGCCGAACGCGATCTCGAGCTTGCGCCGCGACAGCGCATGCGCAAGCCGCGCTCCGTAGGGCGCGACGAATCCCGCGACCGGCGCCATCAGGGCGACACCGATCAACGAGACGAAGCCGATCGAAAACGGCGGCATCTGCGCCTGATGCGGCCATCCGGCGACCATGTAGCTGACCGTGCCGGCAAGCGCGATGATGATCCCGACGCCGGCCCCGATGGCGACGCCCGCGTGGATCGGCCGGCCGTAAAGCACCAGAATCAGCGTTGCGACGGCGCCGCCGCCGACCCCCATCAGCGACGAATAGAGCCCGATGAAAATGCCGTAGGCGCTCATCAGCGCCGTGCCGGGGAGTTCGTCGCCCAGCCGCCACGACTTGTTGCCGAACAGCATCTGCATCGCGATGAAGCCGGCCAGCACGACGAAGGCGAGACGGAACACCCAGCTCGGCGCGAACGCCGCGATCGAGCCTCCCGCGACCACGCCGATGACGATCGGAATCGTCCACCGCCGCAGAACGCCGGCGGGCACGTTGCCTTGCGCGACATGCGTGCGGAAGGAGCGCCATGCCGTCGGCGCGATGATCGCAAGCGAGGTGCCGACGCAAAGCTGCATGCGCACCTCTTCCGGAACGTGGAGCGCCGCGAAGATCTCGAACAGCACCGGCACGATGATGCCGCCGCCACCGACCCCGAAGAGCCCGGCAAGGAACCCGCTGACCGCGCCGCCGGCCATGATCATGCTTGCGAGCAGCACCAACTCGCTGGCCGGAACGCCGAGGAACATTGTGAATCCTGCTGCAGGTCGGAGAAAATCAGGCGGCGAGATCGGACGGTGCGGCGTCGGCTTCGGAGACCAAAGCCAGCGCATCGATGAGAACGTTCAGATCGGCGCCGGGCTTGATGCCCTCGGTCGCCAGGTGACGGCGGAACGCGCGCGCGCCAGGCACGCCGCGAAAGAGACCGAGCATATGCCGGGTCATCGCGTGCAGGCGCGTGCCTTTCGACACTTCGCGTTCGACATACGGAAAGAACGCTTCGATCGCCGGTTTCAATGCCGCGAAGCCGGCGGGCGCGCCGAAGATCTCCGGATCGACCGCGAGCAGTTGCGACGGCTCCTGATAAGCCGCGCGTCCCATCATCACGCCGTCGACGCGGGCGAGATGCGCGCGCGCCGCGGAAAGCGTCGTGACGCCGCCGTTGATGACGACGGGAAGATCGGGATGCGCGGCCTTGAGCCGGTAGACGCGCGCGTAATCGAGCGGCGGAATCTCGCGGTTCTGCTTCGGATCGAGCCCCTTCAGCCAGGCCTTGCGCGCATGCACGATCAGCGCATCGACGCCGGCGCCCACGGCCGCCTCGGCGAGCCGGTCGAGCGCCTCTTCCGGATCCTGCGCATCGACGCCGAGACGGCACTTCACCGTCACTGGAACGGACACCGCCGCCTTCATCGCGGCGACGCAATCGCCGACAAGCTGTGGCTCCGCCATCAGGCAGGCGCCGAAGCGTCCGCCCTGAACGCGCGCCGAGGGGCAGCCGACATTGAGGTTGACCTCGTCGTAGCCGAGGCCGGCGCAGATGCGCGCGGCCTCCGCCAGCGCCCGCGGATCGCTGCCGCCAAGCTGCACCGCGAGCGGATGTTCGGCCGGATCGAAGCCCAAAAGCCGCTCGCGGTCGCCGTGGATCACGGCGCCGGCGGTCAGCATCTCCGTATAAAGCAGCGCCCGCCGCGTCAGCAGCCGATGGAAAGACCGGCAATGCCGGTCCGTCCATTCCATCATAGGCGCAACACAAAAGCGGTGGGCTTCGAAGGTCAAAGGCATCCGATCCTTTTCGCGCGGCAACCCTGAGCCGGCCAAGCGAACGCCGTCCTTTTAGCGTCTTCTGAGGCCGTGTCACAGCCCACGGACGGCGTGCCTGGCTGTTCCGCCATTCAAAGCGGCACGGCCGCGATCCTCGGCTCCGGGCCGCCCCGCCAGGTGAAGCGATAGGTCCGCGCCCTGCGCACGTTCATCACCAGCGCCGGGCGAAAACACGCGATGCACACGCCCCGGCGGCGCCGCACGCTCGGGTAGACGACGCCGAGCGCGCCGGCATCCAGCAACTGCTGCGCCAGCGCTTGCGAGGCGACGTAGCTGTCCGGCGCGAGGCACGCGTCGAAACGCGCATCCTCGCGCAGGTCGTGAAACGTCGCGCTGAAGTCGGCGAGGTAGTCGTCATAGGTCAGTTCCTCCGCCCACCAGTTCACCTCGGCGAGTTCCACCGTCTTGTGAAACGCGACCTCCGCCTGCGCCGTCTCCAGCGCGAACGCGGCGTACCACGCGCCGCGCTCCGGCCCGTTGAAGCGGCTCCCCAGAGGGTGGGGATGGCAGAACGCGGCGTTGACGATGCGAAAATACGGGACGCCGAAGACGAGCTCGTGAATCCCGATCCCCGGCGCAAGATCGTTCTCCGCGAGAAGCCGGTCATTGGTCGCGTGATCGAGATCGAAAATGTCGGTGAGATGCGCGTCGCTGTCGGCGATCCGCGCCAGCACGCTCTCGCCGCCCTCGCTGTATTTCGAGGGGATCAGGCGATGCGTATCGTTGCGGCGGACAAGACGCGTCGGCGGAACGGTCACATCCCGCCTCGCCGGCCGTCGAGCAGCCGGCGGACCGCCTGCATCGCCGGCAAGCCACCGGAGATCATGTAAGCGAGCGCCGTGCGGCCGGCGAACGTGCGGTTTGTGTTCGGGCGCTGCACCCAGGCGTCCGCGAGCGCCTCGGAATAGAGGATGTTCAGCGCCTTGAAGATGCCGACCAGATAGGAAATCCGCGTGAGCGTGTCGGTATCGAGGGTGCGCTCCGGCTTCTTCTTCGCCTCGTAAAACTGGCCGTTGGATATGCCGCCGAGAAGCGCGCGCGCGTCCTCGTCGCGCACGTTCCACTTCTCCATGATGTTGAAGAAGGCCTTGATGGCGGACGGGCTCAGCCGCTCGCGCTCGGCCTTCCCCGACAGGTCGATCAGAGGCGACGGCTCGTACCGGCTTTCCGGATATCGCGGGGCAAGCGCCATGATTTTCTCCAAAAATGGAGAATATAGACTTCGATTATGGATTACAAGCGTAATACCCGCTCCCGCGCCCAACGAACGGAACTGCGGGCCTAATGAGAATGGGTCTCGCCCTCCCCCAGGTCCAGTTTGAACACCTTCCGCAGGTCTTCGATCTGCGCGGGCGTCAGGTAGCGGGGGTTGAGGTTGCGCAGCATAAGGTAGAGCCGCGACGTTTCCTCCAGTTCCTCGGTCGCGAAGACGGCCGCTTCGAGGGAATTGCCGGCGACGACGGGACCGTGATTGGCGAGCAGCACCGCCGAATAGCGCCCGGCAAGCCCGCGAATGGCATCCGCCACCGCCGGGTCGCCCGGCCGGTAGTAAGGAACGAGCGCGGTGCGCCCCACACGCATCAGGTAATACGCCGTCAGCGGCGGCAGAACCGCGCGCGGATCGACGTCGGGCAACATCGAGACGGCGACCGAGTGCGTCGAATGCAGATGCACGATCGCGCCCGCGTCCTTGCGGGTCTCATAAAGCGAGGCGTGTAGCGGAATCTCCTTGGTCGGCGCATCGCCGCCCAGGAGCGTGCCGGACGCATCGAGCCGGGAAATCCGTGCCGGGTCGAGGAAACCCAGCGAGGCGTTGGTCGGCGTCACCAGCCACCCGCCGTCCTCCAGCCGGACGCTAATATTGCCCGACGAGCCGGGCGTCAGCCCGCGCTCGAACAGCGAACGGCCGAACCGGCAGATGTCTTCTCGGATCTTCGCGTCGGACATGGAAAACCTTGCGCTGGCCATCGCGGAAAGCGGCTCTGGCGGTGGGTTGCGTGGCGGCGCGCAATGCATGCGTCTGACGCATTGGCAGCCTCGGCGCGATAGGCTACCGAAGAACCGTGGCGCTGCCAACGACGCCCGGAATTCGACGCAGCCGCGCCGACGCCGCGTCCGACCGAACGGAGAGAAGCATGAACGCGAAAACGCCCACGGCGAGCCTTGGACGCGCCGCCGTCATCGGCCTCGGCTCGATGGGCTATGGCATGGCGCAGTCGCTGCGCCGCGCGGGCTTCGACGTGACCGGCTGCGATGTGAATGCCGAGACGGTCAAGCGCTTCGCCGCGGAAGGCGGCCGGGGCGCCGCCAATCCCGGCGACGCCGTGGCGGACGCCGACGTGATCGTTTCCGTGGTGGTGAACGCGGCGCAGACCGAGACGATCCTGTTCGGGGAGAACGGCGTCGCGGAGCGGATGCGCAAGGGCGCCGTCTTCGTCTCGTCGGCGACGATGGACCCGGCCATGGCGCGCAAGCTCGCCGCCGCGCTCGAAGCGAAAGGCCATCTTTATCTCGACGCACCGATCAGCGGCGGCGCCCAGCGCGCGGCGGAAGGCGGACTGACCATCCTCGCCTCGGGGAGCGCGGCAGCCTTCGCGGCGGCGCGGCCCGCGCTCGACGCCATGGCGGCGAAGCTCTACGAACTCGGCGACGAGCCCGGCAAGGGCGCCGCGTTCAAGATGATCAATCAGCTTCTCGCCGGCGTCCATATCGCGGCAGCCTCCGAGGCGATCGTCCTCGCCGCGCGCGAGGGGCTCGACATCCGCAAGGTGTACGAGGTCATCACCGCCTCGGCCGGCAATTCGTGGATGTTCGAGAACCGCATGCCGCATGTGCTCGACGGCGACTACACGCCGCGCAGCGCCGTCGACATCTTCGTGAAGGACCTCGGCATCATCCAGGACATGGCGCGGTCCGCCAGGTTCCCGGTGCCGGTGAGCGCCGCCGCGTGGCAGATGTTCCTCGCGACATCCGCCGCCGGCATGGGACGTGACGACGATTCCTCGGTCGCGCGGCTTTACGCGCAGATCACCGGCACCGTCTTGCCCGCCCGACAAGATAAGCGCTGACGCATGCGAGCCGGCGCCGCCGCCATTACCGTCAAGGAGTTGCCATGCCGCGATTTGCCGCCAATCTTTCGATGATGTTCACCGAGCATGATTTCCTCGACCGCTTCGATGCGGCGGCGGACGCGGGCTTCGAAGCCGTCGAATACCTCTTTCCCTACGAGCACGACGCCAAGGCGATTGGCGAACGGCTGCAGCGCAACAAACTGACGCAGGCGCTGTTCAATATGCCGCCCGGCGACTGGGCCAAGGGGGAGCGCGGCCTCGCCGCCCTACCCGCCCGCTTCGAGGAAATGAAGGCCGGGGTCGACACGGCGCTGCGCTACGCCGAGGCGACCGGCGTGAAACGCCTGCATCTGATGGCCGGCATGGCCGACCGCAACGACAAGGACGCGCGGGAGAGTTACCGCCGCGCCGTCGTCTATGCCGCCGAGAAACTGGCCGCGAAGAAGATCGACCTGGTGCTCGAGCCGATCAATGGCCGCAACATGCCGGGCTACTTCCTCGACGACTTCCACGACGCCGAGGCGTTGATCCGCGAACTCGCGCTGCCGAACCTCAAGCTGCAGTTCGACATCTATCACTGCCAGATCATGCACGGCGACGTGACCATGATGTTCCGCAAGCTGCAGCCGCTGGTCGCGCACGTGCAGATCGCCTCGGTGCCTTCGCGCAACGAGCCGACGACGGAGGAGCTCAACGACACGTTCCTGTTCGAGGAGCTCGATCGTCTCGGATACGACGGTTTCATCGGCTGCGAATACAATCCCCGCGCCGGCACGCGCGAAGGCCTCGGCTGGTTCAAGCCGTATCGGAAGGGTTGAGTCATGGCGATCGTTCTCGGCTGCATCGCCGACGACTACACGGGCGCGTCGGACCTTGCGAACACCCTGACGAAGAACGGCCTGCGCACGGTGCAGACCATCGGCGTGCCCCACGACAAGCTGGCGCTGCCGGAGATCGACGCCGTCGTCGTCGCGCTGAAAATCCGCTCGATCGCGGCGGACGAGGCCGTCGCGGCCGCGCGCGCCGCCAACCGCTGGCTCGACGGCCGGGGCGCGGCGCACGTTCTCTATAAAATCTGCTCGACATTCGACTCGACCGACAAAGGCAATATCGGGCCGATCACCGACGCCTTGCGTGCGGACACCGGCAGCACCGACACCACCATCGTCACCCCCGCGTTCCCGGAAACGGCGCGCACGGTCTATTTCGGCAATCTCTTCGTCGGCTCGCTGCCGCTCAACGAAAGTCCGTTGAAGGACCATCCGCTGAACCCGATGCACGATTCAAATCTCGTGCGCGTGCTGGCGCGGCAGTCGCGCAGCAAGGTGGGCTTGGTCGATTTCGCAACGATATCCCGCGGCAAGGACGCCGTTCGCGCGCGCCTCGCCGAGCTCGCGGCGAGCGGCCACGGCGCGGCGATCGCCGACGCGATCCTCGACAACGACCTCGAAGTGATCGGGGAGATCGCGGCGGAAGCGAAGCTGTCCGTCGGCGCATCGGGCATCGGCCTCGGGCTCGCGCGCGCCCTGGTCAAGTCTGGCCGGGTCAAGGCCGCGACGGCCGACTTCGCCGACGCCATGCGGCCCGTGGGCGGGGCGATGGCGGCCGTTGCGGGAAGCTGTTCGAAAGCGACGCTAGAACAGATCGCCGTCGCCGAGCGCACGATGCCGGTGCGGCGTCTCGATCCGCAGCGATTGATGGACGGCCCGGCCGAAATCGAGGACACGCTGGCATGGGCCGGCGACAAGCTCGCGAAAGGGCCCGTCCTCATCGCATCGAGCGCATCGCCCGAGGCGGTCGGCCAACTTCAGGCCCGCTACGGGCGCGAGGCGTCCGGCCACGCCATCGAGCAGGCGACGGCCAAGATCGCGACCGAACTCGTCGCGCGCGGCGTCAAGCGCCTAGTCATGGCGGGCGGCGAGACGTCGGGTGCCGCGGTCGACTCGCTGAAGATCCCGGCCTTTCTCGTCGGCCCGGAAATCGCCGCGGGCGTGCCGGTGCTCCGCGCCGTGGGCGGCAAGAACGGCGACATGCTGCTGGCGCTCAAGTCCGGCAACTTCGGCGGTCCCGACTTCTTCGCCAAGGCGTTCGGGATGATGTCGTAACCTAAGTGCCGTCGCCGACGCTTTTCGGCGGCGCCTCCGGCGGCGCCGGGGCTCGGCCGTCGTCCTGTCCCGGAGAGCCAAAGCTGCGCGCGCCGAGACCGCGTTGAACCAGCGCGTCCCACGCCGCTTCGGCGCTGTCGACGAAGGTCATGAGATCGACGTCGCGCGGCGCGATCATCCCGTTATCGACCAACACGTCGATATTCACCGCGGCGCGCCAGAACGCCGCGTCGACCATGATGACGGGGATGCGCGGCGCCTTGCCGGTCTGACACAGCGTCAGAAGCTCGAACAGTTCGTCGAAGGTGCCGAACCCGCCGGGGAAAACGACAAGCGCGTTGGCGCGCATCGCCAGGTGCATCTTGCGCATCGCGAAGTAATGGAAGCGGAACGTCAGCTCCGGCGTCGAGAAGGCGTTCGGCTCCTGCTCGTGCGGCAGCGTGATGTTGAAGCCGATCGACGGCGCCCCCGCGTCGGCGGCGCCTTGATTGGCGGCGCCCATGATGCCGCTGCCGCCGCCGGTCGCGATCACATTGTCTCGCAGGCCGCCGTTCGAAACGAGCGCGCCGCCGCGCTCCGAGGCGATGCGCCCGAACTTGCGGGCTTCGGCATACCAATACGGCTGCCGTCCGGGGCCGTCCTCGCGCACGCGCGCGCTGCCGAAGACGACGATGGTCGAGCGCACGCCCCATGCGCGCAGCAATTCCTCCGCCTTGGCATATTCGAGTTGGAAGCGGATGCCGCGCGTGCTGTCGCCCAGCAGGAAGTCCTGGTCCAGCGCCGGCAGGCGGTAGGAGGGAGAGGCAAGCTGGCGTGCATTCGCTGTCGTCATCGTTTCCTGTCCTGTCGATCGTCGTACGGATTGATTATGCGATCGGCGCCGGATTGACGATGCCGAAATGCATGTCGCGATCACATGCTGGCGACCGCGGCCCCGCGCTAGGCCAGCTTGGCCAGCAACGGCCGCAGTTCGTCTTTCTGCTCAAGACCGAAGCCGGGCGCGTCGTTCGCGCTCACCGTGCCGTTCTCTAATGCGCATGCGCGCGGGTAGCCGCCGAAAGGCTGAAACACGCCGGGATAGGCCTCACAGCCCCCGAGCCCGAGGCCGATGGCGATATGCAGGTTGATGAGATGTCCGCCATGCGGATGCGCGAACCGGCGATCGAAGCCTTCCGCCTCGAGAAAACGCAGCATCTCGACATAGTCCGTCAGCCCGTAGCTGAGGCCGGGATCCATCTGGAACACGTCACGTCCGGCGCGCATGCCGCCGTAGCGCACGAGGTTGCGCGCATCCTGCCGCGAGAACAGATTCTCGCCCGTCGCGATCGGCCCCTCGTAGGCGGCCGCGATTTCGCGATTGAGTTCGAAATCGAGCGGATCGCCCACCTCCTCGTACCAGCGCAGGCCATAGGGCGCGATCGCCCGCGCATACTCCAGGCCGGCGGCGAGATCGAAACGCGCATTCGCGTCGACCGCGACGCGGGAGCCGGCGCCCGCAACGGCGATAGCGGCTTCGATGCGCGCGAGGTCGGCCTTCAGCGGTGCACCGCCGATCTTCATCTTGAACGCCGTGAAGCCGAGGTCCTGATAGCGGCGCAGTTCGTCGGTGAGGCTGCCGCCGCTTTCGCCTTGATAATAATAGCCGCCGGCGGCGTAGACCGGCACCGTGCGCGCCGCGATCGCGTGACCGAACGCCCGCGCGATGGTGTCGCAAGCCGGCTCGTCGTTGAGCTTGGCATTGAGATCCCAGACCGCGAGTTCGAGCGCCGCGGCGGCGGCGGCGCGGTCGCCGTGCCCTCCCGGTTTCTCGTTGCGCATCGCCGCGCGCAGCACCTTCGCGGGATCGAGCCGTCGCGCTTCCTCGTCCAAGAGATCTTGCGGCGCGGTGGCCTTCAGCCGCGGGATCGTCCGCTCGCGCAAAATGCCGCTCTGCGCAAAACGGCCGATGGAGTCGAAGGCGTAGCCGACGACCGGCTTTCCGTCGCGGACGACGTCGCTGACGACCGCCACGAGCGACACCGTATGGTCCGCGAAGCTCACCACCGCGTTGGCGATATTGCCCTCCAGCGGCACCGTCAGGTCACGAATATCGACGATCCGCATGATCCGATGTCCTGGGGTTGGGAAGGGCCGGTCGATCTTGCTATGACGTAGCGGAAAAGAATGGCTTTCGCCACGCACGAGGATAGCGCCATGCCCAGCACGGTTTTTGACTCCCTTTTATTCCGCGACATGTTCGGCACCGCCGATATGCGCGCCATCTTCTCGGACGAGGCACTCGTCGGGCGCTACCTGGAGGTGGAGGCCGCCCTGGCGCGCGCGCAGGGCAAGGTCGGGGCGATCCCGGCCGAGGCGGCCGCGGCCATCGACAAAGCCTGTCACGACATCGCCATCGACTATGAGCGGCTGCGGCGCGAGACGGAGAATGTCGGCTACCCCATCCTGCCGCTGGTTCATCAGCTCGCGGAAGCGGCGGGCGCGGCCGGCGGCTACGTGCACTGGGGCGCGACGACGCAGGACATCATGGATACCGCGAACGTGCTGCAAATCCGCGCCGCGCTCGCTCTCGTCGAAAGCGAATTGAACGCGACCCGCGCCGCGCTGGCGAAACTCGCCGCCAAGCACCGCGACACGCCGATGGCCGGCCGCACGCACCTGCAGCAGGCGCTGCCCGTCACCTTCGGCTACAAGGTCGCCGTCTGGCTCTCGTCGCTCGACCGCCACAGCGAGCGCATCGCACAGCTTCGGCCGCGCGTCCTGGTCGGCGAGTTCGCGGGAGCCGCCGGCACATTGGCGTCGATCGGCGGCGGGGGGATCGCGATGCAGAAGGCGTTCTGCGACGAACTCGCGCTCGCGCAGCCGGTCATCACCTGGCACGTCGCCCGCGACGGCATCGCGGAAGCCGTCGCGCTGCTCGGGCTGATCACCGGCACGCTGGCAAAGATCGCGACCGACGTGATGCTGATGATGGCGACGGAATTCGGCGAGGTGTCGGAGCCGTTCGCGCCCGGTCGCGGCGCCTCCTCGACGATGCCGCAGAAGCGCAATCCGATATCCTGCGAACTGATGCTCGCGGCGGCGAAGGCGGTGCGCCAGCACGTCGCCACCGCGCTCGATGGCATGGTGCACGACTTCGAGCGCGCCACCGGCCCCTGGCATCTCGAATGGGTCGCCGTTCCGGAAAGCTTCATCCTCACCGCGTCGGCCCTGGCGCAGGCGAAATTCATGCTCTCCGGCTTGGTCGTGCATGCGGCGCGCATGCGCGCCAACCTCGACCTGACCGCCGGGTTGATCGTCGCCGAAGCGGTGATGATGGCCGCCGCTCCGAAGCTCGGACGGCAGCGTGCGCACGACATCGTCTACGACGCCTGCCGCACCGCGATCGAGCGGGACGAGCGTCTCGCCGATATTCTCGGCGGCGTGCCGGAGATCGTGAAGGCGCTGGGAGGAAAAGCGGCCATCGAGGAGCATTGCGATCCGAAGAACTATCTCGGCCTTTGCGGCGAAATGGTCGATCGCGTCCTCGCCGTGCCCCGGCCGGCTTAGCCGTGCGGCCGTCTGTTCATCGCGCGGCGCAACAGATAGCTTGACAGGAGCAAAGAAACACAAGGGACGGAAACGTGAATCTCAGTCGGATGCTGCGCGAGCGGCACGAAGCGGGCAGACCGGTAACCGTCGGCGTCGTCGGCGCCGGCAAATTCGGCACCATGTTCCTGGCGCAGGCGCGCACGACCATCGGCCTGCATGTGGCCGCCGTCGCCGACCTCAATATCATGCGCGCAAAGTCGCAGCTCGCGGCGGCATGCTGGCCGCCGGCGCAATACGCCGCGACATCGCTCGACGACGCCGCCAGCTCCGGTATGACGTTCCTGACCGACGACGCCGCGGCGATGATCGCCCATCCGGCGATCGAGGTGATCGTCGAGGCGACCGGCGACCCGAAGACCGGCATCCGCCTGTGCACCGAGGCGATCGAGAACGGCAAGCATATCGTCATGGTGAACGTGGAGGCGGACGCCCTGGCGGGACCGCTGCTCGCGCGCCGCGCGCGCCAGGCGGGCGTCGTCTATTCGCTCGCCTGGGGCGACCAGCCGGCGCTCATCTGCGAACAGGTGGACTGGGCCCGCACCGCCGGCTTCAACGTCGTCTCGGCCGGCAAGGGCACCCGCTACCATCCGACCTACCACCAATCCACGCCCGACACGGTGTGGAGCATCCTCGACAGCTACATCAAGTTCGACGAGGCGGGCCGCAAGGCGATCAACCCGAAGATGTTCAACTCGTTCATCGACGGCACCAAGTCGGGCATCGAGATGACGGCCGTCTGCAATGCGACCGGACTGGCGCCGCAGACGGACGGATTGAGCTTCCCGCCGGCGACACGCTTCGAGCTCGCGGAAATCTGCAAGCCGAAGGCGGACGGCGGCGTGCTGGAGAAGAAGGGCGTGACCGAGGTGACATCCTCCGTCTATCGCGACGAGAGCGACGTGCCGCACCACCTCGCGATGGGCACTTACGTCGTCATCGAGGCGGCGCAGGACAACGACTATGCGCGGCGCTGCTTCGTGGAATATTCGATGCTGCCGGACAAAAGCGGCCGCTACGCGGCGCTTTATCGTCCCACGCATATGATCGGACTGGAGCTTGGAATCTCGATCGCCTCGGTGGCGCTGCGGCGCGAGCCGACCGGTGCGCCGGTCTGCTTCAACTCCGATGTCGTCGCCACCGCCAAGCGCCCGCTCAAGGCCGGCGAAACGCTCGACGGCGAAGGCGGATTTTGCGTCTGGGGAAAGCAGACGCCCGCCGCGACATCGGTCGAACGAGGCTATCTCCCGCTCGGCCTCGCGCAGAATGTGAAGCTCACGCGCGACATCGCCGCGGGCGAGCGCTTGAAATGGACCGATGTCGACATCGATTCGACGGATTCTGCCGTGAAGACGCGCCGTGAGATGGAAGCCGCCTTCCACGGCCCTAACGTTTAAGGACAAGCCGCATGCGCCTCGATGCCATTCCGATAGGCCGCGATCCGCCGAACGACGTGAACGTCGTCGTCGAAGTCCCGATCGGCGGCGAGCCGATCAAGTACGAGATGGACAAGGACGCCGGCACGCTGTTTGTCGACCGCTTCCTGCATACGCCGATGCGTTACCCCGGAAATTACGGCTTCGTGCCGCACACGCTCTCCGACGACGGCGACCCGATCGATGTGCTGGTCGCGAATACGCGCCCGATCGTGCCCGGCGCCTACCTCAACGTGCGCCCGATCGGCGTGCTCAAGATGGAGGACGACGGCGGCAGCGACGAGAAGATCATCGCCGTTCCCTCCGCGCACCTGACCAAGCGTTACGCGCACGTGCAGAGCTACCACGACCTTCCCGAGATCACCTGGCGGCAGATCGAGCACTTCTTCCTGCACTACAAGGATCTCGAGCCCGGAAAGTGGGTGAAACTGATCGGCTGGGGCGAGGCCGGCGAGGCCCGCCGTCTGGTCGATGAGGCGATCGCGCGGGCGAAGGCGAAGCGGGCCTGAAGCGCCGCGCGCCCTCGAGAAAGGGAAGGTTTGCAGGCGCTTTCCAAGCGGCCTTCGCGCGTCTAAACCGTCACGACAACGCCAAGAAAGGCCTTCCGATGCGTACCGAAGACCCGCACGTCGTCCGCCTTGAAGACTATCGCGCACCGGACTGGCTGGTGGAGACCGTCGACCTCGACATCGCCCTGCATCGGACCGCGGCGCGCGTCAAGGCAACGCTCGCGCTCAAGCCCAACGCGGAGAGCGGCGGCGGCCCCGCCCCGCTGGTGCTCGACGGGGATGGACTGAAGCTTGTCGGCTTGAAAGTGAACGGCGCGTCGCTCCCGGCCGAAGCATACACGGCAACGACGGACGGGTTGACGATCCCGCAGCCTCCAGCCGGGCCGTTCCGACTCGAGATCGAAACCGAGATCGACCCGACCGCCAATACGCAACTGATGGGCCTCTACCGTTCGGGCGCCGCCTACTGCACGCAATGCGAGGCGCAGGGCTTCCGCCGCATCACCTACTTCCCCGACCGGCCGGATGTCATGGCCGTCTACACCACGCGCATCGAGGCGGAAAAGGACGATGCGCCGATCCTGCTCGCCAACGGCAACCGCGTCGCCTCCGGCGAGATCGGCGGCACGAACCGGCATTTCGCCGTCTGGCACGACCCCTTCCCCAAGCCCTCGTATCTGTTCGCGCTCGTCGCCGGGCAACTCGCCTGCGTCGAGGACACTTTCACGACGATGTCCGGCCGCGACGTGGTGCTGCGCATCTATGTCGAGCCGGGCAAGGAGGATCGTTGCGCCTATGCGATGGATTCGCTGAAGCGCTCGATGCGCTGGGACGAGGAGGCGTTCGGCCGCGAATACGACCTCGACATCTTCATGATCGTCGCGGTGTCCGACTTCAA
>JBDHSU010000085.1:0-18120 GCA_039808325.1 Variibacter sp. | reverse complement strand
AGGCCCCGATGATGGCGCCGGTTCAGACCTTCGACTGGTCCGGCTGGTTTGCCGGCGTCGGCATCGGCGGCTCCTGGGGCGACAGCAACTGGACCAACCCCTTTGGCCCCGGCGCTTTCGGCGTCTCCTTCGATTCCGCAGTTGCCGGTCTCCATGGCGGCGCGCAGTATCAGTTCGGCGGCTTCGGCCTCGGCGGCGGATTGGTTGTCGGCTACGAATACAGCGGCAACTTCTCGATGGACGGATACAACGGCAACACCTCCTGCAACGGCAATCCGGCCTTGAACTGCCAGGCGAAAATCGAGAGCCTCTACACGATCGGCGGCAAGCTTGGCTTGGCCTGGGATCGCTTCATGCTCTACGGCACGGGTGGCTGGGCTGGCGCCAACGTGGCGACGCGTTCCGTCATCGTCCCCCAAGGCATCATCTCCGATCAGACCAAGCGGTGGCAAAACGGGTGGTACGTCGGCGGCGGTCTCGACTATGCCTTCTACCACACGGCCGGAACCGACTGGATCATCGGCGTCGACTACAAGCACATCGAACTCGACGACGTATATCACGGCGTGACGAACGTTCCCGGTTTCAACGACCGCAACGTTCAGGTCGACGCCGATCAGTTGCTCGCCCGCCTGACGGTCAAGTTCCAGGGCCCGCTCTGGCCGTTCGCCAGCGCCGCGCCGGTGTCGGCACGCTACTGATCCGCAATCAACGGATTTATCGGCGAAGGCCCTGGGGCACCTGCTCCGGGGCCTTTGCTTTTGCCCTTCCTCTGACCGTCCCTGCCCCACGCGGAATTGACGCCTCCAACCGTCTGCGCTATCAGCCACGCACGATGACGACGCACCTTGCCCCTCTGTTCGATCGCCGCCGCCGTATCGCCACGGCGGCCGGGACACGCACGCGCGTCTGATCCCCCCGATGCCGCCGGAGATCGCTCCGCGGCACACTCTCTTCTCAAATCCTGCGGCTCGACCTTCGGCGGTCTCCTCTCTCGGAGCCCAGCCATGTACGTCCACCCTGCCTTCCGAATCGACCGTGCCTCGAGCCTCGCCTTCGCGGCGGCGCGCGGATTCGGCCTCGTCGTGGCCTGCCACGACGGCGCGCCGGTCGCGTCCTCCCTGCCCTTCCTTCTCGACTACACGTCCGACGGCAGCCCGCGCCTGACCTTTCACGTCGCGCGCGCGAACGCGCTCGCGGCGATCGCCGAACGTCGCGGCACCTGGCTGGTCGGCGTCGCGGGGGACGATGCCTACGTCTCCCCGGACTGGTACGCGAGCCCAGACCAGGTGCCGACCTGGCTCTATGAGTCGGTGCATCTCACCGGCCCGGTGCAGATCATCGGCAATCTCTCGGCGCATCTCGATGCCCTGACCGAAAGGTTCGAGAGCGGCTTGGCGCCGAAGCCGCCGTGGAGCGCCGCAGCGGTGACGCCAGGCCGCAAGGCCGGCCTGATGAAGGCGATTGTGGGAATCGCGTTGATGGTCGAGACCGTGGAGGGCATCCTCAAGCTCAACCAGCACAAGAGCGACGCCGACCATGTGGCCGTCGCGACCGCGCTCGGAGAGCGTCCGGATGCCGGCTCGCGCCAGCTTGCCGATCGCATGATCGCGCTGCGCCCGCATTTGAATTATGAAAACGCGCCCGCCCTTTGCGATTAAGCCCTGCGAGGATTGAGACAATGACGACCAAAGCGAAAATCGGCGTGCTCGGCGCCTCCGGCTATACCGGCTCGGAACTCGTGCGGCTTTTGCTCAACCATCCGCGCGTCGAGATCGCGCTCCTGACGGCCGACCGCAAGGCGGGGCAGAACATGCGCGACGTGTTCGGCCAGTTCGCGCCCTTCACGCTTCCGCGGCTCGTTGCGATCGACGGCATCGACTGGAAAAACGCGGGGCTCGATCTCATCTTCTGCGCGCTGCCGCACGCGACCACGCAGAAGGTCATCAAGGCGCTGCTCGCCGACGTGCCGTCGATGAAGATCGTCGACCTCTCGGCGGACTTCCGGCTAACCGACGCGGCAGCTTACGCCAAATGGTACGGCCACGAGCACCACGCGCCGGAACTCCAGCCGCGCGCCGTCTACGGCCTCGTCGAGGTCTATCGCGACAAGATCAAGCAGGCGCAGCTCGTCGCCAATCCCGGCTGCTACACCACCTGCGCGCAGCTTCCCCTTCTTCCGCTGATCCGCGCCAAGGCCATCGATCTCGACGAGATCGTCGTCGATGCCAAGTCGGGCATGACCGGCGCCGGCCGTTCGGCGAAGGAAGAGATGCTGTTCTCGGAAGTGTCCGAAGGCTTCCACGCATACGGCGTCGGCAAGCATCGGCACATGGCGGAGCTCGACCAGGAATTCTCGAAAGCCGCCGGCCGCGACGTGACGGTGACGTTCACCCCGCACCTCGTGCCGATGAATCGCGGCATTCTCTCGACGATCTATGTGCGCGGCGTATCCGGAAAGACGCCGGAGGATCTGCACGCCATACTCTCCGACGCCTACGCGAACGAGCCGTTCGTCCACGTGCTGCCGTTCGGACAGACGCCGCAGACGCGGCACGTGCGCGGCTCCAACATGACGTTCATCGGCGTCGCCAAGGATCGTGTTCCCGGCCGCGCCATCGTCATCTCGGCGCTCGACAATCTGGTGAAGGGCGCGTCAGGCCAGGCCGTGCAGAATATGAACCTGCTGCTCGGCTACCCGGAAACGACCGGCCTGGAACAGGTCGCGCTGTTTCCCTGAGCACGCGCGACACCGCGACGAAGAAGCGGCCGGAGGCATCGATGCGTCCGGCCGCTTCTCGCAACATCATCCCGGAAGCGAAACACCCGGTTACGCCCTACGGGCATGGCGCCATATAGCCCTCGCCCGCACGCTGCGCGCCCTTGTCGGGATCGGTCGATTTCCAGCACGCGCTCGGCGCGGCCGAAAGCGCGCGCTGTACGTGAGTGACATGCATATGCGCGACGTGATGATGCCGCGCGGGCAGCGCGGCCGCTTCCACTGAAACGGCATTGATCAGGAAACCGGCGGCGAGAGCGCCCGCCAGCGCAAACATCGAGAGCTTGCCCATGATCGGCTCCATAGCCCCCGGCGTCGAATGCATCGACGTGAGGCCGTAGCGCATGAGTGAGGTGTGGGCGCGCCCTCGGCGCCGCCAGCGCGCATGACGCCAGGCGCGATATCAAATGCGAGTGAAGACGCGGCGCAGCCTCAACCCGCAAGCATGCATGCGCGTTATCTCGCCGCCCGCGCCAGCGGGAACCCTTCCTCAAGGGGGCGATGGAGACACGCCATGGCTTCCCCCACTGTTATTGCGCCTGCCCTGTCCGAACCCGAACGTCATGCGCAACTGCGCCGCGCCGTCGTCGCCAGCACGATCGGCACGGCCATCGAATGGTACGACTTCTTCCTCTACAGCACGATGGCAGGCCTCGTTTTCGCCAAGCTGTTTTTCCCGAAATCCGACCCGCTCACCGGCACGTTGGAAGCCTTCGCCATCTATGCCGTGGGCTTCGCCGCGCGGCCGGTCGGCGCGGCCATCTTCGGTCATTTCGGCGATCGCATCGGGCGCAAGTCGACGCTTATCGCGACGCTCATATTGATGGGACTCGGGACCTTCGCCGTCGCGCTGGTCCCGACCTACGATCAGATCGGCATCTGGGGCGCGGTGATCCTCACGGTGCTGCGCTTCGTCCAGGGCGTCGGCGTCGGCGGCGAGTGGGGCGGCTCGGTGCTGATGTCGATGGAATGGGCGCGCTCGAACGACTCGCGCGGCCTCGTGGCCTCGTGGCCGCAGTTCGGCGTGCCGTGCGGGCTCTTCATCGCCAATCTCACGGTCCTCGCCTTCAGCCAGATGTCGGGCGATCAGTTCCTGGCCTGGGGCTGGCGCATTCCGTTCGCGCTGAGCCTCATCCTGGTGGCGATCGGCCTCTATATCCGTCTTGGCATCATGGAAACGCCGGTCTTCGCCCGCCTTCAGGCACAGCACCGCATCGAGCGCATGCCGATCCTCGAAGTGATCAAGCGCCAGCCGAAGGAAATCCTGCTCAGCGCCTTCGCGCGCACGTCCGAGCAGGCGCCGTTCTACATTTTCACGGCCTTCATCTTTGCCTACGGCGTCCACTCGTTGAGCGTCTCGCGCGACTTCCTGCTCGTCGCCGTGCTCGTCGCATCCATTTTTTCGTTCGTGTCGATCCCTCTGTTCGGCCATATCTCCGATCGGATCGGCCGCAAGGCGATGTACATGCTCGGCGCGCTCGTGACCGGCGTTTTCGGCTTCATTTATTTCGGGCTGCTCAACACCGGTTCGAGTGTGCTGATCTTCCTCGCCATCGTGCTTTCGCTCGTCCCGCATGACATGCAGTACGGGCCGCAGGCGGCACTGATCGCGGAATCCTTCACCGGACGCCTACGCTACAGCGGCGCCTCGCTCGGCTATCAGTTGGCCTCCGTCATCGCCGGCGGACCGGCGCCGATGATCGCGACCTGGCTGTACAGCGTCTATGGCTCGTCCACCGCGATCGCCATTTATATCGCGGCCTGCGCCGTCATCACGCTGATCGCCACCGCCTTGATGAGCGACTACACCGGCCGCGATATTCAGGAGGAGTATCAGCACGTATAGGGGAGCATCTCACGGCCCCGCTCATTCGCGCGCAGGCCGGAAATCCGGATGCGTAGCGCGAGGTCCCTGCTTCGCCGGGACCTCGCGGCCGTCAGCAAGGTCAGGAGAATTCGAGGATCACCGCGTCGACCGCCAGCGTCTCGCCGGGCTTGGCGCGAACGGCCTTGATCACGCCGTCGAATTCCGCGCGCAGCACGTTCTCCATCTTCATCGCCTCGACGACGGCAAGCGTTTCGCCCGCCTTGACCTCCTGCCCCTCGCCCACCGCGATGGACACGACGAGGCCCGGCATCGGGCACAGCAAGCGCTTGCCGTTGTCCGCCGCCGTCTTCACCGGCATCAGTCGCGCCGCCGCGGCCTCGAATTCCGTATAAACATGCGCGCGCACGCGCATGCCGCGCCACGTCAGATCGAAGGCGTTGGGGAGCGGCCGAACCTGCACGGAGATATCGCCATCGCCGGCGCGGCCATGCCATATCCGTTCGCCCGGTTTCCAATCGCTGCGCAGCGTCAGCGCCGTGCCGCCGCCGAAGCGCGCGACGATCGCGTCGCCATCACGGGCGACGCTCAGCGGATGCTCGGTCGGCGCTGCGATATTCGACCCGGCAATCGTTTCGAGGAATACGCAGCGGTCGCGCTCGCGCGTAACCATGCGCCCTGTCAGTTGTCCGGCGATCTGGCGCTTGCGCTCGCCGGCGACGAGGTCGATCGCCGCCGCGACGGCCGCCATCACGCGCGCATCGGCCTCGGACGGATCGCGACCGTGAAATCCCTTGGGAAACTCCTCGGCGATGAAGCCAGTCGAGAGCTTGCCGGCGCGCCAGCGCGGATGCGCCATCAGCGCGGCGAGGAACGGAATGTTGTGCTGCAGTCCGTCGACGTAGAACGCGTCGAGCGCCGACGCCTGCGCCTCGATCGCGGCTTCGCGCGTCGGCGCGTGCGTGACGAGCTTCGCGATCATCGGATCGTAGTGGATCGAAATCTCGCCGCCCTCGTAGACGCCGGTGTCGTTGCGCACGGTGATGCCGTCGCGCTTTTCTTCCTCCGGCGGCTGATAGCGGATCAGCCGCCCGACCGACGGCAAGAAGTTGCGATACGGGTCCTCGGCGTAGATGCGGCTCTCCACCGCCCAGCCGTTCAGCTTCACGTCGCTCTGCTTGATCGCAAGCTTCTCGCCGGCCGCGACGCGAATCATCTGCTCCACGAGGTCGATGCCGGTGATCAGCTCCGTGACCGGATGCTCGACCTGCAACCGCGTGTTCATCTCGAGGAAGTAAAAGCTCTTGTCCTGCCCGACGACGAACTCCACGGTGCCGGCGGAGTCGTAATTGACGGCCTTGGCAAGCGCGACGGCCTGCGCGCCCATTTTCGCGCGCGTCGCCGGATCGAGCAGCGGCGACGGCGCTTCCTCGATCACTTTCTGATTGCGCCGCTGGATCGAGCATTCGCGCTCGCCGAGATGGATAACGTTGCCGTGCTTGTCGCCGAGAACCTGAATCTCGATATGGCGCGGATCGGTGATGAACTTCTCGATGAACACGCGGTCGTCGCCGAATGAGGACTTCGCCTCCGAGCGCGCGCGTGTGAAACCTTCCGTCACCTCGGCGGCCGAGTGCGCGATGCGCATGCCCTTGCCGCCGCCGCCGGCCGACGCCTTGATCATCACCGGGAAGCCGATCTCTTCCGCGATCTTGAGCGCCTGGCGCTCGTCCTCGATCACACCGAGATAGCCGGGCACCGTGGAAACTTTGGCTTTCGCCGCCGCCTTTTTCGACTCGATCTTGTCGCCCATCGCGGCGATGGCGCCGGGGTTGGGGCCGATGAAGACGATGCCGGCCTTCTTCAGCGCCTCGGCAAACGCCTCACGTTCGGAGAGGAAGCCATAACCGGGATGCACCGCCTCCGCCCCGGTCTGCTTGCAGGCGGCGACGATCTTCTCGATGTCGAGATAGGACTGCGCCGCCGCCGGAGGTCCGATATGCACGGCCTCGTCCGCCATCCGAACATGCAGCGCGTCGCGGTCGGCGTCGGAATAGACCGCGACGGTCGCGATGCCCATGCGGCGGGCGGTCTTGATGACCCGGCAGGCAATCTCGCCACGATTGGCAATGAGGATGCGTTTGAACATCACACGGGGACGCTAGAGGGAAAGGACATCGGACTGCGTCGGCTTTGCGGCGCAGAAAGCCAAATGTCAACGTCGGGCGACGGCGGCGGCAGGCGAAAATAATGTTCGTCTTGAAGCCACGAAGGAGTGGTTTCTTCTCGCCCGAACCATGTCCGCAGCATGTCCCATCCTGCGTCACGTTTACGCTGGTGACGGCTGCGGAAGCACCCTATATGGCCGCGTAAGTTCCCGTTGAATTTCAGCGCATTGCCAGACAAGGGAGAACTCCAATGGCCCTGCAGATTGGCGACACCGCCCCCGATTTCGAAGCCCAGACGACCGAAGGCAAGATCCGTTTTCACGACTGGCTCGGCGACTCCTGGGCCGTGCTTTTCTCGCACCCGAAAGATTTCACGCCGGTCTGCACCACCGAGCTCGGCTACATGGCGCGCATCAAGCCGGAATTCGACCGGCGCGGCGTCAAGATCATCGGCCTGTCGGTCGACCCGGTCGACCGGCACTCCCAATGGGCCGAGGACATCAAGGAAACGCAGGGCTTCGCACCGAACTATCCGATGATCGGCGACACCGACCTCAGCATTTCCAAAGCCTGGGGCATGTTGCCGGCGAGCGCGTCCGGCGACGTATCGAAGCGCACGCCGAACGACAATCAGACCGTCCGCAACGTCTTCGTCATCGGGCCGGACAAGAAGATCAAGCTGGTCCTCGTCTATCCGATGAGCACGGGCCGCAACTTCGACGAGGTTCTGCGCGTCATCGACTCCTTGCAGCTCACCGCCAAGCACAAGGTCTCGACACCCGCGCAGTGGAAACAGGGCGAAGACGTCATCATCTCCGGTTCGGTGTCGGACGACGAGGCGAAGAAACAGTATCCCGGCGGCTGGGCTTCGCCGAAGCCCTATATCCGGATCGTCCCGCAGCCACGCGGCTGACATCCGCCGCCGGGTGGGGCGGGCCCGCCACAAGAGGCGGAAAATCGCGGCGCGAAGGCCGGAGGTTCTGGCCTCCGGCGCCGGTCTTATGCACAATGGCCGCATGCTGACCGTCACGCGCTATGTGGTCCCCCTTGCGTTGGCCGTGATGGCCGCGGCCGGCCTCTATTGGGTCATGGGCCCGGGCCTCGGCATGAGCGACCATGCGATCATCGTCGGCGGGCTGGCCGGCGCCGGCCTTGTCGGGGTCGGCTATTCGCTCGACACCGTGATGCGGCGCATGAAATAGCCGCCCTGACGGGCACCTGGGTCTTGCCTTCCGCCGGCAACTGCGTATAACGCGCGCTTCCGCTTCGTCCCGGTCGGGCGCTGAACGGACGGCTGCGCGTTTTCGGGCGCGCGGCAGGGCCGATTGGCCTGTCGTCCCGTGCATCCGCATCTCGGGTATTCGAGCCTTTCCGAAGGCTCGAGTGGCTAGGCGCCGGGACAAGCGAGCAGGCTGCGCTTCCTCTTTATCGGATGAAGGCAACCGCCTGCGCGAAAACAGGAAAGGCACAATGGCCCTCTACGAGCATGTTTTTCTCGCGCGTCAGGATCTGACCGCGCAGCAGGTCGAGGAATTGACCGCGCAATATACCGGCGTCATCGAGCAAGGCGGCGGCAAGGTCACGAAAACGGAGTATTGGGGGGTCAAGTCCCTGAACTACCGCATTCGGAAGAACCGCAAGGCGCACTTCACCCTCCTCAACGTCGACGCCCCCTCGGCGGCCGTCAAGGAGGTCGAGCGCCAGCAGAATCTCAGCGAAGACGTGATCCGCTACATGACCATCCGGGTGGACGAGCTTGAGGAAGGCCCGTCGGCCATGATGCGCAAGGCCGATCGCGACCGGGATCGCGACGATCGGCGCGGGGACCGTCGCCGCGACCGTGACGACCGCGACGATCGTGACGGACCTCGCCGGCCGCGTGACGACGCCGAAGGAGGTGCAGCATGAGCATGCAGGGTGGAAACCGCCGGCCGTTCTTCCGGCGCCGCAAAACCTGTCCGTTCTCGGGCGCGAACGCCCCGAAGATCGACTACAAGGATATCCGCTTGCTCCAGCGCTACGTCTCCGAGCGCGGCAAGATCGTTCCGAGCCGCATCACGGCGGTGTCGGCAAAGAAGCAGCGTGAGCTCGCGGCCGCCATCAAGCGCGGGCGTTTTCTCGGCCTCCTGCCCTACGTGATCCGCTAAGGCGGCATTTAAGTCCCGGCGCCCGGCGGGCGTCGGTTCCAATGGTTGGGGCGGGCACGACCCGCCTCTAACCGCTCAGTCGAGGCGGCCGGATATCCGGCGCCGAGCGGGACAGCGCAGCGATGTTGCAGATGGGATTGATCGGAGTAGCAGCGGGCGCCGCCTCGGCGCTCCTGTTCGCGTCCGTCGCCTCCGGGTCGCTTTTATCGATCCCGCTGTTTTATCTATCTCCCCTTCCGATCCTCATTGCCGCGATCGGCTGGAGCCACCTCGCCGGGCTGATCGCCGCGTTCGTGGCCGCCGGCAGCCTGGCGGCCGCGCTCAATGGCCTTTTCTTCCTGACGTTTCTGGTCGGCATCGGATTGCCGGCCTGGTGGCTCGGCTATCTGGCGCTGCTCGCGCGGCCCGGCGCGGGGGCAAACGGAGAGGCTCCGGCGCTCGAATGGTATCCGGTCGGCCGGATCGTGCTGTGGGCGGCCATTCTCGGCGGGCTCGTCGTCACCATCGCCATGCTGAATATCGCCTCCGACGCCGAGAGCCTGCATGCCGGGCTGAGCAAGGCTTTCGAACGGCTTCTGCGCGCCCAGTCCGGAACGCCGGCCGACGCGCCGCTCGAACTGCGTGGAATCTCCGATCCCAAGTCGGTGATCGATTTCATGATCCTGATCGTTCCGCCGGCGGCCGCCGTGCTGACGACGACGACGAACGTGATCTCGCTCTGGCTGGCCGCGCGGATCGTCAGGATTTCGGGACGCCTGCGCCGGCCATGGCCCGATCTGTCGGCCCTCACCTTTCCGCGCACGGCCGGCCTCGCATTGATCATCGCTCTCGCCGTGTCGTTCTTGTCCGGCTTGCCCGGCGTTATCGGCACGATCTTCACCGCCTGCCTGCTGATGGCTTACGCGCTGCTCGGCTTGGCGGTTCTTCATAGCGTGACGCAGGGGCGGCCGACGCGGGGCATGGTCCTCGGTTCCTCCTATGCCCTCATCGTCGTCTTCGGCTGGCCGATCCTTGTTCTGGCGCTGCTCGGTATCGCCGACGCGCTGTTCGATTTCCGTGCCCGAAAAGGCCCCGGGCGCAGTCCGCCGGCGCCGCAGGGTTGACTGCGGAAACCCTTCGCAACTTATTCAATGTAATGGAGAAATAACGATGGAAGTAATCTTGCTAGAGCGCATCGGCAAACTTGGCCAGATGGGCGAAGTGGTGCGGGTAAAGGACGGCTATGCGCGCAATTTTCTCCTGCCCAAGGGCAAGGCGCTGCGCGCAACCGACGACAACCGTAAGCGCTTCGAAACGATGCGCGTCGATCTCGAGGCGCGCAACCTGAAGGAAAAGGGCGAGGCCGAGAAGGTCGGCGCCAAGCTCGACGGGCAAACCTTCATGGTTCTGCGCCAGGCGTCGGAAACCGGCCAGCTCTACGGTTCGGTGTCGACGCGCGATCTCGCCGTCCTGATGGCGGAGGCGGGCTTTACGGTGAACCGCAGCCAGATCGCCCTCAACGCCCCGATCAAGATGATCGGCATGCACAAGGTACCGGTCGCCCTGCACGCCGAGGTCGACGTGGCCGTGGTCGTGAATGTCGCGCGCAGCGCCGACGAAGCCGAACGTCAAGCGCGCGGCGAGGACGTCACCGTTCACCGCGAGGGCGGCGATGACGAAGATGAGGCCGATACGGCCGGCGCATTCTTCGACGAGGCCGAGACCGACGAAGACGCCGGTCAGGGCAAGGGCGAAGCGAAGCCCGACTGACTCGGCTGGGCTGCGGCGCTCGCCGCGGCCCCCTCCGCGCTGCCGTGCGCCGGCGCCACGGCGGCGTTGGGCTTCTCGTCCGCCGTCGTCGCCCCGTGCGCGGCTTTTGGCGGCTCCGGCGGCAGCGCTATCGGCTCATGCGAGATCGCGATCGGCGCCGGATCGGATTCGACGCTCGGCACCGTATTCGGGCGCCGGGGCGTGACGGCACCCGCCCGCGGCGCCGGCCGGCCTTCGGCCGGCTTCGCCTGGTGCTCGGTCCCCGACGACGGCAGATTGCGAACCGGTATGCGCTCATCGCGCCCGACCGCTGCTGGCGGCTGCGGCCTTTCGGCCGAACGCGACGGATGCGGCTTCGACGCGGCACGCGAGGCCGGCGCGGGACCGGCGCTGGCGACATACGCTGCTAGCGCCGCGGCGCTCGACGCGCTGGTCGTATAGTGTTGACGCAAGAAGCCGGTGAGCGTGCCGACGCTCCTCCCCGTCCCCAATCCTTGCGGCGTCTTGTGGCAGGCGTTGCAACTTCCGGCGAAAAGCTGCGCCGGGGATTTCCCCTGGTCGAGGTCCTGCGCGAACACCGTAAGCGGGCTGAAGAGCAGATACGCTCCAGCCATCAGCGGCCATAACGAAATTCGCAGCCGTCCCCCGCCTCCGCGCATCGTGATTCCACTCCATGGTGCGGCAGAAGCCGAACGGTTCATCACCCCGTTCGCATAGACCGAGCAAGCTTTCATTTCACTAAATTTTTGCGTCGTAACGCCGCTGTGAAGCCGCACGGCCGTGTCAATTTCAAGGCGCGATCCAACGCCATTACCGGACACGGCCCTTGAGGGCGGGCATCGAATCCTTGCAAGAATCGTCGACGCCGTTGCAATGTCGATGCGGTGGTTTTCCCGCGTCGGCTTCCGTTGCCACGGGCTCTTCGTCAAGCGGATTATTTTCTGACGCTCGAGCGGGCACGAACAACGGGGATTGCGGGACAACGAGCCGAAAGCATCGCTCCACGCTCGCGCGCCGCAACGCTTCGCGTGCTATCGCCACCGTGCCACCGCCGCTCTTTTGTAACGACCGCAATCCATGGCTCTGATCGATTCCACACGACGCAAAGCGAACGAGCCGGAGCCGCTCTACCGTTTGGCGCCGCATAACCTCGAAGCCGAACAGGCGCTGCTCGGCGCGATCCTCGTCAACAACGAGGCGTTTTACCGCGTGTCGGATTTTCTCGCGCCGGAGCATTTTCTCGAGCCGCTGCATCAGAAGATCTTCGAGCTCGCCGGCAGCCTCATCCGCGCCGGCAAGATCGCGACCCCGATCACCCTGAAGACATTCCTTCCCGCCGACCTCGACATCGCGGGACTGACCGTCAGCCAATACCTGGCGCGACTTGCCGCCGAAGCGACGACGGTCATCAATGCGCAGGATTACGGCCGCACGATCTACGACCTTTCGACCCGGCGCGCGCTGATCGTCATCGGCGAGGACATGGTCAACGTCGCGTTCGACGCGCCCGTCGATTTCGCCCCGCGCGCGCAGATCGAGGACGCGGAGCGCCGTCTCTACGAGCTCGCGGAAACCGGCCGCTACGACGGTGGCTTCCAGCGCTTCACGTCGGCGCTCAAGACGGCCGTCGACATGGCGGCCAACGCCTATGAGCGCGACGGAAAGCTTTCCGGTGTCGCCACCGGCCTGTCCGACCTCGACCGCATGATGGGCGGCTTGCAGAAGTCGGACCTCGTGATCCTCGCCGGACGCCCCGGCATGGGCAAGACCGCGCTCGCCACCAACATCGCCTACAACATCGCGCGCGCCTGGCGCGGCGAGACCCAGGCGGACGGCCGCGTCGCCACCGTCAACGGCGGCATCATCGGCTTCTTCTCGCTGGAAATGTCCGCCGAGCAGCTCGCCACCCGCATCATCTCCGAGCAGACGGAAATCCCGTCCTACCGTATCCGCCGCGGCGAGATCGACACGCGCGACTTCGAGCGCATCGTCGACGTCTCGCGCGAAATGGAAACGCTGCCGCTCTATATCGATGAGACCGGCGGCCTGAACATCGCGCAACTCGCCGCCCGCGCGCGTCGCCTCAAGCGCCAGCGCGGCCTCGACATGCTGGTCATCGACTACTTGCAGCTTCTCGCCGGCTCGGCCAGCCGTGCCTCGCAAGGCCGCGTGCAGGAAATCACCGAGATCACCACCAATCTCAAAGCCTTGGCGAAAGAGTTGAACGTGCCGATCCTGGCGCTGTCGCAGCTCTCGCGCCAAGTCGAAAGCCGTGACGACAAGCGCCCACAACTGTCCGACTTGCGTGAGTCGGGCTCGATCGAGCAGGACGCCGACGTGGTTATGTTCGTCTACCGCGAAGAGTACTATCTGAAGAACCGCGAACCCCGCGCCGGAACGGAAGAGTACTTCAAGTGGCAAGCCGAAATGGAAGCGGTGCACGGCAAGGCCGAGGTCATCATCGGCAAGCAGCGCCATGGCCCGACCGGCACCGTCCCGCTCCAGTTCAAGGACGACGTCACCCGCTTCTCCAATCTGGCGGACGAGAGCCGCATGCCGGCGCCGTATTGATGTCCTGGCGGACGAGGTGAGCGCGATGGCCTCTTCATCGAGCGGCGCCAACGTGCCTCCCGGCGAGGCGGGCGGCATCCTCACCATCGATCTCGGCGCCATCGTCGCGAACTGGCGCGACCTCGCGGGGCGCGCGGCGTCGGCCGAATGCGGCGCCGTCATCAAGGCCGATGCCTATGGCTGTGGGATCGAGCCGGTCGCCCGCGCCCTCGCCGCCGCCGGCTGCCGCACCTTCTTCGTCGCGCATCTCGTCGAGGCGCGGCGCGCCCGCGCGGCCGCTCCCGACGCCGCGATCTACGTGCTCAACGGCCTCCTTCCCGGAAGCGCCCCCGCCTACGCCGAATGCAACCTCCAGCCCGTTCTCGGGGGCCCCGATGAAATCGCCGAATGGCAAGCCTTCAAGGCGGGCGGCTGGCCGGGCGGCGCGGCGCTGCACGTCGACACCGGAATGAACCGGCTCGGCTTGCGTCCGCGCGAAGCCGTCGCGCTCGCCAGGCGCAACGACCTCAAGGACCTCGGCCTCAACCTGCTGATGAGCCACTTCGCATGCGCCGACGAGCCGGCGCATCCGTTGAACGCGAAACAAATGGGGGATTTCAAAGAGATTGCGGCGCTTTACCCGGACTTGCGCGCATCGCTTGCGAACTCCTCCGGCATCTTTCTCGATCCCGATGCGCACTTTGACCTCCTGCGGCCCGGGGTCGCGCTTTACGGCGGCAATCCGACGCCGGGCCACGCCAATCCGATGCGGCCGGTCGTGAAACTCGAGAGCCGCGTCATTCAGGTCCGCAGCGTTTCCCCGCAGGAGACCGTCGGCTACGGCGCCACCTGGACCGCGCGACAAGCCGCGCGGATCGCGGTGGTGTCGACCGGCTACGCCGACGGGCTCCTGCGCGCCGCCGGCGGCTCGGACGTCCGCGGCGGCGCCGAGGCCATCGTGGCCGGCCACCGTTGTCCGATCGCGGGCCGCGTCTCCATGGACCTGATCGCCGTCGACGTCACCGCCGTGCCGGACGGGGCCGTCAAGCGGGGCAGCCTGGCGGCGTTTCTCGACGAGACCATCACCGTCGACGATCTCGCCGCGCATGCCGGCACGATCGGTTACGAGATCCTGACGAGCCTTGGCCGTCGCTATCACCGCATCTATAAACACGGCGCCGAATCTGCCTCCTGAAACGGCGGCGCCTGCATGCACTACATTTTCGTCGTCGTTGTCGGCCTGCTGGCCGGCACCATCAGCGGCATTGTCGGGACCGGCGCGTCGATCATGCTGGTTCCGGTCCTCGTCTATGAATTCGGGCCGAAGGCGGCGGTCCCGATCATGGCGGTCGCCGCCATCATGGCGAACCTCTCGCGCATCATGGCGTGGTGGCGCGAGGTCGATTGGCGCGCCTGCGCGGCCTACGCCATCCCTGCGGTGCCGGCGGCGGCGCTCGGCGCGCGAACGCTGCTCGCGCTGCCCTCGCGCGCCGTCGACATCGCCATCGGGATGTTTCTGATCGCGATGGTTCCGGTGCGGCATTGGCTGGCGAAGCACGAATGGAAGCTCTCACGCTGGCATCTGGCGATCGCCGGCGCGCTGATCGGGTACCTGACCGGCATCGTCGTCTCCACCGGCCCCATCAGCGTCCCGATCTTCCTCGCCTATGGATTGACGCGTGGCGCGTTCCTGAGCACCGAAGCGGCGAGTTCGCTTGCCGTCTATCTCTCGAAGGCCGCCACGTTCCAGCACTTCGGCGCGCTCGATATGGACACCTTCCTCAAGGGGCTTTTCGCCGGCTCCTCGCTCATGGTCGGGGCCTTCGTCGCCAAGCGCTTCGTCCTGAAGCTCGATTCCAACGCTTTCCGGCTGATCATGGACGCAATCATGATCGCCGCCGGTCTATCCATGCTATGGAACGCCGCGCACGCCTGACCCGCCAGAGAGACAGAAGACCCGATGGCCCGCCGCACCGAGAACTTCGTTTGCCAGAACTGCGGCGCCGTCTACGGGCGCTGGCAGGGCAAGTGCGAAGCCTGCGGCGAGTGGAACACCATTTCCGAAGAGGGCTCGCCGGCCGATAGCGCCCTGCCCGGCGCCAAGCCATCGCGAAAAGGACGTCCCTTCGCGCTCGAGCCGTTGACCGGCGAATCGCACGAGGCGCCACGGATCGCCTCCGGCATCGCCGAGCTCGACCGCGTCACCGGCGGCGGCTTCGTGCGCGGCTCGGTCCTGCTCGTCGGCGGCGATCCGGGGATCGGCAAATCCACCCTCCTCGTGCAAGCCGCCGCCTCGCTCGCCAACCTGAAACAGCGGGCCGTCTATATCTCCGGCGAGGAGGCGATCGCGCAGGTGCGCATGCGCGCCGAGCGCCTGGGACTTTCCGGCGCGCCGGTGGAACTGGCGGCGGAAACGGCCGTCGAGGACATCATCGCCACGCTCTCGCAGGGCGCGACGCCGCGTCTCGTGGTCATCGATTCCATCCAGACGATGTGGACCAGCGCCGTCGAAGCCGCGCCCGGCACGGTGACGCAGGTGCGCGGCGCGGCGCAGGCGCTGATCCGCTTCGCCAAGCGCTCGGGCGCGACGATCATCCTGGTCGGCCACGTCACCAAGGACGGCCAGATCGCCGGACCGCGCGTCGTCGAGCACATGGTCGACGCGGTCCTTTCGTTCGAGGGGGAAGGCTCGCACCAGTTCCGCATCCTGCGCGCCATCAAGAACCGCTTCGGCCCGACCGACGAGATCGGCGTCTTCGAAATGACCGGCGCGGGCCTGCGCGAGATCCCCAATCCGTCCGAGCTTTTCCTCTCCGAGCGCGACCTTGGCACGCCCGGCACCGCCGTTTTCGCCGGCATCGAGGGCACCCGGCCGCTGCTCGTCGAGATCCAGGCGCTGGTCGCGCCGACCTCGCTCGGCACGCCGCGCCGCGCCGTCGTGGGCTGGGACCCGAGCCGCCTCTCCATGCTGCTCGCGGTTCTCGAAGCGCATTGCGGGGTGCGGCTCGGCACCCACGACGTCTACCTCAACGTCGCGGGCGGGCTGCGCATCCAGGAGCCCGCCGCCGACCTTGCCGCCGCCGCCGCGCTCGTGTCCTCGCTCGCGCACGCGCCGCTGCCGACCGAAGCGGCCTATTTCGGCGAGATATCGCTTTCCGGCGCGGTCCGTCCGGTGGTTCAGAGCCCTACCCGGCTACGGGAGGCCGGGAAACTGGGATTCGCCCGCGTGTTCATGCCCGAGGCGGGGCGCGCCGACGCGAGCGCCGATAGCGGCCTGAAAGTGACAGGCGTCGCCGCGCTCGCCGATCTCGTGGCGGATATCGTGGCGCGAGCGGAAAAGCCGCGAAAAGCGTCGTTGACAGTTCGATGAAAGACGGGTGACGGACGTTGCCGTCGCCGCTATACACGGACAGCATTTATCGCCGCCGGGTTCCGATTCCCGAGCCGCCTGCCCGGGCCGGATTCAGCCTGGGGACCTGACGAGCCTTGGAATGCCGATTACGCTTCTCGACATCATCCTTCTTGGCGTCATGCTCATTTCGGGCCTGCTCGCCATGGTGCGTGGTTTCATTCGCGAAATCCTGTCCATCGCCGCGTGGGGCGCCGCGGCGCTGTTGACGGTCATCGGATTTCCGAAGCTTCTGCCGGTGGTCCAGCAGTATGTCGCCCAGGATATCGTGGCGAAGGGCATCACCGTCGCCGGTATCTTCTTAGGCACCCTGCTGGTGGTCTCCATCATCACGGTGAAGATCTCGGACCGCATCCTGGACAGCCGCATCGGCGCGCTCGACCGGACGATGGGCTTCCTGTTCGGCCTCGCACGCGGTCTGATCATCGTCGTGGTCGCGTTCCTGTTCTTCGACTGGCTCGTGCAGCCGCCGGAAAAGCAGCCCGATTGGGTCCGCAATGCCAAGTCGCGCGTCATATTGCAGAGCGCGGGCGAAGCCCTTAAATCGATGCTGCCGGACGACCCCGAAAGCTACTTGCGCAAGCTCAAGAAGCCGCGCGGCGAGGAGCAGCAGGAGCCGGCGGATGCGCCGCCGCCTGGGACCAAATCCCAACGCGACGGCGGCGATCAGACCGGCTCTATCAAGACCCCCGACGAGCAGCCCGGCTACGGCCGCTCCGATCGGGTGGAAATGCAACAACTTCTTCAGTCCTCGGCGCCTAAAACGCGCTGACGTTGGCGTTTAATCAGCTTGCGGAAGGTGTGATGAGCGAAACCCGGGATCTCTCTCACCAGGACAGCCTCCGCGAGCAGGACGGCGACCGCCTCCGCGAAGAGTGCGGCGTCTTCGGCATCTACGGCCACCCTGATGCCGCCGCCCTCACCGCGCTCGGCCTGCATGCCTTGCAGCATCGCGGCCAGGAAGCGTGCGGCATCGTCAGCTTCGACGGCCATCGCTTCCACTCCGAGCGCCGCATGGGCCTCGTCGGCGACACGTTCTCGCGGCGCGAGGTGATCGACCGCCTGCCCGGCCGGGCCGCGATCGGCCATGTCCGTTATTCGACCACCGGCGAGACCATCCTGCGCAACGTCCAGCCGCTGTTCGCCGAGCTCAATGCCGGCGGCTTCGCGGTGGGCCACAACGGCAACATCACCAACGGCCGCACGCTGCGCCGCGAGCTCATCAAGGGCGGCGCGATGATGCAGTCGACGACGGATACCGAAGTGATCCTGCATCTCGTCGCGCAGTCGCGGCGCAATCGCTTCGTCGAGCGCTTCATCGACGCGCTGCGCGCCATCGAGGGCGCCTACTCGCTGGTCGGACTGACCAACAAGAAGCTCGTCGGCGCGCGCGACCCGCTCGGCATCCGCCCGCTGGTGCTCGGCGAACTCGACGGCTGCCCGATCCTCGCGTCGGAAACCTGCGCGCTCGACATCATCGGCGCGAAATATGT
>JBDHSU010000084.1:0-18235 GCA_039808325.1 Variibacter sp. | reverse complement strand
CGTGCGTCCGCAAACCGGCCCGGCAATGATGCGGGTGAGTTCGACGACCTTGACGCCGCTCAAGGGGCGCGGTGCGGTCGGCAGGGGCGTCGGCGCAGCATCGCCGATCCTGTCGATCGAGAGAAGCGGCAGCCGCGCGACGGCCTGCCCCTGTGGATGCGCGTCCCATTCGCCGAAACTGCGCATGGCGGCGACGACCATGCCGTTTCGGGCGGCGGCTTCCTCGAAGTCCTCTGCCTTCCAGCCGCGCAGCGCCTCCGCGACGGCCTCGCGTTCATAAGCGCAATCGAGAATGGCGAGAACGCCGTCGCGGTGATGCGGGAAGTTGGTGTGCAGGCGCACCCAGCGGCCGTCGCCGCAGCGGTAGACGCCGGCGATCTTGTCCCACAGTTCCGCGGCGGGTCCGCCGTCGACCCGAAGGTAGCGCTCGCTGCGGAACTCAGCCGCGGCCGCCTGCATGTCGACGCTCACCGTTTGCGGCCGGCCGCCGCGCCGCCGCCAAATCCCGGCAGCGACGAGGGCCGCGGCCGCGATGCTCGTTTGCGCCGCCGTTCCGACCGCGAAGGAGGAGGGAAGCGCGGGTTCGACGCCCGTCAGCGTCAGGGCGGAGAGCGCTTCATCGGAAAGACCGAATTTTCGCCAGATTTCCGCGAGCGCGTCGCGACTTGCCATATGCGTCATCGCCAGGAGCATAAAGCGGCGGACAAGCGAGCGCGAATCCGGGCCGCGAGGGTCTGTTCAATTGTATTGAATCGGACCCGCTGCCCTTATTGTTGCTTGAGCATGATCTTTCCGAAATCGGTTCCCACTTTTCGGGATCATGCTTCAGCGCACATGGTTGCCGCTGACGGTCAAGTGCGTGAAGCGGCCGACCCCGTCTTTGGCAAGATCGCCGGTTGCGACATTCTTGTAGTCCATGCCGACAATGGCGCCTTTACGCACCTCGGCAATGAGATTGCCGGTGACGGCGGCGGCGCCGGCGTCTTTGCTTACCGACACCGTGATGCCGTAGGCGGCGCCGCGTACGGTGTTGCCGGACACGGTAACGTCGCGCTGATACGGACCCCAGCCGACAGAAATGCCCGTGTTCGGCACGTTCTCGATGACATTTCCGGTCACGGCCACATCGGCCTCGACGCCGATGCCGATGCCGGCCGCGTCGTCGGGATCGGTTCCGGGCGGGCGCTTGGGCGTCAGATTCCGGATGAGATTGCCTTGAACGACGGCGAGGCGGCCGCCTTGCTGGAAATTCGCCAGCGCAATCCCGAACGCAGCGCCGTCGACGATGTTGTTGGCGATGACGGCGCCTTGATATTCGAACTCGGAATAGATCGCGACTTCCGCGCAGCGCGTGCAATCGTTGCCGAGGATGTGGATATTGGACGCGGCGTTGCCGCGCACGGCGGAGAAGGCCGCGCCGGCGATACGGTTGTTGGCGACGATCACGTTGCCGGCGCGAAACACGTTGATCGCATTGCCGTACTGGCCGGAGCCGCCGTCGCGAGCGCGGGTATCCTCGATTCTGTTTTCCGTGACGATGGTGCCGTCGTAACCCGCGGCGGAACGCCAAACCTGAATACCGGCATTGCCGGCGCCGCGGATCGTGTTTGCGTTGATGACGAGATCGCGCGCGTCGAGAGAGCGGATCGCTCCGTCTCCGGGCGCGTTGAAGGTGTTGCTGCGGACCTCGCCGGCGATGCCTTCGAGGAGGAGCGCCTGGTTGGTCACGGAATCGAAGGTGCAATCGACGACGCGCACGTTGCGCCCGCTGCTCATGCGGACAAGGCCGCGCGATTCATGCCGCTTGCCCCCGCCGTCGAGGGTGAGGCCGCTGAGGACAACATCGTCGGCGCTCTCGGCGGTCAAAAGCGATGCGGCATCGGACAGCATGAGGCGCGACGCACCGCGCATGCCGGCAAGCGCCGCGCCTTTGGGAAGCTTCAGGTTCGCCGCGCGATAGACCCCGGGCGGAAGGACAAGCGGAACGCGCGTGGCTGCGGCGCGGTCGATCGCACGCTGCAACGGGCGGCTTTGATCTTCGCTGCTCGCCGGGTTGACGCCAAGCTGGGTCGCGTCCACGCCGAGCGCGGAAAGTTGTGTCGCCGCGCGTGCCGGCAGCGCGCCTGCGGTGGCCAAGGCGGCGGCGGACAGGGCGATGAAATGCCGACGGTCGGTTCTCATGGCGGCAACTCGCGCGACGAATGCCGCCAGTCTCTCAAATTTTGCGCGTGTCGGGTGTTCGCGATGGAGACACGGTTAACGTTTGCGCGCCGCGCTTATGAGGATCGGCAGGAGGGCGCGCCCGACGCGCCCAAGATCGGAAGCCGTTATGGCGGGGCGGCGTGTCGGGCACGGACGCGCCATGGCGCCGCGCGGCACCTTCGGAACATGCACGAAAACGGCGATTCCGGGCTTCTCCGGCGCGGCGGACTCCAGGACGCGGCGGTAGAGGTGATTGCACAGATAGCGGCCGGCATTGCGTGAGAGGCGAACATCCAGCCCCGTGCGCCGCGCGGCCAGAAGGAGAGGAATCATCGGCGCGCGGCCTGAAAGCGCGGGTGCCGGTGCCGACGGTGCGATGGCACCCCATGTGCCATCCGCATCGGAAAGGAGGCGCGAGCGCGCGGTGCGCGCTTGCGTTTCGATGCGCACATAGGGCGTGCGCGCGGCGAGACCGAACATGAGCAGCACGTCGGGGCGGTGTTCGGTCAACAGCTTCGGGAGCTCGCGATCGACGGCGGCGTAGCTGGTGCGAAAGATATGCGTTGCGATCGTCATATCGGCGAGCACCGGGCGTCGTGTACGCGCAAGCGCGGCGACGAGCGCTTGCGTCGGGTTGAACGGCGCGGTCGGGAAAGGGCCGAAGCCGGTGATCAAAATCGTCAAAGGCCTATTGGTGCCAGGCGCGGCCATTTCAGAGCCCCAGATGCTTGGCGATCTCCTCGACCGCCAGCGCCGGCGAAAGCGCGCCGTCGGCGACGGATGCTTCAAGTGTGCGCAGGCGCGCGCGCAATGTCGCGTCGGAGCGCAGCCGGCTCATCAAGCGATCCTCGAGCATCGTCCACATCCAGCGCACCTGCTGCTCGCGCCGCCGCGCCGCATGCTCGCCGCTCGCCGTCAAGCGTGTGCGATGCAGCTCCATTTGCTTCCAAAGTTCCGCAATCCCGTCGCCGGTCAGGGCCGAATAGGTCAGCACCGGCGGCGACCAGGTCGACGAGCGCGGCCGCAGGATGTGAAACGCCGCGCGGTATTCCGCGGCCGCCGCCTTCGCGCGCTTGACGTTTTCGCCGTCGGCCTTGTTCACGGCGAGCATGTCGGCGAGCTCGAGGACGCCTTTCTTGATACCCTGCAACTCGTCGCCGGCGCCGGCGAGCATCAGCACCAGAAAAAAGTCCGTCATGTCGGCGACGGCGATTTCCGACTGACCGATGCCGACCGTCTCGATCAGCGTCACGTCGTAGCCCGCGGCCTCGCACAGAAGCATCGTCTCGCGCGTGCGCGCGGCAACGCCGCCGAGGGTTCCGGCGGACGGAGAGGGGCGAATGAACGCCTTCGGATCGTTGACGAGGCGCGCCATACGCGTCTTGTCACCGAGGATCGAGCCGCCGGTGCGCCGCGACGATGGATCGATCGTGAGAACCGCCACCGTGTGGCCTTCGCCGGTCAGGAAAGTGCCGAGCGCGTCGATCGTCGTCGATTTGCCGACGCCCGGCATGCCGGTGATGCCGACGCGGATCGCCTTTCCGGTATCCGGCAATAAATTCTGCACGAGCGCGCGGGCCGCGTCCTGGTGGTCGGGCCGCTTGCTTTCGATCAGCGTGATGGCGCGCGCCAGCACGGCGCGATCGCCCGCGCGAATGCCCGCCGCGAGTGTCTCGATGTCGGGTGAGGTCGTGCCTCGGCCGCCGCTTCCCATGCGGTTGCGATAGCGGAGCTGCGCAGATTCCGCCAGCGCTATTCGGCGGCTTTTCGTCCTAGGCCGGGGCCCGTGCCGAAGCCTGGCGCACGCGCTTGATCGCCCAGAAGAAAAGCGGCCACAGCAAGGCGGTGATGGTCATCGTGGCGAGGACGGCCGAGACCGGCCGATCGAAGAACGGTGTGATGCCGCCATCCGATTTGATCAGCGACGTAACGAGACTCTGTTCGACCATCGAGCCCATGATGATGCCGAGCACCATGGCCGCGACAGGGAATCCGTTCGCCTCCATCACATAGCCGATGATGCCGAACGCGGCGACGATGACGACGGCGAAGAGATTGTTGCCGACGGCGAAGGCGCCGATGGCGCAGCACAGCAGAATGAGAGGCATGACGGCGGACTGCGGCGCATTGAGCACCTTCGTCGTGACCCGGATCATGATGATGCCGAGCGGGATCATCAGCAGGTTGGCGAGCATGAAGATCACGTAGATGGCGTACATGCTCGACGCCTTTTCGGTGAAAAGCGTCGGCCCCGGATTCAGTCCTTTCATATACAGCACGCCGATGGCGATCGCCGTGATGGTGTCGCCGGGAATGCCGAAGATCAAAGCCGGCACCCAGGCGCCGGCCAGCGCCGCATTGTTCGCGGCCCCCGATTCCACAAGCCCTTCCGGATATCCGGTTCCGAATTTCTCCGGGGTCTTGGAGAAGCGCTTGGAGATCGCATAGCACACCCATGCGGCCATATCGGCGCCGGCGCCCGGCAGGACGCCGACAAGGGTGCCGACCACGTTGCCGCGCGTCATTTGACGCCAATATTTTTTCGTCAACTGCCACTGTCCGGCGAGGATGCTGCCCAGGTTCTTGTGCGGAATCTTCGCCGCAGGTGGCCCCGCCATCGCCCGCATCACCTCGGAAACGGCGAACACGCCGACGAGGGCCGGAATAACATCGACGCCGCCGAGCAGATCGGTCATGCCGAACGTAAATCGCGGAACGCCTCCCGGATTCTCCATGCCGATGCAGGCAATCAAAAGTCCGATCAATGCGGAGGCGACCGCCTTCACCGGAGACGAGCGGGCAACCAGCGTCGCGCACATCAAGCCGAGGAAGGAAAGCCAGAAATATTCGAACGTCGAGAAGCTCAGCGCGAAGTCGGCAAGCACCGGCGCGATGATCATCAGCGCCACGGTGCCGAAAATGCCCCCCAGGGCGCTGAACCAAAGGCTGGCGCCGAGCGCGACTTCGGCCTGCCCCTTCCTGGTCAGGGCGTAGGCTTCGTCCGTGTAGGCGGCCGATGCCGGGGTGCCGGGGATGCGCAGCAGGCAGCCTGGAATGTCGCCGGAGAAGATTGCCATGGCGGAGGCCGTGACAATGGTGGTGATGGCCGCGAGCGGCGACAAATAAAACGTGATCGGCACGAGCAGTGCCGTCGCCATCGTCGCGGTCAAGCCGGGAATGGCGCCGATGATCAGTCCGTAGACCGCCGACACCAGCAACGCGATGAGGACATCGGTCGCGGCGACGAGCTTCAGGCCTTCGAGAATTGCGTCCATTCATTCACCACGGAAGCGGCAGCAGGCCTGCGGGCAGCGGCACACGCAGCAGCTTCGCAAAAACCAGGTGGACAATGAGGGGGGAGGCGATCGCCATGGCGATTGCGATCTTGAGGGTTCCACGCAGGCTCACCGAGGTGATGAATGCGATGATCGCGCTCGTGAGGACGAATCCGAGCCACTCCACGGCGAAGACGTAGAAAAGCAGCAGCAGCGGCGGAAGGAGGATCCACCACATCGATCGTGCCGCGACGGCGCTACCGTCGGCCGCCGGCTCGATATCTTCATTCGTTTCGAAGTCGTGGCCGATCCCCAGCGCGATCAGGAGACCGCAGACCGCCAATCCGACGCCGATGACGATCGGGAAGATATTCGGCCCGACAGGCTGGCCGGGAACGGGCGGCAGCAGTGAACCGCCATAGGCGGAGATCGCTCCAAGCCCGACAAGAAAAGATCCGGTAACACGATCAGACAAGCGCATACGGCGACCTCGTCCGCAAACGATGGAGGAAAGATCGCCGCGCTATGCTTTTGCGAGGCCGGCGGCCTTCATGGCCTCACCCATTTGCTTGTCGCCCTTATCCATGAAGGCGGCAAAACCGGAGGCGTCGGCCCAGACCGTGCCGAAACCGCGGCTCGACATGAAGTCCTTGTACTCCTTGGAGTCGTAGACCTTCTTGAGGCTGGCTGTGAGCTTTTCGGCGATCGGTTGCGGCAGTTTCGGCGGCCCGGCGAATCCGCGCCACGCACCGGTCGAATAGTCGATGCCCATCGACTCCTTCAGCGTCGGCACGTCGGGAAACTGCGGATTGCGCTTGGGAGCCATGATCGCGAGGCTGCGTGCCTTGCCGGCTTCGATAATCGCCCGTGCTTCCGGGAGCGAGCACGTCGTGAGATCGAGGCCGCCAGCGGCAAGGTCCTGCATCGCCGGCGCCGCGCCGTTCGACGGCACCCAGGCAACCTGATCCGGCTTGAGGCCCATCGCCGTCATCCACCCGACCAGCGCCAGATGCCAGATGCCACCCTGTCCGGTCCCGGAACATTTGAACTTGCCAGCCGGCGCCGCCTTGATGGCGTCGGCCAGGTCCTTCACCGTCTTGTAGGGCGCGTCCGCCTTCACCTGAATGCCCGGCGGGTCCTCGTTCATCAGTGCCAGGGGTGTGTAGCTGCGCGGCGTCAGCGGCGTCAGCCCCTGCCAGTGCATCATCGAGATCTCGACGGTGATGATGCCGAGCGTATAGCCATCGGGCTGGCCCATCGAGATCGCGGCGTGACCGACGACACCGGAGCCGCCGGTGCGGTTCACGACGTTGACGGGCTGTCCCATCTCTTTCTCGAGCAAAGCCGCGACGATACGGGCTGTCGCGTCGGTGCCGCCGCCGGCCCCCCAAGGGCAGATCATCGTGATCGGTCGTGACGGATAGTTCTCCTGCGCAGAGGCCGACCGCAACGCCAAGCCGCCCGCGGCCGCCGCCGCGCCGAATGAGAATGTGCGTCTTGTCAGCCGTGCCATTGCGCTCCGTCCCTTGATGGTCGTGTTATCGTATGACCTTGCGTAAACCGTACCGTGTGGGCGCGGCGGATGACAAGTAGAGAGATTGGAACGTGAGTTGTTCCGGCGCGGCTCAATGCCGCGCGGCGGTCATACTTTAGAGGGAGAGGGGGCGGCGCTCATTCGCCGGCGGTGGCGGCGGGCGCCCCGTCGAAGAGCGCGGCTTTGTCCGCCTTGAGGTAGGGCTTCAGCGCGGCGCCGCTGACGAACGCCGTATAGGCGCCTTCGACATACGGGCCGACGTCGTAGGGCGAGAAATAAAACGAAAGGCCCGACGCTTTGCTCTCGGTTGCCGAGCGCGTCAGAGCCGGTGCACCAAGCGTGTCGAGCTTCGGCTCGACCGCGCGCAGCCACTCGTCCTGCGCCGCATTTTCGGCAACGTCGACGCCGCGCTTTCTTTTCTCCACGGCGAGGCTGTCGCGTACGAGGCCTGCGAGCGCGGTGAGCGTCGGGCCGCCGTCCGACACGTCGTTGAGGAACGTGTCGAGCCCCACGGCGCCGCCGCTTTTGTTGTCCCAGATGATCGTGGCGATCACCGTGTTGGGATGCGCGCCGCCCGTGTAGGTCGTCTCGATGCGCCGGACGCTGACGAAGGGGCCGGCTTCGGAGATGAAGGTGTAGCGGCGCTCGAAGGTCCAGCGCCGGCGGAATGAGCGGGGCTCGGCACGCTTCGTTTCCTCCGCTTCCCTCCGCTGCGCGCCGACGTCGCGCTTGGCCTGCGCCAGCAGATGATTCTTCAGCGGCTTGAAACGATCGAGGGCGGGGTCGATCTCGACCGTGGCTTCGATGGCGTGCGTCTTGACGCTCAGCGCCGGCGCCGCGAGCGCGGCGCCTTCGAACACGGCGAAAGCGGCGCAAAGCAGGAGGGCCGCATATCGCCGCGTCGTGCTCATTCGGCCGCGGCGCGCGCGTGGCCGAGGCGATGGTTGAGCTTGCGGATCAGGTCGTCGGCGGCGTCCGCGATCACCGTGCCCGGCGGGAAGATGGCCGTCGCGCCGGACGCCATCAGCGTGTCGTAGTCCTGCGGCGGCACGACGCCGCCGACCACGATCATGATGTCCGGCCGGCCCTGCTTGCTCAATTCGTCCTTCAGCTCCGGCACGAGCGTCAGATGCGCGCCGGCGAGCGAGGAAACGCCGATGATGTGCACATCGTTCTCGACCGCCTGCCGCGCCGCCTCAGCGGGGGTCGCGAAAAGCGGTCCGATGTCGACGTCGAAGCCGAGATCGGAGAAGGCCGACGCGATGACCTTCTGTCCGCGGTCATGGCCGTCCTGTCCGATCTTGGCGACCAGGATGCGCGGCCGGCGGCCCTCGTTGGCTTCGAACTCTTCCGCGTGCGCGATCACGCGCGCGACGGCGTCTGACATGGTGCCCGCCTCCCGCCTGTAGACGCCGGAGATCGCACGGATATCGGCGCGGTGCCGGCCAAAGACCTTTTCGAGCGCCAAGGAAATTTCACCCACGGTCGCTTTGGCGCGCGCCGCATCGACCGCCAACGACAGGAGGTTTCCCTTGCCGCTTTTGGCGCTCGAGGTGAGGGCATCGAGACTCTTGCGCACCTCGTCCTCGCTGCGGTCGCTGCGCAGGCGCTTGAGCTTGTCGAGCTGTAGACGGCGCACCGCGCTGTTGTCCACCTTGAGAACGTCGATCGGCTTCTCGCCGGTGGGGCGATATTTGTTGACGCCGATCAGCGACTGCGTGCCGGCGTCGAGCCGGGCCTGGGTTTTGGCGGCGGCCTCCTCGATCCGCAGCTTCGGGATGCCGGCCTCGATCGCCTTGGCCATGCCGCCGAGCGCTTCCACCTCTTCGATATGCGCCCAGGCCTTGCTGGCGAGCTCGTAGGTCAGGCGCTCGACGAAGAAGGAGCCGCCCCAAGGATCGATGATCCGGGTCGTGCCGCTCTCTTGCTGCAGGAAGAGCTGGGTGTTGCGCGCGATGCGGGCGGAGAAGTCGGTCGGGAGCGCCAAGGCCTCGTCGAGCGCGTTGGTGTGCAGCGACTGCGTATGGCCTTGCGTCGCCGCCATCGCTTCGATGCCGGTGCGCACGACATTGTTGAACACGTCCTGCGCGGCGAGCGACCAGCCGGAGGTCTGGCAGTGCGTGCGCAACGACAGCGATTTCGCATTCTTCGGGTTGAACGGCTTCAGCAGCTTCGCCCAGAGCAGGCGCGCGGCGCGCATCTTGGCGACTTCCATGAAGAAGTTCATGCCGATCGCCCAGAAGAACGACAGGCGCGGCGCGAAGCGGTCGACATCGAGGCCCGCTTGGATGCCGGCGCGCAGATATTCGACGCCGTCGGCGAGCGTATAGGCAAGCTCGAGGTCCTGCGTCGCCCCCGCCTCCTGCATGTGGTAGCCGGAAATCGAGATCGAGTTGAACTTCGGCATCCGCTCGGACGTGAAGGCGAAAATGTCGGAGATGATCCGCATCGAGGGGGCGGGCGGATAGATATAGGTGTTCCGCACCATGAACTCTTTGAGGATGTCGTTCTGGATCGTGCCCGCGAGCTTTTCCGGCGGCACGCCCTGTTCCTCGGCGGCGACGATGTAGAGCGCGAGGATCGGCAGCACGGCGCCGTTCATCGTCATCGACACGGTCATCCGGTCGAGCGGAATGCCGGCGAACAGCGTGCGCATGTCGTAGATGGAGTCGATCGCGACGCCGGCCATGCCGACGTCGCCCATCACGCGCGGATGGTCGCTGTCGTAGCCGCGATGCGTCGCGAGATCGAAGGCGATGGAGAGGCCCTTCTGACCGGCGGCGAGGTTGCGCCGATAGAAGGCGTTGGAATCCTCAGCCGTCGAGAAGCCCGCATATTGGCGGACCGTCCACGGCTGATTGACATACATCGTCGGGTAAGGGCCGCGCAGATAGGGCGTGACGCCGGGATAGGTGTCGAGGAAATCGAGCCCGGCGAGGTCGCCGGCGCCGTAAGCCGGCTTTACGGGGATCTCTTCCGGCGTGACCCACGGCTCCGCTGTCTTCGTCGCAGCCGCGTTCGGCGCCTCCTCGAAGGCGATGGCGGTGAAATCCGGAACGCGGGTCATGGTCCTCACCTTAGCGTTCGATCTCTAAAATATCATATGTGGCCGCGAGCGTCGCCAGGACGTCGCAACCAACGTAGATGAAGGTCGCAACTCCGGCCGTCCGCAAGGGCTGCTCGAGATCGCGCGGGCGGCCTGCCAGGTAAATATGCGCTCCGCCGGCCGCGGCCAGGGCTTTCGCGGCCTCTTGTGCTTCGCGCGCATAGACGTCGTCGGAGGAGCAAAGACAGGCGAGCTTCGCGCCGGATGCCTTGAAGGCCGCGACGAGGGCGGCGAGATCGGTGCTCGCCTCGCCCACCGGCGCGCGCGCTGCGGCGAAGCCGTCGTTGGTCACGGCCTCGATACCGCCCGTCTCGAAGAAGTTCTTGGCGTAGGTGGCGCGAGGGATGAAATCGGCGGGGCGGCCGAGATTGGCCAGGAAGACTTCCGGGCGCGCTCCCGTTCTCGCCAGGACCGTATCGGAGACGTCGCGCAGCCGCTCGAACGGGGCGGCGAGGCGGATGCGGGGCAAGGCGTTGGCCAAGGCTCCGGCCGGTTTGGCGGTGGCTTTCCGATGCACGTCCAGCACGGATACCGGCAGTTCGTGGATGTCAGGGAACTCGGTTGCGCCGGTGAGCGCATCCTTGCGGTGGGCGACGGCGTGTTCGCGTGCCTTGCGCGTTTCCGCCACCTTGGCCTGGATCGCCCCGGAGGCGAGCGCGGCGAAGGCGCCGCCCGCTGCCTCGATCTCCTGAAACAATGTCCAGGCTGCGTGGCAAAGCTTGGCCGTCAGGTCCTCGATGCCCCCGGCGCCGGCGGCGGGATCGCTCACCTTCGCAAGATTCGATTCCTCGAGCAGGATGAGCTGCGTATTGCGGGCGATGCGCCGGGCAAAACGGTCCGGCAAGCCGAGTGCCGCCGTGAACGGCAATACGCTCACCGCATCGGCGCCGCCGACGCCGGCGGCGAAGGTGGCGATCGTCGCGCGCAGCATGTTCACCCACGGATCGCGCTGCGTCATCATCCGCCACGCCGTCTCCGCCGTGACGAAGACGGGGACCGGCGAGAGGCCGCACGCGGTTTCGACGCGCGCCCAAAGCTTGCGCAGCGCGCGCAGCTTGGCGATGCCGAGGAACTCGTCGGCGTCGACGGCGAGACGGAAGAAGATCATCCGCCGCGCCGCATCGAGGGACGTGCCGCCTGCTTCGAGCGCGCGCAGATAGCTGACGGCGCTGGCGAGCGCGAAGGCCAGTTCCTGCGCTTCCGAACCGCCGGCGGCGTGAATGACGCGCGCGTCGGCCGCTGCGAAGGGACCCTGGAAGCCATCGGACGCGAGCGTCGTGATCGCCGCGGAGAATTTTGGCGCGTCGGCCGCCCAGTCGAGTGGCGCCGAACCGGATGCGAAAGCGCCGAGCGGATCGAAGCCGAAACGGATCGTGAGCGACGCCGGCGTAAGACCGCGCGTTCGCGCCAGCGCGGCGAGATGCGCCGCGACGCCGGGCGCATCGGCACCCCCATCGCATTCGAGCGCGATGCCGGCGTCGAGATAGATATTGTCGAGCGCGCCGGCGAGGTTGCGCGCCGTGGGCTCGAGCCCAAAGCCGTCGGCGGACGGAGCATTGCTCGACACCAGCGTGACGCCGGTGGCGCCGTTTTCGAGGTCGTGCAGCGCCTCGGCATTTGCGATGGCCGCGTCTGGGTGGTCGATACGCTGAAGCACTTGCCAAGGTGTGACCGGCGCGCGGCCTGCGACAGTCCGCGCCTGCTTGTCGCCGGGATAAAGCGGCTCGATCGGGAGCGCGTCGTAGGTCTTGCTGCGCAGCCGCTCGGCCGGCGCGCCCTTGAGCGCGCCTTCGACCAGCTTCAGCCACATCTCGCGGTTCGCAGGGGCGAATTCGGAGGCGAGGGCAAGGGTTTCTGTATCGGTCCCGGTCATAAGCACCCGCTTTTTGCTGTGGCACTATTGGGACGAAATGGCGCGTATCTCAAGCCCGCGGGGGCAGCCGTTCGATCCCGGACCGGTCGACATGCGTCAGCGCGTCGGCGATCCTGGTTCCGCCCACGGTAAGTTCGGGCCGAATTTCGGCAAGCGGAATGAGGACAAAGGCCCGCTCGAGCAGGCGCGGGTGAGGGAGAACAAGGTCCGGTTCGTTCAGCGTAATGCCTTCATAGGCGAGGATGTCGACGTCGAGGGTGCGCGGTCCCCAACGCTCGCCGCTCGTGCGGTCGCGGCCAAAGGCCCGTTCGGTCGCGAGGGCCCGCCGCAGCAGCGCGCGGGGAGGCAGCGAGGTCTCCACGGCGATGCAGCAATTGACGAAAGCCGGCTGGTCGATACGGCCCCATGGAGGGGTGCGATAGTCCGCCGAGCGTGCCAGCAGCCGCGCCGCGCCGTCGGCGCAAAGCCGGTCGATGGCGCGCTCCAGAGTCTCTCTCACATCGCCGAGGTTGCCGCCGAGGCCGAGGAGCGCCTCAGCCATGCCGCTTGCGCGTGAGGCTCACGCCGACATCGGCGAAGACGGCGGCGATGGGGGCGTGCGGCTTGTGCACCGTGATGCGTATTTTGTCGATCTGCGGGAAATGGGCGAGCAGCGCCTCGACGACCGCGCCGGCGGCGGCCTCGACCAGACGGTGGCGCTTGGCGCGGAAGGCGCTGCTCGTCACCTCGATCAAGTCGGCGTAGGAGATGGTGTCGACGAGCTTGTCCGACTGCGCCGCCGCGTCCAGGCTCATCGAGATGACGAGGTCGACGAGGAACTGCTGGCCGATGCGCCCCTCATCGTCGCCGACGCCGTGATTGGCGTGCAGGACCAGCCCTTCGACGAAAATCTTATCGCTCACCGGATGCCTCGATTGCCTGGGCGACGCGCAGCGCCTGCACGGTCGCCGCCACATCATGCACGCGGACGATCCGCGCGCCAGCCTTCGCGGCGATGAGAGCCGCGGCGATGGAGCCGCCGATGCGCTCCTGTGGCTCGGACGGCGAGACCGAGGCGATGAAGCGTTTGCGGGACGCGCCGACGAGGAGCGGCAGGCCGAAGCTGTGAAGCCGATCCAACTGGCCGAGGACGGCAATGCTCTGCGCCTGCGTCTTGCCGAATCCGATGCCGGGATCGAGCACGATACGCTCGCGCGCGATGCCGGCGCGCGCGGCGATATCGAGCGTGCGGCGGAAGAAGCTTTCGATATCGGCCATGATATCGGCGGCGTCCGCCCTTTCACGGTTGTGCATCGCGACGAGGCCGCAGTCGTGATCGGCGACGACTTTTGCCATGTCCGCGTCGTGCTGCAAGCCCCAGACGTCGTTGACGATCGCCACGCCGCGCGCCAGCGCCCGCCTGGCGACCGCGGCTTTCATCGTGTCGACCGATACGGGCGGCCCGAGTGCGACGAGGGGCGTCAGCAGGTCTCCGATGCGCGCCCATTCCTCCTCGGCGGATACCGGCGCCGCGCCGCCATAGGGGCGGGTGGACTCGCCGCCGATGTCGAGGATGTCGGCGCCCTCCGCGACCATCGCGCGGGCATGGTCCAGGGCGGCGGCGGGATCGCGAAAGCGTCCGCCGTCGGAAAAGGAGTCCGGTGTGACGTTGAGGATGCCCATGACGAGCGGCCGCGGCGTCGCCAGAAGCTGTGCGAACGGGTTCATCGCCGTTGGGAACGATTGAACAGGGCGGCTGGGCGCGGATCGTCGACGGCGGAAAGGAAGCGCGCGATCAATACGTGATCTTGAGCGGCAGCTTCTTGGCCTGCTCGATCCATTTGCCGACAGCCTTCTCTGAGGGAAGGAAACGCACGACCTTGCGCCGCTCGTTCGCCTCCTTCATGGCAAGGGCGAGCTTCGAGGCGTTGCGATATTTGAGTTCGCGCACCGTGTCGACGCCGACCACACGCAACAGAACGGCATACTCCCCGCCGATCCCCTTGATGCGCATGCGGTCGGCCATGTTGGCCCACTGTAGCAACTTCTTTTCGCTGATCCCCGTCTTCTCCGCCAACAGCTTGCGGCCTTTCGCATTCTTTGCGGCCTCCAACAGCTTGGCTGTCGTGCGGATACCCGCCGACTTCAAGACGAGGGCGCGCTCGTCATCCAAGCCGTCGAGTTCAAGGATAGGATGGGACACCCGAAACGCCTCCAAATTTATTACAAACGCAACTTTCATCCGGCCGTGCCGCATCGCACGGCCGAATGGACTTCAGACGAATTGGCTCAAACCGGGGACGGCGCCGACGATTTCGCCGACGGCATCTTCGCCGGCCTTCTCGCGCGCATAGGCAACGACTTCACGCGTAACGGACTGGACCTGGCCCATGCTGAGGCCCGCCGCCATCAAGCGGTTGGCCGCGCCCATGATGCCGCCCATTCCGCCGGACGCTCCCTCGCTTTGCGCCGCGGCCAACAGAGCGTCGGCGCCCGGCATCGCCGCGATGAGCGGCTCGATCTTCTCGCGCGGTGCTTCCTTCGAAAGGAAATCGAGAATGATCCCGATCGCTTTTTCAGCAACGGGACCGTCAACGCCGGTCGCTGAGACCAAGCGTTGAACCAATTCATTCATCTGAAGCCCCCTCGCGGTCTTTCGCCACTTTCATGTGATCTTGGACAACCCGCCCCGCCGTGACAAGGCGCGGACGCCCCGACTCGGGACGGAAGCCGCGGACCGTGGCCGAAAGGCAACGCTGCAATTATTCCTGTTGCGTTACCCACATGGAAACGCCGGCCGCGCGCGCCTATAACGCCAATGAGTGTGTGCCGTTTCGCTGCGCACCCGCATTGCCAAGCCGGCGTGGTGCCGGCGCACGACTGCGACGGAGTTTCGAATGACCGCTTCGGCCGATGTGCTCTCCAAAGTGCTCGACAAGATCGACGCCGATCTCGAGCACAATCTGCAACGCCTGTTTTCCTTCCTGCGGATCGCGTCGATCTCGACCGACCCGACTTACAAGGACAACTGTCGCGCGGCGGCCGAGCATCTGGCGAAAGACCTCACGTCGATCGGTTTCACGTCGGAGGTGCGGCCGACCGCCGGCCATCCGGTGGTGGTCGCCAAGGGCGGCGACGGCGGCCCCAGGCTTTTGTTCTACGGCCACTACGACGTACAGCCGGTCGACCCGCTGGAACTTTGGCAGACGCCTCCCTTCGAGCCGCGCGTGGCGACGCTCGACGGCGGGCGCCAGGTCATCCTCGGGCGCGGCGCCTGCGACGACAAGGGCCAGCTCATGACCTTCGTCGAGGCGTGCCGGGCGTGGAAGGCGGTCACCGGCAAGCTCCCGGCGACGATCACGATGATGGTCGAGGGCGAGGAGGAATGCGGCTCCGGCAACCTGTTCCCGTTCGTCCGCGAGAATGCCGGCGAACTGCGCGGCGACCTTGCGCTCGTCTGCGACACCGGCATGTGGAACATCGACACACCGGCAATCACCACCTCGCTGCGCGGCATGGTCTATGAAGAGGTGATCGTGCGGTGCGCCAACCGCGATCTCCACTCCGGCATTTACGGCGGCGGAGCGCAAAACCCGATCCGGGTGCTGAGCAAGATCATCGCGGCGCTGCATGACGAGAACGGCCGCGTGACGCTGCCGGGCTTCTATGACGGCGTTCACGAGCTTCCCGCCGACATCAAAGCCGACCTGAAGGCGCTCAACCTGACGCCCGAGGAATTTCTCGGCCCGATCGGGCTTAAAATTCCCGCCGGCGAGAAGGACAGGATGCTGATTGAGCAGGTCTCGACGCGCCCCACCTGCGACGCCAACGGCATCGTCGGCGGCTATACGGGCGCGGGCGCGAAGACCGTGATTGCCGCGGAAGCCTCGGCCAAGGTTTCGTTCCGGCTCGTCGGCGATCAGGACCCCGACAAGATCCGGCAAGCGTTCCGGGCGTTCGTCCGCGAGCGGATTCCCTCGGACAGCACGGTCGAGTTCCTTTCGCACTCCAATAGCGGCGCGATCCAGCTCGCGTTCGACAATCCGGCGCTGGTCAAGGCCCGGAAAGCGCTGTCCGACGAGTGGGGCAAGAAGGCGGTGACGATCGGCTCCGGCGGCTCGATCCCGATCGTCGGCGACTTCAAGAGCGTTCTCGGCATGGACACGCTGCTGGTCGGCTTCGGCCTCGACGATGACCGCGTCCATTCTCCGAACGAGAAGTACGACCTCACGTCGTTCCATAAAGGGACGCGCAGTTGGGCCCGCATTCTCGCGCAGCTCTCGGCGTGATTTTCAGGCGGTCGATAGGGGCATGGCGGCGCCTCTCGGTTTTGCATCGACCTGCTGAATTCGAGGAAACGATCCGATGAGTTTGCGGACACGGCTGACGCAGCGGCTCGGCATCGAGCATCCAATCCTTTCCGCCCCGATGGGAGCGATCGCCGGCGGCCGGCTGGCGGCGGCGGTGACGCAAGCCGGGGGGCTCGGCTTGATCGGCGCGGGCTACGGGGACGCCGATTGGCTGGAGCGCGAATTCGGCGCGGCCGGCAACAGACGGGTCGGCTGCGGATTCATCACCTGGTCGCTGGCGCGCTCGCCGGAACTGCTCGATGAGGTTCTGAACCGCTCGCCTGCGGCGCTGATGTTGTCGTTCGGCGCGCCTGCGCCGTTTGCCGGCCGCATCAAGGCTGCCGGCATTCCGCTGATCTGCCAGGTCCAGACCATGGCGCATGTGCGCGAAGCGCTGGCGGCCGGCGCCGATGTCATTGTCGCGCAAGGCAGCGAAGCGGGTGGGCATGGCGCGTTGCGCGCGACCTTCACACTGGTGCCGGAAGTGGCCGATCATCTTCGCAAGGCGTCGCCCGATACGCTTCTGGTCGCCGCCGGCGGGGTGGGGGACGGGCGCGGGCTCGCCGCCGCGTTGATGCTCGGCGCAGACGGCGTGCTGGTCGGATCCCGGATGATGGCGAGCGAAGAAGCGTTGACGCCTCCCGGCTTCCAAAAAGCGATCGTCGCCGCCGACGGTGACTCCACCGTCCGCACGAAAGCCGTCGACACCGTCCGCGGCATCACCTGGCCGGAAGGCTTTACCGGCCGCGCGATCGCGACCGATTTCGTCAAGAAATGGCATGGCCGCGATGCGGAATTGGCCGAGCCGGCGGTGCAGGCGCGGGAGCAGGAGCGCTTCTGGAAGGCGTTCCATGCCGGCGAAGCGGACCGCACCGGCGTTTTCTTCGGCGAGGTGGCGGGGCTCATCCACGCGGTGCGCCCCGCCGACGAAATCGTGCGCGACATGGCGCAGGAGGCGGAGCGCCTCTTGCGCGAGGGCGCCGAAAAGATCGTCATACACGGATGACGTCGATCAAGGCGCGCGGATCGCGCATTTGGCGGAGGAACCATGGCAACGCAAGCCGAGTGGTCGAAGACCTGGACCTTCTACAAAGGAGACTGGCACGAGGGGAACGTGCCGATCATGGGCGCGCGCACGCATGCGGCTTGGCTCGGCTCCTCCGTCTTCGATGGCGCGCGCGCCTTCGAGGGCGTGACGCCCGATCTCGATCTGCATTGCGCGCGCGTGAACGTTTCCGCGGAGGCGATGCGGTTGAAGCCGGACGTTCCCCCGGAGACTTGGGTCGGCCTGGCGCGGGATGGTCTCAAGCGTTTCGACGCGAAGGCGGCGCTCTACATCCGGCCGATGTATTGGGCGGAGCAGGGAGGGCCGGTCGCGGTGCCGCCCGACCCCGACTCGACGATGTCGTGCCTGTGTCTTTACGAGGCGCCGATGCCGCCGCCGACCGGGCTTTCGATCACGCTGTCGCGGTTCCGGCGGCCGACATACGAGTGCATGCCGGTCGATGCGAAGGCGGGCTGCCTCTATCCGAATAACGCCCGCGCGCTGCTCGATGCCCGGGCGGGAGGCTTCGACAACTGCCTGCTCTGCGACATGCTCGGTAATGTCGCGGAACTTGCCACCGCGAATATTTTCATGGCGAAGGACGGTGTCGTATACACGCCGGTCGCGAACGGCACATTTCTCGCCGGCATCACGCGCCGCCGCACGATCGCGCTTTTGCGCGATGCCGGCGTGACGGTGGTGGAGAGCGCGCTTCGCTATGCCGATTTTCAGAACGCGGACGAGATCTTCTCGTCAGGCAATTACAGCAAGGTCGTGCCGGTCATCCGGATAGACGATCGCTCGTTGCAGCCGGGGCCGCTCTTTCAGAAAGCGCGCAAGCTCTACTGGGAGTTCGCGCACGGCTGACGCTC
>JBDHSU010000083.1:0-18297 GCA_039808325.1 Variibacter sp. | reverse complement strand
CGACCATGTAGACCCGCACATTCGGCGGCAGTTCGAGGTCCTGTTTGCCTGTCGGATCGGTGTGGATGAGCGAGGCGCCCTTCTGCCAGTATTCGGTCGAGGTGTTCACTTCGATCATCAACGGGTCCGAGGCGTCGGCGCGCAGCAGGGACGCCGTCTGTCCGCTGAACGGATCGCGCGACGAGGCGGTGGAGAACGGGAACCAGTTCTCCGGATAGTAGCGATCCTCGTGCTCCGTCGCGGTGCGGCCCGGCTCGCTGAATTCGTGGTTGGCGAACACCTTGCCGGCGCCGGAGATGTGCGCCAGCACGCCGTCGAACACCTTGCGCCCCTGCTCGTCCTTGTTCATGCCGAGTTCGATGTAGTGGCGCAGGAAACGGCCGCTTTGCGAAATGCCGAAGGCCATCGTGTGCGCCGGCGGCGCGCCGTCGATCAGCACCGGATTGGGCGCGCCCTGCCGGTCGGTCTTCTCGCGGCGAAGAAACGCAACGACGTCGCGCGTCGCGGCGTAGCCGATGCCGACCACCTTCGGGGCGGTCGCGTCGTACCAGAGCTCATAGATTTTGATCGGCTCGAACTTCGTTCCGGCCGGCAGCATCCGGATCGCCTGATTGCCGTCGAACTCCCATTGATCGGCGGGCACATCCGTTCGCTGATCCTGATCGCGCGCGCGCACGGCGAGACGCGCCTTCGTCTTGTCGGTGGATGCAGCGGGATATGTCAATTTCACCAGCGATCCGTCACCGCCGCCGCGCGTGCCGATATGGAATTCCTCGCGAATGCGCTTGACGATCGGCTGGCCGTTGTCCGTCGCGACGGGAAAACGCGCTGACAATGCGCCGCCGCTCGCCGGCACGTCCGGGTCCCAGCCGGACCAGACCAGCGTGTAGCCGCGATTGAACGCAAAGCGATCGCCGAGTTCGCCGGCGCCCTTCGGATCGTTGGCGGCCGCCTGCGTGATCTGCGAAGAGTCCTGCAGCCAATTGATCAGGAACTTCCGCCCGCGATTGTTAACCTCGTAGAGGATCATGCCGCTCCCTTTTTTCGGGTCGGCCGGGCGCAGGATGTAAACGTCGGTTTCGTATTCGACCATGCCGCGCTCGTTGCGCGGCGCCTTGTCGATATCGGCGATGACCTCGTTGTCCGGCGCGTTCGGGTCGAGTTCACCCTTCACCGTTCCGCGGATACGCACGTAAGGGCCGACACCGCCGAAGGCATAGTTATCGACGAACGCTTCCGGCTTCCCGAGATGCAGTTCCGTGACGGCCGCACAGGCGGCGCCTGCTCCAAGCATCGGCGCAAACACGAGCGCGGCGGCGGCAAATTTCGCACGCATAAATTCCTCCCTTTCGCTCATCGGACGCGAGCGTGCGGGCGCAGCCTAGCGCATTCCGCCCGCCTATTGGCGAGCAGAAAGCATTTCCGTTCGTTTGGAATGAAAGTTTCTCGTTGTCGGCTCAACCCTCGTCCCGAGAGTCCGACCGGACATCGGCGAGAGCTGGTCCGTAACCCTCCCCGTGAGGAGGAGGGTGAAAGAAAGAATGCAACCGTGCGCCCGACCCTTCCCGGTCGGACACTCAGGACGACGCCGAGAGAAGATGCGGCCGGGAGAATTCGGGGGCGTGTTGTGCGGTCAGGCGCTCGCCTTCACCGCGGTCGGGATGCCCTTGTCCTGCATCAGCGCCTGCAATTCGCCTGCCTGGAACATCTCGCGGACGATATCGCAGCCGCCGACGAACTCGCCTTTAACGTAGAGCTGCGGAATGGTCGGCCACTGTGAGTAGAGCTTGATGCCCTGGCGCAGCTCGTCCGATTCAAGGACGTTGATGCCCTTATACGGCACGCCGAGATAGTCGAGGATCTGCACCACCTGGCCCGAGAAGCCGCATTGCGGGAACTGGGGGTTGCCTTTCATGAACAGCACGACGTCGCTGCTCTTCACCTCGTTGCCGATCCAGTCCGAAATACTCATGGGTCTGTCCTTAGCGTTGTCCTGTCGCCCGCGGCGGATGGCTCTAGAATCGTGCTTTACCGGCCAAAGCGCAAGGGCCGCCTTTTCCGCTTTGGCCGCCGAAAAGAAAAGACGTTACGGGCTAGGCGCGGTTTCCGGTGTTCCGGTCTGCAGGGCCAACGCATGCAGCGCGCCGCCCATTTCCCCCTGAAGCGCGGCGTAGACGATCTGATGCTGCTGCACTCGCGACTTGCCGCGGAACGACGCGGCGATGACGGTGGCCGCATAGTGGTCGCCGTCGCCGGCGAGATCGCGGATCGTCACCACGGCGTCGGGAATATGCGCCTTGATCAGGCGCTCGATCTCACTCGCGGGCATCGGCATCGGCGGCCAGCTCCGTCCTCAAGAAACCCGTTCCTCGAATCGCATTATGGCGCAGATTGAGGTTCGAGGATGGCGTTTTACATCGTTCGCCCGCGACATTTTGCGGCTCTCGGTCAAGCCGCGGCGCCCGCCATATAAGCCGGGAACCAGCTCTCGAAACGTTCCCGCAGCGTCGTCACCAGCATCGCGCGCTCGCCGACCAGCATCAGCGCGTCGCCCGCCGTCTGGCCGAGACGGCGCACGGGGATGTTCGCGGCACGCGCCTTGGCGACCACGGCTTCGGCGGCGTCGTTCAGTGTCGTGACGATGTAGCGCCCCTGATCCTCACCGAACCAGAAGGCATGCGGGGGCGTCGTGACCGGCGCACCGTAAAGCTTCGCGCCGATGCCGGAAGCGATCGCCATTTCCGCCAGCGCGACGAGCAGGCCGCCGTCGGAGACGTCATGCACCGCCGTCGCCGCTCGTTCGCCGATCAGGCGGCGCACGAATTCTCCAGTGCGCCGTTCGGCCTCGAGATCGACGGGCGGCGGCGCCCCCTCCTCCCGATTGCACAATTCGCGCAGATAAAGCGACTGACCGAGCCAGCCTTGCGTTTCGCCGAACAGCAGGATCGCTTCGTCCTCGGCGCGGAAAGCAATGCCGGTTGCGTCGGCAACGTCATCGAGCAGCCCGACACCGCCGATGGTCGGCGTCGGCAAGATCGCACGGCCGTGCGTCTCGTTGTAGAGGCTGACATTCCCGGACACGATCGGAAAATCGAGCGCGCGGCACGCCTCGCCGATGCCGCGCACGCAGCCGACGAACTGACCCATCGTCTCCGGCTTTTCCGGATTGCCGAAGTTGAGATTGTCGGTCACGGCGAGCGGGCGCGCACCGGTTGCGATCAAATTGCGCCATGCCTCGGCGACCGCCTGCTTGCCGCCCTCGAACGGATCGGCCTCGCAATAGCGCGGCGTCACGTCGGCCGTCAGCGCGAGGCCCTTCGGCCCGTCGTCGATGCGCACGACGGCGGCGTCGCCGCCCGGCTTCTGCAGCGTGTTGCCGAGAATGAGATGATCGTATTGCTCCCACACCCAGCGCTTGGAGCAGAGATCGGGCGTCGCAAGCAGCTTCTCCAGCGAGTCCGCGAGCGTCATCGGCGGCGGCACTTCCGTCGCGGTGATCTGCGGTTGCAGCGGCAACGCAACGAAGGGCCGCTCATAGACGGGCGCCTCGTCGCCCAGTTCCTTGATCGGCAGATCGACCTTCACCTCGCCGCCATGCTTGACGACGAAACGCATGGTCGGCGTCGTCTCGCCGACGATCGCGAAGTCGAGCCCCCACTTGCGGAAGATCGCTTCGGCCTCCGCTTCCTTCTCCGGCTTGAGCACCATGAGCATGCGCTCCTGGCTCTCGGAGAGCAGCATCTCATAAGCGCTCATTCCGGTTTCGCGCGTCGGCACCTTGTCGAGGTCGAGCAGGATGCCGAGGTCGCCCTTGGCGCCCATCTCCACCGCCGAACACGTCAACCCCGCCGCGCCCATGTCCTGGATGGCGATGACACAGTCCTTCGCCATGATCTCGAGGCAGGCCTCAAGCAGGAGCTTCTCCGAGAACGGATCGCCGACCTGCACGGTCGGCCGTTTCTCCTCGGCGTCGGCGCCGAATTCCGCCGAGGCCATGGTGGCGCCGTGGATGCCGTCGCGCCCGGTCTTCGAACCGAGATAGACCACGGGCATGCCGACGCCGGTGGCGGCGGCGTAAAAGATCTTGCGCGTCTCGACGATGCCGACCGCCATGGCGTTGACGAGGTTGTTGCCGTCGTAGCGGGTGTGGAAACGCACCTGCCCGCCCACGGTCGGGACGCCGAAGGAATTGCCATAGCCGCCGATGCCGGCGACGACGCCGGACACGAGATGCCGCGTCTTCGGATGCGCGGGATCGCCAAAGGAAATCGCGTTGAGGCAGGCGATGGGGCGCGCGCCCATGGTGAAGACGTCACGCAGAATGCCGCCGACGCCGGTCGCCGCGCCCTGATACGGCTCGATATAGCTCGGGTGGTTGTGGCTCTCCATCTTGAACACGACGGCGAGCCCGTCGCCGATGGAAACGACGCCGGCGTTCTCGCCCGGTCCCTGGACGACCCACGGCGCCTTGGTCGGCAGCGTGCGCAGATGCACCTTCGAGGACTTGTACGAGCAGTGCTCGTTCCACATCGCCGAGAAAATGCCGAGCTCGGTGAAGGTCGGCTCGCGGCCGATCAGCGCGAGGATTCGCTCATACTCATCCGGCTTGAGGCCGTGGCTGGCGACGAGTTCAGGCGTGATCTGCGGTTCTTTTGAGGACATTCGGGGGCGTTCAGCTCTTCGTGGCGCGGCAAGGCGGCGGCGGCGCGACCGTATCGGGTCCTGCCGCTTGTCGCTACCACGGCCACATACCGTCCACATGGGGAATCGGGTCTCACCCTGTTCACAAATGGGGAACGTGGCGACGCCACGGGTGCGGCAGAACAGCGCAGACGAAAGCATCTTCTTTAGAAATTACCGAGACTTGCGTGCCGTCCGCGGGGCCGTTCCGACCCGCCCTGGCCAATACGAAACCATCGCAAATCCAGGTTTTGCGCGGCCGGGCGCGCACCGGTGTGGTGACCTTTTTTCTTTCGACTAAGTATAAATTGAGAATACCAACTCTTTATTACAACAATTACACTCTATCCATCCTATCGAATTCTTGACTCTACAAATATCAGCAAATAATCAGCGCACTTCTTCGCTGATTATTGGTCCTGATTATGTCAGCGAAGCCCACAGATCGCTTCTTCGTCATTGCGGACGTTGCCCAAGGGGGGCTGCCATGTCACACGCGTTCCGGCGCATTCGAAACAACCTGCTGGCCAGCGTCGCGCTGACCGTCGTCGCCACGGCGACCACTCCCATTGTCGCCGGCGCACAAGAAACCGCGGGCCAAAGCACCGTTAGGCGCGGCGGCGACGTGCTGCCGACGGTGCGTGTGCGCACGCGCGCGGCGAAGCCGAAACGGCGCGCGCCGCGCTCCGGGCGCGCACAGGTCGCCCCGGCCGCGCCTCCCCCGCCCGGCATGTCGGGGCGCCCCGTGAACCAGGGCGTGGCGACGAATGACTCCGACCCTTATGCGCAGCCTGCCGCCAACAGCACGATCGGCGCGACCGATATCGAGCGCAGCGGCGGCGACGTGCGCGAGACGCTGCGCGATGTCCCGGGCACGTTCACGCGGACCAATCCGCAGAACCCCGGCGTCGCGGTCAACATCCGCGGCATGGAAGGCTCCGGCCGCGTCAACATGATGATCGACGGCGTGCAGCAGAACTTCCGCTTCACCGGCCACGAAGCGCAGGGATTCACCTATGTCGATCCGGAACTCCTAGCCGGCGTCGACATCGAGCGTGGCGCGGTCTCGACCATCGGCGGCGGCGGCCTCGCCGGCTCGGCGAATTTCCGCACGCTCGGCATCGACGACATCATCAAGCCGGGCAATCTGTGGGGGGCCATCGGCAAGCTCGGCTGGGGCAACAACGGAGTCGGACTCAACGAGATGGCCGCCGGCGCGGTGCGCATCTCACCGAATGCGGCGATCGGCGGCGCCATCAGCCACCGCTACTCCACGGACTATGTGAACGGTGACGGCGTCACCGTTCCGGGCACCGGCCAGGACCTGATCTCCGGCCTGGTCAAGGGCGACTTCAAGCCGACCGAGGACACGAAGCTGGCGCTCGGCGCGGTCTTCTACAACAACGACTTCTTCGCCAACTCTTATTGGCAGACCGTCCAGAACAATACTTACACGGCAAAGTTCAATTACAAGCCGGACAACCCACTCATCGATTTCCGCTTCAACGTCTCGTACAACGATCTGACGATGACATACGATCCGAACCGCAATACCGGTTCGGGACGCGGGCGCGTCATCGACGACAAGGGATGGGGCGTCAACTTCGCGAACATCTCGCGCTTCTATCTCGGCCCCGTCACCGTGAAGGCCGAATACGGCTTCGAATATTTCCACGACGACGTGAAAAGCATCAACAGCGCCACGGTCGCGAATTTCGGCGTCAATCCGAGCGGCGAAAGTGCCAAGGGCGCAGCCTTCGCGCAGTTCACCTTCAGCTACGGCATCTTCGATCTGATCACCGCCGGCCGCCACGGATTCTGGTCGGCGGAAGGAAGCGGCGCCGTGATCGCGAACAACCCGCTCGGCATGCCGGCGGGGCCCTACACCGTCAATCGCGACGAGGGCCATTTCAGTCCCAAGGTCACGCTGGCGGCGCGCGTCACGGACTGGCTGCAGCCCTACGTGACGTACGCTGAAACGTTCCGCCCTCCGACGATTTCGGAGTTGCTGACCGGCGGCACCCATCCGGGCACCGGCGGAATGAGCTTCTTCCCCAATCCGTTCCTCGAGGCGGAGTTCTCAAGGGGCTGGGAATTCGGCGCCAATATCAAAAGCAACGCCATCTGGTTCGCGGACGACTTCTTTCGCATGAAGGTCGACTACTTCCGCAACAACGTCGAGAACTACGTCACCGCCTGTTTTCCGACGACGGGCGCCGGTGTCTTCTTCTGCAACAATCCGGGGACGTCGCTCGTGCAGGGCGTCGAGGTGCAGGGCGAATACGACGCCGGGTTCGCCTTCGCGAAGCTTGCTTACACGCATACGCATTCGGACCTGCCCTCGCAGGTGAACGGCTTCGGCGCGACGAGCTATCTTCCCGATCATGTGCTTGCCGTCACGATCGGCGGGCGTGCGTTTGACCGGCGGCTGACCGTCGGGACGCGCTTCTCCATGGTTTCGGAGGCGAAGATCGGCGCCATCAATCTCGGGCCGAACGATTCGCCGGTGACCCCGTCGTATGAGCTTGTCGATCTCTTCGCCAACTACAAGCTGCTCAACTATCCCGACGTCACCGTAGGCGTCACCGTCACCAACCTCTTCGACGTTGCTTACACCGGCGCGCTGACGACGGCATCGTCCGGTCCTATTTTCAACGGCCGCGGCCGCACGGTTCTCGCCAATATCCGGGCGCATTTCTGACCGGCTATGCGTTCGGATTGCCCGCGAGCGATGTGCCCCCGCTCGCGGGCAAACGCTTCCGGAGCAGCGGATATGAAACGCCCCATATCGGGACGCTCCCATCGTGCTGCGCCATCTTCGGACATCGGTCGAACAACAGCGGACGATCCATCTCCGCCGCGAACGCTTCAACACCTCGTCCGCACCATGAGGCAGGCTCCGCGAACCTCAAGACGGCGCGCGGCACGACAAAAAATCTTGTTTTCTTGCAATGATATAGCGATGGTTAAGGCATCTTAACGCCACCGCCGCCGCTAAAATACGATGCATTAGCCTTGATGCGCGGTGGGGCCGCGCGGCGCATGTTTCAAGAACAGGTCTTGCACCGCTCCCGAAAATTCGTCCGGGAGCCCTGCCATGACCCTGCTTCGCCGCTTCTGCGCTGACCGCAAAGGAAACGTCGCCATCCTCTTCGGCCTGTGTGTCATCCCGGTGATGGGGCTCGTCGGCGCGGCTGTCGACTATTCCCGCGCCGCGAGCGTGCGCACCGCCATGCAGGCCGCCGCCGATGCCGCTGCTCTCGCCGCCGCCCGCGACGTCGCCAATCAGAGCCAGGCGCAGATCGCGGCTTATGCGAAACGCGTCTTCGACGCCAACTTCCACCGCACGGACGCGACGCTCGATTCCGTCACCACCACGAAAGGCGCCAAGACGATCACGGTGGCCGCGAAGGGAACCGTGAAGACCACCATCATGGCGATCCTGCATGTCGACGAAATGGCCGTCGGCACCAGCAGCGAGGTCGGCTGGGGCACCAACAAGATCGAGCTCGCGCTCGTGCTCGACAACACCGGCTCGATGGCGACGTCCGGCAAGATGCCGGCGCTCAAGAAAGCGGCAACCGATCTTCTCAACGCGCTCGAAAAAGCTTCCCCCGACAAGGATGCGATCAAGATCTCGATCGTGCCGTTCGACACGCAGGTCAATGTCGGCACCTCCTATCGCGACGCCAAATGGATCACCTATGACGCCGATCTCGACCGCTACGCGCAGACCACGCGGGCCGCGTGGACCGGCTGCCTCACCGACCGCAACATGCCGGCGGATACCCAGGGCGACGGTTCGGCGCTCTACCCCGCCGCCAAGTGCGGCACCGGCTCGCTCGCCACGATCGCCCCGCTGACCACCAAGTTCGACAGCTTGCGCAAGACCATCGCGGCGATGGCGCCGTCCGGCAACACCAATCTTACGATCGGTCTGGCATGGGGGCTGACCACCCTCACGCCCAACGCGCCGATCGGCGGCGACGCCGCCGCTTTCGGCACCAAGCAATTGCAGAAGATCATGATCCTGCTCACCGACGGCGACAACACGCAGAACCGCTACACTTCAAATCCAAGCAGCATCGACGCGCGCGCGCGCAAGGCCTGCGACGAGGTGAAGGGCAAGAACGTCAAGCTCTATACGATCCGCGTCATCGAGGGGAACCGATCGCTGCTGCAGAGCTGCGCAACGTCAGGCGATACGTACAAGGAAGTGGCGAACGCCGACGAGCTTGGCCCGGTGTTCAAGCAGATCACGAATGAGATCGCTGGCATCCGCCTGACGAACTAAGCTCGATCCCAAGCCGGATCGCGCCGAGGCGATCAGGCCGCTTGTGCGACATGATCGACGATGCCGGCGAAAAGACCCCGGCCATCGGTCGAGCCCAACGCGGCCTCGATATGGTCTTCGGGATGTGGCATCAGGCCGAGGACGTTCCGGCGGGCGTTGACGATACCGGCAATCGACGCCATCGAGCCATTGACGTTGGCCTTCGGATCGAGCGTTCCATCCTCCGCGCAGTAGCGGAAGAGGATGCGCCCATCGCCCTCGAGCTCGGCAAGGGTCTGGGTCTCGGCGACGTAGTTGCCCTCGCCGTGCGCGACGGGGATATTGATCACCTGCCCCGCATTGTAACCGCGCGTGAAAGCGGTGTCGGAACGCTCGACGCGCAGATGCACGGGCTTGCAGGTGAAGCGCATCTGCGCGTTGCGCATGAGCGCGCCCGGCAGCAGGCCGCTTTCGCACAAAATCTGAAAACCGTTGCAGATGCCGAGCACGAGGCCGCCGCGGGCGCCGTGCGCGCGCACCGCATCCATGATCGGCGAGCGCGCCGCGATGGCGCCGCAACGCAGATAGTCGCCGTAGGAGAACCCGCCCGGCAGCACGACGAGATCGGTGCCGGCCGGCAATTCGGTGTCGCCGTGCCACACCATCGCGGGCTTGCTGCCGCAAACGAGGCGCAATGCCCGCGCCGCGTCGCGTTCGCGATTGGAGCCGGGGAAAAGGATGACGGCGGATTTCATCTGCGTTCGATCTTGGCAACCAACGACGCTTAGCCGCTGACCTCGATGCGATAGTTCTCGATCACGGTGTTGGCGAGAAGCTTGTCGGCTGCGGCTTTCGCCGCTTCCGCGGCGGCGGCCCGGTCGTCGCCTTCGATCTCCATCTCGAAGATCTTCCCCTGCCGCACGCTGGTCACATGCGGAACCCCCAGAGAGCGGAGCGCGCCCTCGATAGCTTTTCCCTGCGGATCAAGGACGCTGGGCTTGAGCGTGACGGTGACGCGCGCTTTCATCGGCAATGCGCCCCGCTCAACCCTTCACCAGCACCGGGCCGGTGCCACGCGGCGGCTCGTTCTCGCCCATGATTCCGAGACGCTTGGCGACTTCGGTATAGGCCTCGACCAGGCCGCCAAGGTCGCGTCGGAAACGATCCTTGTCGAGCTTGTCGCTGGTCTTGATGTCCCAGAGCCGGCACGAGTCGGGCGAAATCTCGTCGGCAACGACGATGCGCATCATGTCGTTTTCCCAGAGGCGCCCGCACTCCATCTTGAAATCGACGAGGCGGATTCCGACGCCCAGGAAAAGGCCGGACAGAAAATCGTTCACCCGGATGGCGAGCGCCATCACGTCGTCGATCTCCTGCGGCGTCGCCCAGCCGAATGCGGTAATGTGCTCTTCCGACACCATCGGGTCGTTGAGCGCGTCGTTCTTATAGTAGAACTCGATGATCGAGCGCGGAAGCTGTGTGCCTTCCTCGATGCCGAGGCGGGTCGACAAGGAGCCCGCTGCAACGTTGCGCACGACAACCTCGAGCGGGATGATCTCGACCTCGCGGATCAACTGCTCGCGCATATTGAGCCGGCGGATGAAATGCGTCGGCACGCCGATGTCGTTGAGATGCTGAAAGACGTATTCGGAAATGCGGTTGTTCAGTACGCCTTTGCCGTCGATGATCTCGTGTTTTTTGGCGTTGAAGGCCGTCGCATCATCTTTGAAGTGCTGAATCAAGGTTCCGGGTTCCGGCCCTTCGTAGAGGACCTTGCCCTTGCCTTCATAAATACGACGGCGTCGGCTCATCGGTATGTACCGTGGCTTGTGGAAATCCATGGGATGCCGAGGCTCCTTCGGTAGAAAGCGAGATCCGCGGCGGCGCTGAACCGGGCGCGACTCATTGATTGGAACGTGTCCGCCCGCTGGGCCGGACCCTACCCGATCGAGCCCGGCAGTACAATCGGAGCCTGGGGTTAGCCACCGCGGCGCGGCGGCCGGCTGCGACATCGGCCTCTGTTGATTTGGCTATTTTCATCCCATATGCAAGGCCGCTATGCCGGATGGCCATGCCGCCGGCGCGGCCCAGCCGAGGTCTCGCCACGAGAGGACACCATGACCAATTTCGATAAGCGCCAGGAAGGTTTTGAGAAGAAGTTCGCGCATGACGAAGAGCTTCGGTTCAAGGCCAACGCGCGTCGCAACCGCCTCCTCGGCCAGTGGGCGGCGGAGAAGCTCGGTCTCAGCGGGGACGCGGCGACGGCTTACGCCAAAGAGGTGGTGATGGCGGACTTCGAGGAGGCCGGCGACAATGACGTCTTCAAGAAGATCCGTACCGACTTCGACGCCAAATCGGTCGCGCAGTCCGACCACCAGATCCGCCGCACGATGGATGAGTTGATGGAAAAGGCGATCGCCGAGATCAAGGCCGCGGGATAAGTCGCGCTCGACGATGTCCCCTCATGCCCGGGCTCGACCCGGGCAATCTTTCATAAAGACGCCTAATCGCGAGGATCGGCGACAAAAGGTCGATCGATTAGCGGCGCAGGCCGGCAGCCGTCGGGGTCGGCGGCGCTATTTCAGCAGCACGCGCAGCCCGATATTGCCGTTTACCTGATAGCCCGGCACAGCGTTGCTATTGTAGGGGCGGTTCGCGTTGACATTGACGTTGATCGATTCGAGCCGGCATTCCTTGGCCAGCACCTCAAGGACGACGTCGCATTCGTGCGCCGCCATCTTGTAGACGGTGCGCCGCGCTTGTTGACGCAATTGATCGGCGGCGGCGCTGTCGTCCGTCGCTCCCGGCATGAACATATTGATCCCGACCTGGACGCGGATGCTGCCGCCGGCTTGATCGCGCTGCGCGATCGCAATGCGCTCCCGCACCAGCGGGCTCAGCTCCTGTGCCGGCGCGGCCGCCGCAAGGGTCGTGACCGCGACAGCGGCTATCAGCGTGGCGCGCAACATTTCATCCTCCCGAATTCACGTTTCGCCGCGGCACGGCGAACGACTGCGAAGCCAATAGCCGGACGCCCATTGCCGTTCCTTCAACGCAAAGCATGAAAAACGCGTGGCGCCGTTTAATCTTTGGCAGGCACGCTGCTTTCATCCAGCGCCAGCCGCAACGCATCGAGAACGCGTGCGAGGTTCGCCGCGACATCATGGCTCGCAAGCGGAATGACGCGATAGTTGCGCGCCGTGAGCCATTCGCGCTTGCGCCGACGCGCCGCAGCCGCCTCCTCGCCCTCTTCGTCCGGCACGAGATCGATCACGGTGCGGAGCGGGAACGAGACGAAATCCGTGATGTGCGGCCCGACGGGCACCTGCCGCCCGAACCCCTCGCCGGCGAAGCGGCGGTCATTGACGAGAGCGGTCCACAGTGCGCGCTCCTCGTCGGTTGGGTTGCGCCGCAGCAGCTTGGTGAGCCCCCGCAGCGGCCCGCCGGACGAGGGCGCCGGCCCGCGCGCATGCTCCGCCAGCACGGTGCGCAACCGCACGGCATCACCACCATCGAGGACGCCGCCGCGTGCCGGCCCCTTGCGGCCCGCGGCGATCGCCGCGATGACGCCGTGCAACGTCAGCATGTCCTGGCGGGTCGGCTGCATGCGGGTGAAGATATTGCGCAAGTTGACCTGCATGGTCGCGCGCTTTTCCGCCGGCCGGAAAAACTCGACCTTCTCCAATTCGCTCTCCAGCATCTCGAAGAACTTCAGCAATTGCTCCTTCGCCGCCGGCGCGGATTTCCGCCGCGTGGTGAAGGGCAGCGCCCCGCCGGTTGCGCATTTGAACCACTCATAGGCGAGGATCAGCACCGCCTGCGCGAGGTTGAGCGAGGCGAAGGCCGGATTGACCGGCAAGGTGACGATCCGGTCGGCGAGGCCCACCTCCTCGTTCTGCAGGCCCCAGCGCTCGCGCCCGAACAGGAGCGCGACTTTCTCCCCCGCGGCGACATGCGAATGCGCCAGCGCCACCGCACCGACGGCATCCACCACCGGTTTCGCCTGGTCATGCGCGCGCGCCGTCGTCGCCAACACCAGCGTGCAGTCGGCAATCGCCGCTTCCAGCGTGTCGTAGAGTTGGGCACCATCGAGCACCCGGTCGGCTCCCGAGGCGGTCACGCGGGCGCGCGGGTTCGGCCAGCCGTCGCGCGGGCGTACGAGCCGCAAGCTCGAAATGCCGAAATTGGCCATGGCGCGTGCGCAAGCGCCGATATTTTCGCCAAGCTGCGGCTCGACCAGCACCACGATGGGCGCCGGCGTCTCGATCCACCGCTTCGTCTTGTCGGTTCCTGCTCCAGGCATTCTGCTTCTCACTTCGCGTGCGTCGGCGCACCGTGTCACCGAACTCATAACGGACCGTCCGCGCGTTGCCACGCGATTCGCCGCCTCGCCTTGCATCCCGCGGACGGTACCGCGCCATGCCGGTCCTGCGGCGCGCCGCCCGCAAAGCGGAGGACCGGGCCCCCGAGCCGCCGCCGACAAGGCTTTTGCCGTTGGAATGCGGATGCTATAGGGCGTCAACCCCCGCTGGCCGGCCCTCCCGGTTGGCGGTTTCCGCGCCGAGAACAATTCATTTGAAGGCCGGGAAGAAGCTTTCCCAGCCCCCGATGGTCCGTTTCCGGCCGGGCCCAACAAGCATGGCGACCAGAGGTGCCAGGATGCCAAATCTCGAAATCATGTGGACGAAAGTCGATGAGGCCCCGGCGCTCGCGACCTATTCGTTGCTGCCGATCGTCGAGGCCTTCGTAGGCGCGGCGGGCGTATCCGTGAAGCTGAAGGACATTTCGCTCGCCGGGCGCATCCTCGCGGCCTTCCCCGAGAAGCTTAAGCCCGAACAGCGGATCAACGACGAACTGACCGAGCTCGGCGAGCTTACGCTAAAGCCGGAAGCCAACATCATGAAGCTTCCGAACATCTCCGCCTCGATCCCGCAGCTCAAAGCCGCGATCAAGGAGCTGCAAGGCAAGGGCTATGCCGTCCCCGACTATCCCGACGACCCGAGGACCGACGCGGAGAAGGAGATTAAGTCCCGCTACGCCAAGGTGTTCGGCAGCGTCGTCAACCCGGTCCTGCGCGAAGGCAATTCGGACCGGCGCGCCGCCGGCGCCGTCAAGCAATATGCCCGCGACAATCCGCACAAGATGGGCGCCTGGAGCAAGGATTCCAAGTCGCACGTCGCGACCATGCCGAGCGGCGACTACTACGGCTCGGAGATCTCGACCACCGTTCCCGCGGCGACGAATGTCCGCATCGAACTCGCCGCCGCCGACGGGGCCGTCACGGTGCTGAAGGCGAAGACGGCGATCGCGGCCGGCGAGATCATCGACGCGGCGGTGATGAGCCGCAAGGCGCTGCGCGAATTCTTCGCCAAAGAGATCGACGAGGCGAAGAAGGAAGGCGTGCTGTTCTCGCTGCACGTCAAGGCAACGATGATGAAGATCGCCGATCCCATCATCTTCGGTCACGCGGTGTCCGTGTTCTTCGCCGACGTGATCGATAAGCACGCCGCCGCGCTGAAGCGGCTCGGCGTCAACCTCAACAACGGCTTCGGCGACCTGCTCACGAAGATCGAAACGCTGCCGGACGCCGAAAAGGCCGCGATCAAGGCCGACATTGCCGCCGAATACGCGAAGCGGCCGGGCCTCGCCATGGTCAATTCCGACAAAGGCATCACCAACCTGCATGTGCCGAGCGACGTGATCGTCGACGCTTCGATGCCGGCGATGATCCGCGATTCCGGCCGCATGTGGGGCGCCGACGGCAAGCTGCACGACGTCATCGCCGTGATCCCGGACCGTGCCTATGCGACGCTGTATCAGGCGGTCATCGACGACTGCAAGGCGCACGGCGCGTTCGATCCCAAGACCATGGGCTCGGTTCCCAACGTGGGGCTGATGGCGCAGAAGGCCGAGGAATACGGCTCCCACGACAAGACCTTCGAAGTGCCGGCGGACGGAACGGTTCGCGTCGTCGCCGAGGACGGCAAGGTGCTGCTGGAACGGCCGGTCGAGACCGGCGATATCTTCCGCATGTGCGAGGTGCGCGACGCGCCGATCCAGGACTGGGTCAAGCTCGCGGTGCGCCGCGCGCGCATCACCAACACGCCTGCGGTGTTCTGGCTCGATGACAAGCGCGCGCATGACGCGCAAGTCATCGCAAAGGTCGAGAAGTACCTGAAGGAGCAGGATACGTCGGGCCTCGACATCCGCATCCTGGCACCGGTGGAAGCGATGAAGTTCTCGCTCGCGCGTATCCGCAAGGGGCAGGATACGATCTCCGTCACTGGCAACGTATTGCGCGACTATCTGACCGACCTGTTCCCGATCATGGAACTCGGCACCTCGGCCAAGATGCTCTCGATCGTTCCGCTGCTCGCCGGCGGCGGTCTATTCGAGACCGGGGCCGGCGGCTCCGCCCCCAAGCACGTGCAACAGTTCCAGGAGGAAGGCTATCTGCGCTGGGATTCGCTCGGCGAGTTCCTCGCGCTAGGTGCCTCGCTCGAACACCTGGCGCAGACCTATAAGAACGCCAAGGCGCAGATTCTCGCCGAGACACTGGACACCGCCATCGGCAAGATCCTCGCGTTCAATCGTTCTCCCGCGCGCAAGGTCGGCGAGATCGACAATCGCGGCAGCCATTTCTATCTCGCGCTCTATTGGGCGCAGGCGCTCGCCGCGCAGACCAAAGACAAGGAGCTGCAGGCCCGCTTCAAGCCGCTGGCTGAAACGCTCGCCAAGAACGAGGCCGAAATCAACGCCGAGCTGATCGCCGCGCAGGGCAAGCCGGTCGATATCGGCGGCTACTACCTGCCCGATCCCGCCAAGACATCGGCCGCCATGCGCCCGAGCCCCACGCTGAATGCCGCGCTCGCGGCGCTCTGAGGCCGGTTCAACTCGGTAGCGGCAAAAAGCAAAAAAGGCGGCAGCGCGCAAGCGAGTCGCTTTCCGGACATCAAAATAGCGCGGAGCGATCCGCGCTATTTTTTCTCCGTCGGCCGCTTACCAACCGGAGAAGCGCGGCCAGGTGGCGACCACGGCATCGCCTTCCGCTTCGACGACATGATAGCGATCGTGCTGAGCGCCGGTGGCGCAAGCGTGATTGGGCAGGATTCGCAAACGCTCGCCAATCGGGAAATCCGGGCCCGCGCCCGGCGCACCGTTCCGCATCGCGATGATGCCGTGCTCCTGATTGGCACCTATGACGATCAGGTTCCGAAAGGGCCTGCCGTGAATGTCGCAGACCACGCCATAGCCCTGGTCGACCGTCTGCGCCGCCGTGCCGCGGTCACGCGACATCGCCATCCAGCCCGCATCGACGATGGTCCACCCCTTCGCCTTCTGATGGCCGATAACCGTCGTGAGTACCGAGAGCGCGATGTCGTCGACGGTACAAGCGCCAATCCCGGCTTGGACGAGATCGAAGAATACGAACACGCCCGCTCTCACTTCAGTCACGCCGTCAAGGCGCTTCGCGAAATGCGCCGTCGGCGTCGAGCCGACGCTGACGACCGAAACCGGAAATCCTGCGCCACGCAATATCTGCGCGGCCTGCACCACGGCGGTGCGTTCCTGCTCGGCAGCGACCTCCAATTCCACCGGAGAACGCGCACTGTAGCTTTCTCCGGCATGCGTGAGAACGCCGCGAAGACTGGCTCCGCCGCCGGAACCGAGAGCGGTCGCGATCTCCACGAGCAAGGCACGGTCATCCGGCGCGACACCGGAGCGATGCCCGTCACAATCGATCTCGATCAAGACGGGAATCGGCGCCGCCACATCGCCGCCGGCTGCCACGGCGACGGCCTGCTCACCGCTATCCACCACGACGGCGAGATCGACGCCCGCTCGCCGCAACGCGGCGACGCGGGCGATCTTGTCCGGCGCGACGCCGACGGCATAGATCATGTCGACGATGCCGGCCTGCGCAAAAATCTCCGCTTCGCGCAAGGTTGAAACCGTTGCCGGTCCTTGCGCCGTCGTCATCACGCGGCGTGAGACATCGACCGATTTCGCCGTCTTCAAGTGTGGGCGGAACGCCACGCCCAACTTGTGCAACCGCTCACGCAATCGGACGATGTTGCGCTCCATGCGCATGGCGTCGACGACGAGACAAGGCGTGTCGAGGCTCGCCAATGTCGTGTGCGCGTCACTGTCGGCGCGTGTGGCGGATGTCGCGTGTGTGTGCATGTCATCGATCCTGAAGAAGCCGCGGTGGTCACGTTTTAACCTCGAATTGAGCGAACTGTCGCACGCGGCTTTCGGCAAGCTTTCGTTCGATCACCCCGTCGGCGACGCCGAGGCCCGCGAGAACGTGGCGGGCAAGCTGCAGGCTGGCCTCCACCGTTTCGGGAACGGTGCTGTGGGCACCGAGACGAAAGAGCGACGACGCATGCTCGGGGCTGCCGGCACGCGCGAAAATCGGAGCCTCCGGACTTTGCCGGCGCGCCGCCGCGACCATTCGCTCCGCCGCGGCGGCGGCATTGACCGTGACGACAAAGGCTCGCGCATGCGCACCGCCGGCGCGCTGCAGCATCTCTACCCGGCCGGCGTCACCGAAGTAGATCGGGCGGCCGCGCTGGCGATGCCATTTCACCGTTTCGCTATCGGCGTCGAGCGCGATGTAAGGGATGTTCTCGGCGGCCAGGAGTTCTCCAACCAGTTGGCCGACCCGGCCGTAGCCGCCGATGATGACATGATCCCGCAGGATGGAAATCGCGCCCTCCGGCGGCAGCGCACCCGCTTGGTCCCGCTCGTGAAAAAACTGTCCGATGCGGCCGGCCACGAAGGCGAAGAGCGGCGTCAGCATCATGCTCAGCCCGACGACGGCGAAAAGGAGATTCTCCGTCGTCGCGTCAAACGACCCGCGCGCCGCGCTCAACACGACGAAGGCGAACTCGCCCGCTTGCGAGAGAAGCAGCCCGTTCTCGACCGAAGTGGCGCGATCGATGCCGAAGATGCGGCAGGCGATGAGCAGGATCACGGCCTTGACCGTCATCAGGACCGCGAGGGCCGCCACGATCCATAGCAGGTGATGCCACACAAGATCGACGCGGATCGACATACCGACCGAGACGAAAAATACGCCGATCAGCAGTTCCTTGAAGGGCTCGATATCGACCTCGACCTGGTGCCTGTATTCCGTCTCGGCAAGCAGCAGGCCGGCCAGGAAGGCGCCGAGCTCGGGCGACAGGTTCGCGACGCCGGTCGCACCGGCGACGGAGATGACGGTCAGGATCGTCGCCGCCATGATGATGTCGCGCCGGCCGGTGCGTGCAGCGAAGCGAAGAAGCTTCCGCAGCAGAAAGCGGCCGACGAGCACGATCGCTGCGATGGCGACCACCGCCTCG
>JBDHSU010000082.1:0-19209 GCA_039808325.1 Variibacter sp. | reverse complement strand
GCCGCTTCGCAGATTGTAATTATCTCGGCCAATTCATCTACTCCGACGGTTGATGCTCCCAAATCCGTCATCGATTTGCGAAGGAGTTCAAGCGCCTTGCGATTGGAGTAGCGGTGAGTGGCTGAAGGAACGATGCATGCCCGTTCTTCGAGCGGCGATGCGTGCGTACGAGCGACCCATGATTCCTCGCCGCCCACTCGAAAAATCGTATCGAGCAATCGGTCGGCTTGGTCGCTGGCCAAACCGGCTCCTTTGGTAAAATCTCCGCTGTCGTCCTGGCGTCCGTCACCAAGGAGTTGTCGGATGCCCTCCATTCCGAGGCGGTCATATTTGTCTAACGCCCGTAGGACGATCAGCCGTTTGGAAAAATTTTCGTCACCGTTGAGACCGATCGTATCCAGTACCGCATCGAGAACCTTGCGGTTATTAATCTTTACGAGATAGTCCCCACGCTTGATGTACAGATACTCCAGCGCATCCGCTGCCATCATGCACATCTCGGCGTCGGCCGCGGGCGACGCCGAACCCACCGTGTCGGCGTCGAATTGCATGAACTGGCGGAAGCGTCCCGGGCCCGGCTTCTCGTTGCGGAAGACATAACCGGCGCGGTAGCTGCGATAGGGCTTCGGCAGCGCGTCGAAATTCTCCGCGACGTAGCGGGCGAGCGGCGCGGTGAGGTCGTAGCGCAGCGAGAGCCACTGCTCGTCGTCGTCCTGGAACGAGAACACACCCTCGTTCGGCCGGTCCTGGTCGGGCAGGAACTTGCCCAGCGCCTCGGTGAACTCGATCGCCGGCGTCTCCACCGGCTCGAAGCCGTAGCGCTCATAGACGGTGCGGATCGTCTCGGTCATGCGCCGTGTCGCCGCGATTTCGGCAGCGCCGCGATCAGCGAAGCCGCGCGGCAGGCGTGGCTTGATCCGATTGGGTTTTTGCTTGGCGGACATGCGCGCTCGACCTGTCTTTGCAATAGATCGCGATGATTTTGGATCGAATCGATCCAAAATCATGAACGTGATCGGTTCTCATAACTTAGAGCGGGATGCGGGCGGAAAACCGCAACACACTTTTCCTCATCCCGCTCTCGGTGCTGCCCAGCCCGCGCACGCAGACGCTGGCCGGGACGGCATGTCGCGGGTGGTATCGCATGCCCCAACAGCGGACAAGACGAGCGGACAAGACAAAGGAACAAGAAGGGGAGACAAGACAGGGCGGCAAAGCGGGATTGAGGCGATGGCGGGCCCTTTCCCGAGGACGGAAAGGGCCCGGGTCGCGGCATCAGCGCCCGCCTCCGCCTCCGCCTCCGCCTCCGCCGCCACCTCCGCCGCCGCCATCGCGGCTTTCATCGCGTGCCAAGGGGATCGGATTGGCATGCCGCGTCGGCGGGACATAGACCGGCCGGGACCGGGAATAGTCGGTGTAGGAGGAGCCTTCGCACTTGTTGTGGTTGCCGAAGCCGTTGTTGAACGTCCAACAATTGCCGCGGGCGTTGGCGGTCGCGGCGCCGGCAAGCAGGATCGTCGCCGCCATGGCCATGATCGTGAACCGCTGCATGGGTTTTTCTCCCTGTACGGCACCGGGATGATGCCGTTCCAGGCCTTTTCGTCGTGCGTTGCGGTCTGCCCGTTCATCGGAAGCGTGGCCGTGCCGTGCGGCGGGGCGACGCAGGGCCCGCGCGCCCCTTCCGCTTGCGTCTTCGTGACGGTTTCGACCGCGCCGATTTCCTGCTAGAGAGAGATCAGCCCCTTCGCCGGCCATTTTTCATTTCGAGGAGTGTTTCGATGTCGCTTGCCGAGAACCGCGATTACGCAACCAGCGTGCCCAACGACCTCGAGTCGTTCTGGGTCCCCTTCACCCCCAATCGCGCCTTCAAGAAGCGGCCGCGCTTCGTCACCCGCGCCAAGGGCATGAACTATTACACGCCGGATGGCCGTGCGATCATGGACGGCTCCGCCGGCATGTGGTGCACCAACGCCGGCCACAACCGCGACCCGATCGTCGCCGCCATCCAGCAGTCGGCGGCCGAGATCGACTACGCCCCGCCGTTCCAGTTCGCGCATCCGAAATCGTTCGAGCTTGCGAGCCGCATCGCGGCGCTGGCGCCCGGCGACCTCGACCATGTGTTCTTCACCAATTCCGGCTCGGAGGCGGTCGATACCGCGCTCAAGATCGCGCTCGCCTATCATCACGCCAAGGGGCAGAGCAGCCGCACGCGTCTGATCGGCCGCGAGCGCGGCTACCACGGCGTCGGCTTCGGCGGCATCTCGGTCGGCGGCATCGTCGCCAACCGGCGGTATTTCGGCTCGATGCTCACGGGCGTCGACCATCTTCCGCACACCTATAATCGCGAGCACCAGGCGTTCTCCAAGGGCGAGCCGGAGTGGGGCGCGCATCTCGCCGACGATCTCGAGCGCATCGTCGCGCTGCATGACGCATCGACCATCGCCGCCGTCATCGTCGAGCCGATGGCGGGCTCGACCGGCGTTCTTCCGGCGCCGCAGGGTTACCTCAAGCGCCTGCGCCAGATTTGCGACAAATACGGCATCCTGCTGATCTTCGACGAGGTCATCACCGGTTACGGCCGCCTCGGCCACGCCTTCGCCGCCGAGCGTTACGGCGTCGTTCCCGACCTGATGACGTTCGCGAAGGGCGTCACCTCCGGCGCCGTGCCGATGGGCGGCGTCGTCGCCCGCGGCATGATCTACGACGCCTTCATGCAGGGCGGCGCCGAGCACATGCCGGAGCTGTTCCACGGCTACACCTATTCGGCGCATCCGCTCGCGGTGGCGGCGGGCATCGCGACGCTCGACCTCTATCGCGAGGAAGGGCTGTTCGAGCGCGCCAAGAAGCTGGAGCCGCTCTTCGCCGACGCGGCGATGAGCCTGAAGGGCCTGCCGGGCGTGCTCGACATTCGCACCGTCGGCATCGTCGCCGGTATCGACCTTGCCTCGCGTCCTGACGCGGTCGGCAAGCGCGGCTACGAGGCGATGGAGCGCGGCTATCATGAGCACGACGTGATGATGCGCACGGCGGGCGACACGCTGGCGCTGTCGCCGCCGCTGATCATCAGCGAGAGCCAGATCGGGGAGCTCTTCGAGAAGGTCGGCAAGGTCATCAAAGCGGTCGCCTGACAAGCTTCGTTTCGATCCGAATGACTTGACGGAATGACTTGGGGCCTCTCCGATCGGAGAGGCCCTTTTCATTTGGCGGCGGCCACGAGGACGGGCGGGCTTTTTCACAATCGGCCGGTTCGGATGGCGGTCCGCTGCAACATTGCTTGCGCCTGCGCGCGTCCTCGGGGACAGTGAGCGACACGGTGGCGAATCAGGTTCGCGGGGGAGGACGTCGCCGCTCGCCGGAAAGTTACGCATGCGCATCAGCGCCTTCCTTACCGCTGCGTCCATGGTGATCATTGCCGCGTCATTCGGCGCGGTGGTCTACCTGGCGCTCGGTCTGTCGTTCATCGAGGCGCTCGCGTCCGCGCTGACGCTCCTGACCGTGCTCGTCGCCTACAACACGTTTGCCGGCCGCGCCCACGATCGCGCGGACGTATCGAGCCGCGTCGCCGATCTTTCCCGCGGGACGGCCGATCTCGCGCGCCAGGTCGGCGATATCGGCCGCCGGGTCATTGCGCTCGAGCAGGTGGTCGCGGCCTCGTCGCAGAAGGCGCGGACGGCGACCGAGCCGCTCTCCTCCGAAATCCAGGAACTGGGCGCCCTGGTCAATCAGCTCGCCGAATCCGTCGCCGCGCATGAGGTGGCGTTGGTGAATGCGGTGAAGGCCTCCGCCGCGACGCGGCCCGCGGGGGCGGAAAATGCTTCTTCCGCGTCCCCGTCGCCGGTCACCGACGTGGCGCCGGAGTTTTTCTCCGTTGCGCCGGCGGTGTCGCCATCGGCCGCGCCGATCATCACGCCGCCGGTTCCAGAAACCGCCGTCAGCGCGCCGCCGCCGACGCTCCGCGTCATCGGCGGGCGATTCCACGGCATGCTGCGCGACGATCTCGCGCGTGCCCTGCGCGGTGCGCTCGAAGCCAATCGGGTCGACATTCATCTACAGCCCATCGTGACCCTGCCGCAGCGCAAGGTCCGGTACTACGAGGCGCTGGCACGGCTTCGCCTGGAGGACGGCGAGTTGATCACGCCGGCCGATTTCCTCGGAGCGGCGGAAGCGGGCGGCCTCATGCCGACGCTCGATTATCTGATGCTGTTTCGCAGCGTTCAGGTCGTGCGCCGGCTGGCGGCGAAGAACCGCGAGGCCGGCTTGTTCTGCAACGTCGCGGGCGCAACGCTGACGGATCCGGAGGTTTTCCCCCAGTTCCTCGATTTCCTGACCGCCAACAAGGCGATTGCACCGTCCCTGGTGTTCGAGTTCTCGCAGCGGTCATGGCGGAGCATGGGCGCGGCGGAGCACGAGAGCCTTGCGACGCTCGCCAAGCTGGGCTTCCGCTTCTCGCTCGACCGGGTAACGGATCTCGACCTCGGGCCGCAGTCCTTGGCCGCGCACGGATTCCGCTTCGTCAAGGCGCCGGCGGCGCTGCTGCTGGACCGGGCAGCCGCGACGTCCGCCGACATCGATATCGCCGACCTGTCCAATCTGCTTGGACGCGCGGGCATCGACCTGATCGCGGAACGGATCGAAACCGAGGCGGTGGTGGTCGATATCCTCGATTACGACATCCACTTCGGTCAGGGTTTCCTGTTCTCGCCGCCGCGGCCTCTGCGGTCGGAAGGGCAGGGCACGAGCGAACCCGTCGCCACGTCCTCCACGCCAGCGCCGGCGCCGGTGACTGCGGCGGACGCCAAGCCACCCGCCAAGCTTTCCGGCGAACCGGCGGTCGCCGCGCGCGTCGCTCCGCCGGCGAACACCGTTCTGGCCCAGATCGCGCAGGAAATGGCCCGCCGCGCCTAGCGCGGGATGAGGAAAAGTGGAACCCGGCTTTCGGAAAGCATACCCTCGGGCCCGTCCGGGGGATCATGCTCAAACAAAACGATAGCGACGGGTCCGATTCAATGCCGTTGGATCAGACCCCAGGGAGCTGGCGAAGTGCTTGCGCCGCCCGGCAAATGCTTTAAGGAGCCGGGCATCGCGCACACGGCTCTCTCATGACATCCCAGTCCTCTCCGCTGACCCTCACCGGGAATTTCGCCTCGCTCGCGCCGCGCTACGACGTGGTGCTTTCCGACATCTGGGGCATCGTGCACAACGGCGTCGCCGCCTGGCCGCGCGCATGCGAGGCGCTGACGCGGTTCCGTGCGCGGGGCGGCACGGTGGTGCTGATCTCGAATGCGCCGCGTCCGAGCGCGGAGGTCGTTCACTTCCTCGATCATCTCAAGGTGCCGCGCACCGCCTTCGACGGCATCGTCACGTCGGGCGACGTGACCCGTGCCGTGGTCGCCGACCGGCCCGGCCAGACAATCTTCCATATCGGCCCCGAGCGCGACCTCGGCGTCTTCAAGGGCCTCGACGTGGCCTTCGCGCCGGCCGAAAAGGCTGACTACGTCGTATGCACCGGCCCGTTCAACGACGACGTCGAGACGCCCGAGGATTACCGCGATCTTCTCGGCCGGTTGCGGACACGGAACATGTTCATGGTCTGCGGCAACCCCGACCTCGTCGTCGAGCGCGGCACGCGCCTCATCTATTGCGGCGGGGCGATCGCGGACCTTTACCGCACCATGGGCGGGGACGTGCTGTACGCCGGCAAGCCCTATGCGCCGATCTACGAGCAGGCTCTGGCGGAAGCGCGAAAGCTGAGAGGCAACGACACGCCGCTCGCGCGCGTGCTCGCGATCGGCGATTCCGTTCGCACGGATGTGAAAGGCGCGGATGCCCAGGGACTTGATTGTCTATTCGTCACCGCGGGCATCCACGCCGAGGAACTCGGCGATCGTGACGAACCGGATCTTGCAAATCTGGAGCGCATTTTCGCGGCGGCCGGCACGCGCGCGATGGCGGTGACGCGCGCGCTGGTTTGGTAACCGCGCGGCGCCAAGCGCCGTCAGTCGAACATCTTGTCGATCTCGGCCTGCCGTCCGTCTTTGAGGTCGCTGCCGTCCGGAGCGGCGCCGCCATCCTGCGGCCCGTGGATATGCAGGCGGCGCCGGCGCTCGGCACGCTCGCGCTCCACGTCGTTTGCAGGCCCTGGCGTATCCTGCGCGCGGACGGCTGCGGCAAAGGATGCGACACGCGCTTCGATATGCTGCAGCGTCTCCACCACCTTGCCGACGCGCTGGCCGGCCGTATCCTGAAACGCGCACGCCTCGAAGATTTGCAGCATTTTTTCGTCGACCAGCGCCTTATAGCGCGCGGGATCGGAAGCGTCCGCCGCCATCACCGCTTCGGCGCAGGCAAGGATCGTATTCGTCGCCGCCTCGGTCGATCGGGTGACGGCCTTGAGCTCGTTTCCGGCGGCGGGAATACGCACGTTCTTGATGTCGTTTGCCTGCAATTTGCCGATCTCGCGCTTCGTCGCGGCGAGATGCACGGCGATGTCGCGCATCTCCCGCACGATCGTGGAATCGAGGAGTTGGGAAAAAGCCTGCGAGGCGGCGGCGCTGATTTCGGCGAGTCGCACGACATCGGCCAAAGAGGGCGCCACGGCGTGCTTCACGGCGCCGTCGGAGCCGGCAAGAGGGTTCGAGTCAGGAGCCGGCATAGCTGCACTCACAACGTGAATATGTCGGCGAAAAGCGCGTCAGGCGGCAAACACGGTCTCGATCTTCGTCTTCAGCGTTTGCGCGTTGAACGGCTTGACGATGTAGTTGTTCACCCCCGCCTTTTTGGCGGCGATGACGTTCTCGGTCTTCGCTTCCGCCGTGACCATGATGAACGGCGTCCTGGCGAACTCCGGCGTGGCGCGCACTTGCTTCAACAATTCGTAGCCGGTCATCGGCTCCATGTTCCAATCCGAGATGACGAGGCCGTAGCGGCGGTCGCGCATCTTCGCCAGCGCCGCCGAGCCGTCCGTGGCATCGTCGACGTTCTCGAAGCCGAGCTGTCGAAGAAGATTGCGGATGATGCGGATCATCGTGCTGTAGTCGTCGACAACGAGAACCGGCATCGCGTGGTCGATAGCCATCGCCTCACTCCTGTAGCGATCCGTCGGGAGCCGCCATCCTGGTTGTATGGGGCCCATGCATGCATGGGCCGCAGGCTCGCGCCGACGCTAGCCGGAGCCGCTGAATATCCGGTTAATCTCTGAAATTTCGAAGGATTTTCGCGTGCGCCGTCTTGACTTTACGGCCGCTACGCTTTCACCGTCCCGCGCCGTGAGCGCCAATCGATGACCCAATCCCCGCAGCCAACGTCGCCGTTCCGGATCGTTCGCCAAGGCGATCCTCTGCCCCCGCCCTTGCGCGGGGCCGTCGTCGCCATCGGCAACTTCGACGGCGTGCACCGCGGGCATCGCGCGGTCATCGCGACCGCGCTCAGGCGTGCCCGGGCGATGTCGGCGCCCGCCCTGGCGTTGACCTTCGAGCCGCATCCGCGCAGCTATTTCCGCGCGGACGTCCCGCTTTTCCGCCTCACCGACGCAGACGCCAAGCTGCGGCTGCTTGCGGCCACCGGTCTCGGCGGCGCGATCGTGCTTGATTTCGACGCGACGCTCGCGGCCCATTCCGCGGAAGAGTTTATCGGCCGTATTCTCGTCGAACGCCTTGGGGTGCGCGGCGTCGTCGTGGGCTTCGATTTTCATTTCGGCCGTGGCCGCCAGGGCTCGCCGGCCTTCCTGGCCGAGCAGGGCGCGCGGCACGGCATCGCCGTCGATATCGTCGCGCCGACGGAGGACGAGGGCCGGCCCGTCTCCTCCACCGCCATCCGCGCCGCCCTCGGCGAGGGGCGCGTGGTCGAAGCGGCCGAATTGCTCGGCTATCCCTGGTTCGTCTCGGGGCCGGTCGTCCACGGCGAAAAGCGCGGCCGCGACCTCGGCTTCCCGACCGCCAATATCCGGCTCGACCCCGCCTGCGGCCTGAAGCACGGCATCTATGCCGTCCGCGTCGGGGTCGACGGCCGCCGCTACGACGGCGTCGCCAGTTTTGGCCGCCGTCCGACCTTCGACAACGGCGCGCCGCTGCTGGAGGTCTTTCTGTTCGATTTCGCCGGGGACCTCTATGGCCGGACGCTCGATGTGGCTTTCCTCGGTTGGATCCGGCCCGAGCTGAAGTTCGATGGTATAGATGCCCTCGTCGCACGCATGAACGAGGACTCCGCGCTGGCGCGCGCTGCGCTCGCCCGCTTGCCGCAGGCCTTTCCTCCGATTTAGAGGCCTGGGCCCCTTTCGGGTGCGAAAAGTCCCTGCTATGAGAGCCGCTATGTCGTTGCAGCGCACCAAAATTTTGGCGATAGGCGCGAGCCTTCGCCGCATTAGCGGCCCGGCTTCCGCCTGAGCGCGTCCGCGCGGCGGAGGACCGGGAGAGATTTCGAGCCTGCACCCTCCGCATCCAGCCGACGACGACCGAGCCATGACCGACAAAGCCCGCGACTACAGCGTCACGCTGTTCCTGCCCCAGACCGACTTTCCGATGCGCGCCGGCCTCCCGCAAAAGGAGCCGGAGCTTCTCGCACGCTGGGAGAAGCTCGGCCTCTACCGCCGCTTGCGCGAGGCCTCCAAAGGGCGCGCGCGCTTCGTGCTGCACGACGGCCCGCCCTACGCCAACGGCAATATCCATATCGGCACCGCGCTCAATAAGGTGCTCAAGGACGTGGTGACGCGCAGCCAGCAGATGCTCGGCTTCGACTCGAACTACGTGCCGGGCTGGGATTGCCATGGCCTGCCGATCGAATGGAAGGTCGAGGAGGAGTATCGCGCCAAGGGCAAGAACAAGGATGCGATCCCGATCAACGAATTTCGCGGCGAGTGCCGCGCCTTCGCCAATCACTGGCTCGACGTGCAGCGCGAGGAGTTCAAGCGCCTCGGCGTCGAAGGCGACTGGAAGGGTCGCTATGCGACGATGGATTTCGCCTCGGAGGCGCAGATCGCCCGCGAGGTGATCAAGTTCGCCGCCAACGGCGGGCTTTATCGGGGCTCCAAGCCGGTGATGTGGTCCGTGGTCGAGAAGACCGCGCTCGCCGAGGCGGAGGTCGAGTATGAGGACTACACCTCCGACACGGTGTGGGTGAAGTTTCCGATCGTGCAGACGAACGAGCCGGGACTTCAAGGCGCGTCGGTCATCATCTGGACGACGACGCCTTGGACGATGCCGGGCAACCGCGCGATCAGCTTCTCCGAGAAGGTCGCCTACGCGCTCTATGAAGTGACCGAGGCGCCGGCCGACAACTGGGCCAAGGCGGGCGACAAATATATCCTGGCCGACGCGCTCGCTGACGACGTGATGAAACAGGCGCGCGTCACGCGCTTCGAGAAGCGTCAACCCGTGAGCGTTGGACAACTGGCCGCGATCGTCGGTGCGCATCCGCTGAAAAGCATGGGCGGCTACGATTTCGCCGTGCCGATGCTGGAGGGCGATCACGTCAGCGACGACGCCGGCACCGGCTTCGTCCACACCGCGCCCGGCCACGGCCGCGAGGACTTCGACATCTGGATGGCGAATGCGCGTGCTCTCGAGGCACGCGGCATCGACACCCGCATTCCCTATACCGTCGACGAGAACGGCGCGCTCACCGCGCAGGCGCCGGGCTTCGAGGGAAAGCGCGTGCTAACCGACAAGGGCGCGAAGGGTGACGCCAACGACGCGGTGATCAAGGCACTGGCCGACGCCGGCATGCTGATCGCGCGCGGCCGCTTGAAGCATCAGTATCCGCACTCGTGGCGCTCGAAGAAGCCGGTGATCTTCCGCAACACGCCGCAATGGTTCATCGCCATGGACAAGGCGCTGATCGGCGCCGACGGCAGCGTGAAGCCGGGCGACACGCTGCGCCATCGTGCGTTGACCGCGATCAAGGAAACGCGGTGGGTGCCGCCGCAGGGCGAGAACCGCATCAACGGCATGATCGAGAATCGCCCCGACTGGGTGATCTCGCGCCAGCGCGCCTGGGGCGTGCCGATCGCGGTGTTCGTGCGCGAGCAGGCGGATGGATCGGCGGAAATCCTGCGCGATCCGCAGGTTGATGCGCGCATCGGCGAGATCTTCGAGAAGGAAGGCGCCGACGCCTGGTACAAGGAGGGTGCGCGCGAGCGCTTCCTCGGCAAGCGCGCCAACGAGGACTGGAAAAAGGTCGACGATATTCTCGACGTCTGGTTCGAGTCCGGCTCGACGCACGCCTTCACGCTGGAAGACCCGCGGCATTTCCCGAGCCTCGCCGGCATCAGGCGCAAGCGCGACGGCGGCGACGACACCGTGATGTATCTCGAGGGCTCCGACCAGCATCGCGGCTGGTTCCATTCTTCCTTGCTGGAAAGCTGCGGCACGCGCGGCCGCGCGCCGTTCGATATCGTTTTGACGCATGGCTTCGTTCTCGCCGAGGACGGCCGCAAGATGTCGAAGTCCCTCGGCAACACGGTCGTGCCGCAGGATGTCATCAAGCAGTCCGGCGCCGATATCCTGCGCATGTGGGTCTGCGCGTCGGACTATGCCGACGACATCCGCATCGGACCGGAAATTCTCAAGACCACGGCCGACACCTATCGCAAGCTGCGCAACACCTTGCGCTGGATGCTCGGCAATCTCGCGCATTTCCACGAAAAGGATCGCGTCGCCGACAGCGAGATGCCCGAACTCGAGCGGCTGATGCTGCATCGCCTCGTCGAGGTCGACGCCGACGTGCGCGAGGCTTACGCGGCGTTCGATTACAAGCGCATCTTCGCGCTGCTTGCGACATTCATGACCGTCGATCTCTCGGCGTTCTACTTCGACGTGCGCAAGGACGCGCTCTATTGCGATCCGATTTCATCGAAAACGCGCAAGGCATGCCTGACGGTGCTCGATCGCCTGTTCGAATGCACGGTCGCGTGGCTGGCGCCGATGCTCTGCTTCACGGCCGAGGAGGCTTGGCTCGCGCGTCATCCGTCGGCGGACGGCTCGGTGCATCTGGAAATCTTCCCGGCGGTGCCGGCCGCGTGGCGGGACGATGCGCTCGCCGAGAAGTGGCGCAAGATCCGCCTCGTGCGCCGGGTCGTCACCGGCGCGCTGGAAAAGGAGCGGGCGAGTAAACGGATCGGCTCGTCGCTCGAGGCCGCTCCGACGATCTATGTCGCCGACGGCGGTTTGTTCGAAGCGCTGATCGACATCGACCTTGCGGAAGTCTGCATCACGTCGGCCGCAACCCTGGTGCAAGGCCAAGGCCCGGCCGATGCGTTTCGGCTGGATGATGTGCGCGACGTCGCGGTCGTGTTCGCGCCGGCAACGGGCAAGAAGTGCGCGCGATCGTGGAAAATCTCGCCGGCGGTCGGCTCGGATCCGCAGTATCCCGACGTCACCCCGCGCGACGCGCAGGCGCTGCGCGAGTGGGACGCATTGCAAAAGGCCGCGGAATAATCCGCGGCCTCGTCACGTCCTTCCGATCGTGCTTCAGCTGACGTGCGCGCGGCCGTTTGACGCGTCGCCCGCCGTGCCGCCGACGATCGAGGCCCGCGCCAGGGTCTCGTCGTGCAAAGGAGCGTTGCCGTTTCGCGACGCGATTTCGTTCGGTGCCTTTTTTTCGTTCCCACGTCGACGCACATAGGCGATGAACGCCTGCAGCGGCGCGGGGACGTGCCGCCGTCCGGAATAGTACAGGAATACACCGGACCGGGTGTGTGACCAGTCGTCCAGGAGACGCACCAGCAACCCGGCATTGAAATACGGACACACGAAAGCCTCGGGAAGATAGGCAACGCCTGCGCCGTCGCGGGCGGCGTAGAGCGCGAGATGCAGGTCGTTCACGACGAGCTGTCCGTCCACCGCGACATCGATGGTCTCGTTGCCGCGCTGGAAGCTCCAGGGATGCATCGCAGCGTCGGAGCTCCAACGGTGACGGATGCAATTATGGTCGCGCAGATCGTCGGGATGCAGCGGCACGGGGTGCTGTTCGAGATATTTCGGCGACGCGACGGCGATCATGCGGAATTCGTCGGCCAGCCGCACCGCGATCATGTCCTGCTCGATGAACTCGCCGACGCGCACGCCGGCATCGAAGCGGCCGCTGATAATATCCTGGCGCGAATCCTCCGCGACGATCTCGACCGTGATTGCCGGGTGTTCGGCAAGAAACGGCTTTAGCAGCGGTGCGATGACGTGCAATATCGAAGGCCGGGACACCGAGAGCCGCAGCGTTCCCATCGGGCTGTCGCGAAACGCGTTGACCGTTTCGACGGCTTTGCCGATGCTTTCGAGCGCGGGCTGCAGCCGGTCGAGCAAGCGTGCGCCGGCTTCGGTCGGCGCGACCGAGCGCGTCGTGCGGTTGAGAAGACGCACGCCGAGCTGCTCCTCGAGCGTACGGATGGTTTGGCTGAGCGTTGACGTCGCAATGCCGAGGCTCGCGGCCGCACGGGTAAAATTTTGCTGTTCGGCAACAGCCACGAAGGCCGTCAGCGCAGCAAATTCAGGGTTTCGCATTATTCGTTCTCGCCGAATGCCCCATTCCCATTCGGGCAGGTAATCCCGAAGGGGCTCCAGCACCAGATATCGTTCGTCGATTTGATCCGCCGGTGAAGACGCATTTCCGGCGACGAGATCGAAACGGCCCCCGTGACGCACTGTGCGGGGCTCGATTGACGATACAGGAGAAAGAACGATGTTGAATAAGACAAAAATTGCACTCGCTGCCGCGCTTGTTTTTGGCGGAGCGTCAGTGGCACTCGCCGGCGAAGGCTCGCCGGACCTCTCGAACTCCCCCGTTTTTTCGGAGTCTCAGTCTCTGGCTGGCAACGCGGGCGCGTTTGATGCCTATGCGCGTGCCGGCCGCCGGCAAGACCGCATTTTCTTCGAGCAGTCGCGTCCGAACCACATTTCCCCGGCCGAACAGCGTTTGTTCGATCGCGAGAGCGGCGGCATCGATAACAACTAAGTGAATGCCGCTTGACGACATGGGGGCCGCAAGCTCGTGCTTGCGGCCCCGTCATTTTGTCGCGGGCGCGGTTGTTACGCCGCCTTGCGCTTGGCCTCGATGAGGTTGCGCTTCAGGAGCGTCTCGGCGATCTGCACGGCGTTGAGCGCCGCACCCTTGCGCAGGTTGTCGGAGACGACCCACATCGCCAGACCGTTCTCGACCGTCGGATCGTCACGCAAGCGCGAAATGTAGGTGGCGTCCTCGCCGGCGCATTCGAACGGCGTCGCGTAGCCGCCCGGCTCGCGCTTGTCGACCACGAGACAGCCCGGCGCGCGGCTCAGAATGCGGCGTGCCTCATCGGTGCTCAGCGGCTCCTCGAATTCGATGTTCACCGCTTCTGAATGACCGATGAAGACCGGCACGCGCACGCAGGTCGCATGCACCTTGATCTTCGGATCGAGGATCTTCTTCGTCTCCGCGACCATCTTCCACTCTTCCTTGGTGGAGCCGTCGTCCATGAAGACGTCGATGTGCGGGATGACGTTGAAGGCGATGCGCTTGGTGAACTTCTTCGCCTCGACATCCTGCAGCGAGTAGATGCCCTTGGTCTGGCGATCGAGTTCGTCCATGCCTTCCTTGCCGGCGCCCGACACCGATTGATAGGTCGACACGACCACGCGCTTGATGCGCGCGCGCTCATGCAGCGGCTTGAGCGGAACGACGAGCTGCGCCGTCGAGCAGTTGGGATTGGCGATGATGCCCTTCTTGCGGAAGCCCGCGGCCGCGTCGGCGTTCACCTCAGGCACGATCAGCGGCACGTCGGCGTCGTAGCGCCACGCCGAGGAATTATCGATCACCACCGCGCCGGCGGCCGCGATCTTCGGCGACCATTCCTTCGACGTCGCGCCGCCCGCCGACATCAGGCAGATGTCGACATCGGAGAAGTCGGTGTTCTCGAGCGCTTTGACTTTGAGGACGCGGTCGCCGAACGAAACCTCGGTGCCCTGGCTGCGGCGCGATGCGACCGCGATCACCTCGTCAGCGGGAAACTGCCGCTCGGCGAGGATGTTGAGCATCTCGTGGCCCACGACTCCCGTGGCGCCGACGACTGCGACCTTGTAACCCATCGTTAACTCTCCGGATGGCGTCACCGCAATGCATGCATTTTTGCTGCTGCGGAGCAGGCGGTTCTTAAGCGAGAACGTGCTGAAACACAACGCCGAACACGCTGTTTCGGCGATGCCGCCGCACGTTCGGCGGCATCGATCGAAGATGCGAAACAACCCATCAAGGCGAGAGATAGTTCGCGCGCCAAGCGCGGCGGAGAAAGGCGATGCTGAGCTCCATAGATCGGCCGCAGGCTTCCCTGGTAGCGATGGGTGCCGGAATCGTCATCCGCTACGGCTTCTACCTTTTCGGCATGGTGGCATTCGCGGCCGTCGCATCCGCGGCGATCGGTCTGTACGGCCTGCTGCCGCAGTCTTTGTCACGCGAGCCGGTGTTTCATCTGGCGGCGGCCGACGTGGCCTCATTGTCCCGGCAGGGCGAAGTGGTCGAAATGGCCGGCACACGCTTCGAGACCTGGCACTATGGGCAGATTTACGACCGCGGGCGTGACCTCACGGTCACGATGATGATGCCGCCGAAGGGCTCGCCGGTGCCACGCCATTTCGCGCGCGAGTTTCTCGATGGCGCGACCTTGCGCCACGCGCGTCCGGTGCTGTCGTCGACCTACTACGATCTCGAGACGCGCTTCGGCCCCGTCCGCGCCGTGCAGATGCGGGTCAACGCCGATGGCCGCCAGAAACTCTGCCTCGCCTTCATCAGCCGCTTCGAGACGACGAGCCTGCATTTGCGTGGCTGGACTTGCGAGGGCAATGGCAGTCAGCCAAGCGCCGGGGCGCTTGCCTGCACGATCGATCACATGACGGCGACGGCGGCGCTCGCCACGCCGGAGGCGGATGACTTCTTTCGTCAGCGGGCCGCGAAGCGCGGCACCTGTGGCGCTGCGCCGGTCACCCAGACCACCGATACGCGCCCGCCACGACGGCTGCGTCCTCACCGCTGGTAGGCCGGCCCGGCCGCCTTGAGCCTAAAACGAAGGGGCCCGCCCGTCGGATGACGCGCGAGCCCGATCTCTTCGGCCTTCTGCTAAGCGTGGCGTTACTGCGCGTTACTGCGCCGGTTTGGCGGGCGGCGTCTCCTGCTGCGCCGGGGCAGGCGGCGTCACGTTGCGAGGCGCCGAGCCCGTATTTTCCGAAGGCGTGGGCGCCGGCCGCGGTGCGGTTCCGGTCGCCGCCGGCGGCGGCGTGTTCGACGCGGTCTGGTCGCCCGTACCGCCGAAGCCGAAGACGAACACGAAGAGCAGGACAAGGGCCGCAAGGCCGCCCAGTATCCATCCCCACCCCGTGCTGCCACGCGCGCTGTCGAACTCGCCATAACCCGTCTCGCGCGGATTCATGGGATCGAGAGGATCGCGATTGGTGTAAGGGTCATGCGTCATGGAATACTCCTATGGCTCTCACTCATGTGAAAACCCGCGAATACCGCCGAGGTTCCCCTCAGCGGCGGTATTGAAATCCTGCTGTAATTCGCCATGTTAGCGATAAACAATTGATCTTGCTGCTATTTCTAAGATATTGCGGGCTGCGGGGCAGCTATGCCTCCGGTAACGGAAGACGGTCGCGGCCCGCCCGGCATGATGACCGGCACGTCCGCCTTTCGCCGTTTGCGCCGATGCAGAAGGATGTCCCATGACCATTCCGCGCCTGGATGCCTCCGCCGAGACCGTGCATTGGGGCTATTTCGAAGCCGGCCTTGCGCCGCATCTGACGATCGCCAGCGGCGAGCGGGTGACGCTGTCGACGGTGTCGGGCGGGCCGGAGCAGCTTCCGCCGCCGCCGCTCAACGTCCCGCCTGCGCTGTTGGAGATCCACGAGCGTGTTGCCCGCCGGATCGTGCCCGGTCACATCTGCACCGGGCCGGTCGCCGTGCGCGGCGCCAAGCCGGGGCAGGTGTTGCAGGTCGATATCGAGGAGATCGGCCTGCACTACGACTGGGGCTACAACGTCGTGCGTCCGCTCGCCGGCGCGCTGCCTTACGATTTCGATGAGACGCGGCTGACGCACATTCCGCTGGATGCCGAGCGCAATGTCGGGCGTCTGCCATGGGGCCTGGAGATTCCGCTGCGTCCGTTCTTCGGCGTGATGGCGGTCGCGCCGCCGCCGGCCTGGGGCGCGATCTCGACCCTGCCGCCGCGCCCGAACGGCGGCAATCTCGACAACAAGGAGCTTGTTGCCGGAACGACGCTCTATCTGCCGATCTTCGTCGACGATGCGCTGTTCTCGGCGGGCGACGGGCATGCCGTGCAGGGCGACGGCGAGGTCTGCATCACCGCGGTCGAGACCGGGCTGATCGGCACATTCCGCCTCACGATACGCGACGACATGAAGCTTGCCTGGCCGATGGCGGAGACGCCGACGCATGTGATGACGATGGCGTTCGATCCCGACCTCGACGACTGCGTCGTCATCGCGTTACGCTCGATGATCGATCTGATCTGCGCGCGCGTGGGGATCGATCGCTACCAGGCGCACATGCTCTGCAGTCTGGCCGCGGACCTGCGCGTGACGCAGGTGGTCAACGGCAACAAGGGCATCCATGTGATGCTGGAGAAGAAGTTCCTGGAGAAGACCACGGCGTGAAGAAATCCGCCCTCATCCCGAGGAGCCGCCGCAGGCGGCGTCTCGAAGGATGGCCAGGATTTCAGCGTTTCATCCTTCGAAACGCATCGCCGCGCGATGCCCCTCAGGATGAGGCCGAGAGAGTTCCGATGCTGCTGCCGGCAGCAATCTTTAGGAGAAAATCGCCATGAACGAAGACGCGCTCAATCACAGCCTGCGGAAGTTCCTCAAGACCGTCGGCGTCACCGCGCAGCGTGAAATCGAGAAAGCCGTGCGGGACGGCATCGCGAGCGGCAAGCTCAAGGGAGACGAGACGCTGCCGGCGAAGGCCGTGATCACGCTCGGCAGCACCAGTCTCACACTCGTCGTCGATAGCGATATCGAGTTGGGGTGAAGCGTGCGCGCTGCGATGGCGCCTCTGCGTCATTCTCGCCAAGCGCGCCTTTCTGTCATTCCGGCCGAGCGCAGCGAGAGCCGGAACCCAGAGTCCTCAACGGTGCGAGAGAGCGCGGCGTCGTTCCGCTTCGCTTAACACGGGCTACGAGGCCGAGCGGTTTTCCTGATCCGAATGTCAAACAGCCGCCCGCATTCTCGCGGGTGAATTCACCCCGAGGCTTTGCGCAATGCATCCCCTCGAACAATGAGGGGAGGTGGAGCGCCGCGAGGCGCATCCATCGGCGGCGTGTGCCAGACGCCGCCTTCTCCGCGCTGGTGAGGCGCGGCGGGCGCTTTGCGAGAGCACCCACGCCTCACGGCGCTCCACGCTGGCGGGGGTGCGCGTAACGCCCGTTCCGCCGCGGCGTTTATAGATGCCTCGGGACCGTGCTTCGGCTCAGGCCCTTGGGGCCTGACACCTTCAGCCAGCTCCTGGCACCCGCTCCTGGTGGCGGGGGACGGAGCCCCGAGGCCCCCCGAGTGACGGCTTGCGTAAGCCGGCCCGCGGGCGCCGCATCCACTCGCATCTCCAAGACGCCTCCGGAAGACGCCCCTCGTGGAGTGGACATCCGGATCATAGGATTATATTCTTGATGATGTCAAGCGCTCTGTTCCGTCATCCTGACGTGCGAGGCGCAACGCGCCGAGCCTCGAAGGACGACGGCCCAGGTGCAAAACGCCAGCACAGGGCCGCGCATCCTTCGGGGCTCGCTGACGCGAGCGCCTCAGGATGACGGAGAGAGGCTGAATGCTTGTCCCGGCCATCCCGATAAGGAGGGCACGGCGTGCGCCTAAGCGAGATCGCCGGGACAAGCCCGGCGATGACGAGCTCACCTTCCTCTCCTTGTCATTCCGGCCGAGCGCAGCGAGAGCCGGAACCCAGAGTCCTCAAGCAGGCGAGAGGACGCGGCGTCGCGTCGTTTGCTTTGCGTGTGAGGCTCGCTCGAGCATCATCGAGAGCATGATGACTCTGGGTTCCGGCTCGCGGCGGCTTTGCCGCCTTGGCCGGAATGACGATCGCTTGCCCGTAGCCTGGATTGAGCGCAGCGAAATCCGGGAAACCGCCAACCCGCAAGAACAACGCGCGCACGGCCTCGCGTTTCGCAGCGCTCAACACGGGCTACACGCGATGCGCGCTGTCTCACCCCACCTTCTTGTTGTAGTCCGCGTCGGACACCTTCTCCATCCAGTTCACGGCGGTGCCGTCGAGCGCCTCCTGCATCGAGATGTGCACCATGCCGTGGTCGGGCGCCGCGCCATGCCAATGCTTCTCGTGCGGCGGAATCCAGATCGTGTCGCCGCCGCGGATTTCGTGGATCGGCTCGCCTTCCTTCTGAATGCGTCCGACGCCCGAGATCACATAGAGCGTCTGCCCGAGCGGATGCGTGTGCCAGGCGGTGCGCGCGCCGGGCTCGAAGCTCACCACGTTCGAGCGCAGCCGTGCCGGCTCCGGCGCCTCGATGATCGGATCCTGAAGGACCGTCCCGGTGAAGGCGCTGTCCGGCGCGCGGCGCGTCGGACGGTCGGATGCTTTCATGACTTTCATCGTCGTGGTCTCCTCGTCATTGTCATTCCGGAAGTCGCGAAGCGGCTATCCGGAATCCATAGCCCCTATCGAAAAGATTCCGAAATGCCGGGAGTATGGATTCCGGGCTCCGGCCTGGGGCCGGCCCCGGAATGACGGTTAGGTTTGCGTGTCGCATCACAGCGCCACGAGGACGTAATCCTCTTCGACGCAAACGTCGAAGGTTTCCGCGACATACGGCCCTTTCACCAGATTCTCGCCGTGTTCGACGCTGACGGCATAGCTGCGCACGCGCACCTTCGTCGGATCGCACCAGGATTGCCCCGTGCGGATATCGAACTCCCAGCCGTGCCAGGGGCAACGCAGCAACTCGCCGTGCCGCGACAGCTTGTATTGTCCGGGCTCTTCCGATTCCGCAAGGCCGACCAGCTTGCCGCGGCAGAGCGATCCGCCCTGATGCGGGCAGCGGTTGGCGATGGCGAGGAACTCGCCTTTGACGTTGAAGACGCCGATCTGACGGCCTTGCAGCTCCACGAGCTTGTGGCCGCCCGGCGGAATCTCGCCGACCGTCGCCACGACATGCTTGGCGCGCGGCTTCTTCTGCGCCTCGGGCGCCGTCATGCCAGCCCGTAGAGCTTCTGCGCG
>JBDHSU010000081.1:0-19855 GCA_039808325.1 Variibacter sp. | reverse complement strand
CATGTTCGCGTAATATTGTTTCGCGAATTGCGGCAATGCCCGCAACGACAGCACAGACGGCAACCCGCGAGATCCCATGCAGCTCGACGCGATCGACCTTCACATCCTGCGCGAGCTGCAGGCGGACGGACGCATCACCAATGTCGAGCTCTCGCGCCGCGTCGGCATCTCGGCACCGCCGTGTCTGCGCCGCGTCCGCGCCCTGGAGGAGGCCGGCTACATCAAGGGATACCGCGGGCTGCTCGACGAAAAGCGGCTCGGTTACGGGGTCACCGTGTTCGTCATGGTGAACCTGGCCAGCCAGGCGGAGGCGGACCTCGCCGCGTTCAACGCCTATGTCGCCGGCCAGAAGTTCATCCGCGAATGCTGGATGCTCTCGGGCGAGATCGATTTCCTGCTCAAATGCGCGACACCGGACGTCGCCGCTTTCCAGCGCCTGGTCACGGAGCTCACTGCCGCCCCGAAGGTGCGCACGGTGAAGACCGCGCTGGTGTTCCAGAACACCAAGGACGAGCCGATCGTGCCGCTGTAGGGCTCCGCCATCGCGTCATGCCCGCGCGGGCGGGCATCCAGCGCGCCGCAGCCTTCATTGCCATCGAGAGCACACAGCGTACCGGGTCCCCGCCTTCGCGGGGACGACACTTGTGTGGAAGGATGTAGCCATGAAACGCAGCGCCGGCATTCTTCTCTACAAGCGCGAGCCGGACGGGCCGCGCGTGCTGCTCGCGCATCCGGGCGGACCGTTCTGGCGCAACAAGGACGCCGGCGCCTGGTCGATCCCGAAGGGCGAGATCGGCGAGGACGAGGACCCGCTCGCGGCGGCGCGGCGCGAATTCGCGGAAGAGACCGGCGCGACGCTCGACGGCGATTTCATCCCGCTCGGCGAGATCGCGCAGAAGGGCGGAAAGCGCGTCAGCGTCTTCGCGCAGGAACGCGACCTCGATCCGTCAACGATCGTCAGCAACACCTTCGAAATCGAATGGCCGCCGCGCTCCGGACGTCGGCAGACCTTTCCGGAAATCGACCGCGCCGCGTGGTTCGACCTCGACAGCGCGCGGGAGAAAATCAACGCGGGGCAAGCGGCGCTGCTCGACCGGTTGATCGCTCACGTTGATCGCTCGCGCTAACGCAGCATTGTCCTGATCTCGGAAACGAGCGCCGCTTCGTCACCCGAAAAGCTCGCGATCATAGCGGCGAGAAACGATTCCGGGCGCAATCGATCCAACACCAATTCATGCCCTGCTTGCAGGCCAATAAGAACAGCAAATGTTAGTTGCGTGCGTCCGTTGCCCTCACGGAAGGGGTGAATGGCGTTGAGTTCCGCCAGGACATGAGCCAGTCCGGCGGCAAAGCTCTCAGCGGAAAGCTCCCGTAAAAATCGCTGCTGTTTGAGCGCCGCAAACAGTCGCGTCATTTCTTGGGGAATGTTTTCGGGGTAGCAGAACATGGTCTGCCCCTTACTGATGCGGACCGTGCGGAACCGCCCGGCCCATACATAGACATCTTGGAAAAGGTGGTGGTGGATCGCCCTATAATGGGCGACGCTCAGCCGACCCGCCGGCAGCGGTTCATCCGCTCGCTGCGCCGTGATCGCCGCCTCGAAATGTTCGAGCGTTCGCTGATCCCGGATGCCGGGAATATTCCTGAGAACGGCTGAGCCCGGAAAACAATAGGGATCAGCGACCGCCTCGTACATTCAAGTTAGGAACGACCGTGTTTCGCGACGATGCGGCGACGGCGTTCGTCGGCGGGAAGATTTTGACGGTCGAATTCGCGAAACTCGGACCGCATCGCGTCCGAAAGCTTCACACCTTCAACCGCGCTGATTTTCGCAAACGACGCACGGCCTAGCGTAAAGCCTCCCGCCGCGCGACGTCGCTTTTGGTTTGACGATTTGCCCATACGCCACGATACCACAAACGGCAACACCGGGCATCCGGATTGCGAATGGGCAATCCGGTCTCCGACCCGCAGTTTTGAACGGTTAGGTCGAAGGCACGCCTTCGAGAGCAAAGTCCCCCGTTGTCCGGGCAGCGGCCCTACCGCCACTCGACCTTGACGACCTCGTAGGCCTTGGCGCCCGCCGGGGTGACGACCTCCACCTGCGCGCCCTTCTTCTTGCCGACGAGCGCGCGCGCGAGCGGCGAGGCGATCGAGATGCGCCCGGCCCTCGCGTCCGCTTCCGGCTCGCCGACGATCTGCCAGACCTGCTTCTTCTCCGTGTCCTCGTCGATCAGGGTCACGGTGGCGCCGAACTTGATGGTATCGCCGGAGAGTTTCGACACGTCGATCACTTCCGCGCGCGCGAGCTTGTCCTCGAGTTCCGCGATGCGGCCCTCGTTCAGCGACTGCGATTCCTTCGCCGCGTGATATTCGGCGTTCTCCGACAGGTCGCCATGCGTGCGCGCCTCGGTGATCTGCTGAATGATGCGGGGGCGTTCGACCGACTGGCGCTGCTTCAGCTCGGTTTCGAGCGTCGAATAGCCTGCGGCGGTCATCGGGAGCTTGTCCAACGTCATTCCTCCGGCAACGAAATGCGAGGCTGCGGGCAAGCATCGCTGCCGTCCCGGGCCCGCTGAGAGCAATTAATGCTGGAACATGACCCCGGCCACGCGCGGCCGGACCCCGTTCCAGCATCGGTTTTCCGCGCAAATCCGGTTTGCGGAGCACGCCGTGCCCGCCGGGCTTGCGGTATCGTCCGAGTCGAAATCGGCCTGCCAGCGGCCGGTTCCGATCCGATCAATTCAAGTCCGAACCGCCCTCGCGGTTCCAGATGATCACTGGTTCCTTGAAGCGGCCTTGAGGCTTTGGCCGACGGCCTGAGCGCGGACCGCGACGCCCGCGTCCCGCGCATTTTCGGCCCGGCCGCTGAAATAGCTTTGCAGCGCGCGCGCCTCGAGGTCTCCCGAGAGGTACGCCTTGATCCCGCGCGCAGCGGCAACGGCACCGGAAAGAGTGGTGTAGTACGGGACTTTATGCAAGAGGGCTTCGCGCCGCAGCGAACGGGAATCCTCCAGCGCCTTGACGCCTTCGGTGGTGTTGAAAACGAGCTGGACGCCCCCGTTCTTGATCGCATCGACGATGTGCGGACGGCCTTCCAGCACCTTGTTGATCTTCTCCGCCGCGATCCCTTCCTCGGCGAGGAAGCGCTGCGTCCCGCCGGTCGCGATCACCTTGAAACCGAGGTCGGCGAGCAGCCGTATCGCGGGAAGGATGCGCGGCTTGTCGTCCTCGCGCACCGACACGAACACCGTGCCCTGACGCGGCAGGCGCGAGCCGGCGCCGATCTGGCTTTTGGCGAAGGCGGTTTCGAACGTGCGGTCGAGCCCGATCACCTCGCCGGTCGATTTCATCTCCGGCCCGAGCACCGTGTCGACGCCGGGGAAGCGCGCGAACGGGAACACCGCTTCCTTCACGCCGACATGGTCGAGGCGCGGCGGCCGCAGGTTGAAGCTCGCGAGCGACTCGCCCGCCATCACCCGCGCCGCGATCTTCGCGACCGGAATGCCGATCACCTTGGCGACGAACGGCACCGTGCGCGAGGCGCGCGGATTGACTTCGAGCACGTAAGTCTCGCCGTCCTTGATGGCGTATTGCACGTTCATCAGCCCGCCGACATTGAGCGCCAGCGCCAGCGCGCGTGTCTCCTCCTCCAGCGCGGCGACGGTCTCGCGCGAGAGGGAATGCGGCGGCAGCGAACAGGCGGAATCGCCGGAGTGGATGCCCGCCTCCTCGATGTGCTCCATCACGCCGGCGATGAAGGTGTCCTTGCCGTCGGCGAGGCAGTCGACGTCCACTTCGATGGCGTTGGTGAGATAGCGGTCGATCAGCAGCGGCCGCTTCTTCGACACCGCAAGCTCCGACGGGCGGCCGAGATCGACGGTGAGCCGCGCGAGGTAGCGGTCGAGCTGCGCGCCGTCATGCACGATCTCCATGGCGCGGCCGCCGAGCACGTAGGACGGACGGATGACGACGGGATAGCCCATGCGGTCGGCGGCGGTGCGCGCCTCCGCCGGGCTCGTCGCGATCGCGTTCTGCGGCTGGCGCAGCTTCAGCTTGTCGAGCAGCGTCTTGAAACGGTCGCGGTCCTCCGCGAGGTCGATGGCGTCGGGCGACGTGCCGAGGATCGGGATGCCGGCTTTTTCCAGCGCGTCGGCGAGCTTGAGCGGCGTTTGCCCGCCGAACTGAACGATGACGCCGTGCAGGCGCCCCTTGCCGCGCTCGAGCTCGAGAATTTCGAGAACGTCCTCCGCCGTCAGCGGCTCGAAATAGAGGCGATCCGAGGTGTCGTAGTCGGTCGACACCGTCTCCGGATTGCAGTTGACCATGATGGTCTCATAGCCCGCGTCCTTGAGCGCGAAGGCGGCGTGGCAACAGCAATAATCGAACTCGATGCCCTGCCCGATCCGGTTCGGCCCGCCGCCGAGAATGGCGACCTTGGCGCGATCGGAAGGCTCGGCCTCGTCGCCGGGTAGGCCCGGCATCGGCGTCTCGTAGGTCGAGTACATGTACGCGGTCGGCGAGGCGAATTCGGCGGCGCAGGTGTCGATGCGCTTGAAGGTCGGACGCACGCCGAGCTTGCGGCGCGCGGCCTGCACGTCGGCGGTGCGCATGCCGGTCAGGCGCGCGAGCCGCGCATCGGAGAAGCCCATCGCCTTCAGGCGGCGAAACGACGACGCGCTCTGCGGCAGCTTCTTGCGGCGGATCTCTTCCTCCGTCTCGACGATCTCGCGGATCTGCGTGAGGAACCAGGGGTCGATGCGGCAGCTCGCGTGGATCTGCTCGTCGCTGATGCCGAGACGCATCGCCTGCGCGACTTGCAGCAGGCGATCGGGCGTCGGCGTGCCGAGCGCGGCGCGCACCGCGTTCTTGTCGTCGTCCTGGCCGAGCCCTTCGATCGCGATCTCGTCGAGGCCGGTCAGTCCCGTCTCCAGCGAGCGCAGCGCCTTCTGCAGCGATTCCTTGAAGGTGCGGCCGATCGCCATCGCCTCGCCGACCGACTTCATCGACGTGGTGAGGACGTGCGAGGCGCCCTGGAACTTCTCGAAGGCGAAGCGCGGAATCTTGGTGACGACGTAATCGATCGCCGGTTCGAACGACGCCGGCGTCGCGCCGCCGGTGATGTCGTTCAATATTTCGTCGAGCGTGTAGCCGATGGCGAGCTTGGCGGCGACCTTGGCGATCGGAAAGCCGGTCGCCTTCGAGGCCAGCGCCGAGGAGCGCGACACGCGCGGATTCATCTCGATGACGATCATGCGCCCGTCGGCCGGGTTGATCGCGAACTGCACGTTCGATCCGCCGGTCTCGACGCCGATCTCGCGCAGCACCGCGATCGAGGCGTCGCGCATGATCTGGTATTCCTTGTCGGTGAGCGTCAGCGCCGGCGCGACGGTGATCGAGTCGCCGGTGTGCACGCCCATCGGATCGACGTTCTCGATCGAGCAGACGATGATGCAGTTGTCCGCCTTGTCGCGGACCACTTCCATCTCGAATTCCTTCCAGCCGAGGACGCTTTCCTCGATCAGCACCTCGTTGGTCGGCGAGGCGTCGATGCCGCCCTCGACGATGTCGATGAATTCCGCCTTGTTGTAGGCGATGCCGCCGCCGGTGCCGCCAAGCGTAAAGGACGGGCGGATGATCGCCGGCAGTCCGATGTCGTCGAGCGCCTTGAGCGCATCCGGCAGAGTCTTGATGTGATGCGAACGCGGCGTTTCGAGGCCGATCTTGCCCATCGCCTCGCGGAAGCGCTCACGGTCTTCGGCCTTGTCGATGGCGTCGGCGGTGGCGCCGATCATCTCGACATCGAATTTCTCGAGCGTGCCCATCTTGCGCAGCGACAGCGCGCAGTTGAGGGCCGTCTGCCCGCCCATGGTCGGCAACAGCGCGAAGCCGCCGGGAAGGACATTGCGCTCCTTCTCGATGATCTTCGCCACCATCTCGGGCGTGATCGGCTCGACATAGGTCGCGTCGGCGAGATCGGGGTCGGTCATGATCGTCGCCGGATTGGAATTCACCAGGACGACCCGGTAGCCCTCGTCCTTGAGCGCCTTGCAGGCCTGCGTGCCTGAATAATCGAACTCGCACGCCTGCCCGATGACGATGGGCCCGGCGCCGATGATCATGACCGTGGTGATATCCGTGCGTTTGGGCATGGGCTCCGGCTATGGCAGGCATAAAAAAAGGGCGCGCCGCGGCGCGTCCTCGTCTCGGGGCGCCGAGGTGAACCTCGCGCGAGGCTCGTTTAGCCCAGAACGTCAGCGGGGGAAAGGCCGCAAGGGGGCGTTTCCACCCCAAAGGGCCCTCCCCGGGTTACCGAGATCACCGGGCGTGGGCGGGGCGCAGCGCCCGCAAGGCCGGCGGCATGTTCTCGTCCAGCCACGCCCGGATCGCCGCCTGCTTGCGGTAATACAGGAGGCCGAGCGCGATGACGGCGACGCCGATGGCCGACAGCGCGAACGGAAACAGCGCCGAATCCTTGAAAACGCGCGACGACAGGTCGCCGAGATAGGCGGCGATGCCGATGGCGCCGAACACCGCATAGGCGCGCCGGCCCAGGAACACCGAGAGCAGCAGCAGCACGACGTTGATGAGCAGATAGCCGAATTTCGCGGCGGCGCTGCCGCTGTCCAGGAGGCTGAGCCCGCCCCAGAAGGCCATCAGGCCGAAAAGGTGCAGCCAGAAGGCGAAGTCGGTGCCGCGCCGCGTCAGGTCGACGATCCAGGCCACGACCAGCACCGCGAGTCCGAACCATAGCGACACCGCCGCGCGCGTGTCCCAGGTCAACGCCTTGCCGTAGATCCAGGGCGCGAGGTCCATCGACATGAACCATAGCGCGAAGGCGACGATCGAGACGATGAAGGGGAAGGGATAGAAATACAGCGCGATCAGCGCGGCGGCGATGGTGATGAGCTCCATCGGCAGCCAGCCGGCGCGCACCCAGATGTAGAAATCCCGCACGGTGCCCGCGGGGGTCTGTGCCGGCCAGGCGCCGAGCGCGTCCTGCACGCCGTAGACGGCGAGCGGCACCATCGCGACGGCGACGGCGATGAGCAGGCCGCCGGGAACACGCAAGCCGCGCCGGCGCCACAGGTAATGCCCGGCGGCCGCGAAGGCGAGCGCATAGACGAGCGCCGTGGCCGTGAGGCCGGCGCCGCCGACGGCGCTGAAGGCGATGGTCGAGAACAGGCCCATCGCCGTCATCACGATCAGCGCGCCGGCGTACCAGAGGACATGCGCGAGATCGAAGCGGGAGACGAACGACATCGCGCCGCCCTCCGGCGCCGCGGGCGCGCGGGCGCGCAGAAACGCCAGCAGCGGCTCGCGATTCGCCGCCGGCAGAACGCCGGCGTCGACCGCCGCGTCCAGGTCTTTCTCGTCAAAGCGCATGGGTGGCCCCTTCCCGTCCTATGTAGCACAAGCGGCGGAAATGGTTCATCGCATGCGCGCCGTCATTCCGGCCGAGCGCAACGAGAGCCGGAACCCAGACTCCTCAACCAAGCGAGGGAATACGGCAGGCGCATCATCGGTATGTGAATCCGTCATTGCCGCGTCGCCGTTTCCCTTCGAAAGGATGATGATTCCGGGTTCCGGCTCGCGGCGGCCGCGCCGCCTTGGCCGGAATGACCACCTTGCGAGCCTTCTTGCGAGCCTTGCAACTTTTTCGCCACAAAGCCGTTTAGCCACCGGTATCACGGGGCCTCGCATGCGCATCGGTGATCTCGTCCGCCGGCTTCCGTGGCCGGTGCTGCTGTCGGCGATGACGGTCGGGCTCGTCGCCGCGCGCACGCGGCCGCCCGCCGTCGCGCGGGTCAACGCGGCCGACGACCATGCGCCGAGCATCCCGCATGCGTCGGCCGAGCCGCGCTGGCTGCAACGCGAGCGCGCCACGCAGCGCGGACGCGGCCGGCGGGCGGACACGCCCTGGCAAATCCCCTGGCGCGGCTGGCAGGACATCCTGCTGCGCGTCTACGACAACGTCACCGACCATCGCCTGCTCGCCGTCGCCGGCGGCATCGTGTTCTTCTCGCTGCTCGCGATCTTTCCCGGCATCACGGCGCTCGTCTCGTCCTACGGACTGTTCGCGGACGTCGGCACGATCAGCAACCACCTCTCGGCGCTCTCCGACCTGATGCCGGCCGGCGCCTTCGCGATCGTGCAGGACGAGGTGCAGCGCATCGTCGCCAAGGGCGGCGGGCAGCTCACGGCGGCGTTCGCCTTCGGCCTCGCCCTCGCCTTCTGGAGCGCGAACGCCGGGATGAAGTCGCTGTTCGACGCGCTCAACGTCATCTACGAGGAGAAGGAGAAGCGCAGCTTCCTCTGGCTCAACGTCGTTTCCTTCACCTTCACGCTCGGCGCCTTCGGCGTCGTCGTGCTCGCGGTGAACGCCGTCGTCGTCTTCCCGCTGGTGCTCGCCTATCTCGGCGTCAACGCCACCGACCCGTGGCTGATCCGCTTCGGCCGCTGGCCGATCATGTTCGCGACGATCGTGATCGGGCTCGCGCTCCTCTATCGCTACGGGCCGAGCCGGCGCAACGCGCGCTGGCGCTGGGTGAGCGTCGGCAGCGTGTTCGCGGCGACGACGTGGATCATCGTCTCGCTCGGCTTCTCCTACTATCTCGCGCGCTTCGCCAACTACGACGCGACCTACGGTTCGCTCGGCGCCGTGATCGGCCTGATGATGTGGATGTGGCTCTCGGCCATCGTCATCCTCGCCGGCGCCGAACTCAACGCCGAGATCGAGCACCAGACCGCGCGCGACACGACCGAAGGCCGCGACAAGCCGCTCGGCACGCGCGGCGCCACCATGGCGGACACCGTCGGCGCCGCGAAGAACTGAATGTCGTTCGGGGCGCGCGACGCCGAAACGTTTTTCAGGCTATGCTTCCCGCTCCCGGCGAATGCCGTTCGAAGGCCCACCGCCCGAAAGACAGCCGTTCGAAACCATGCCAAAGCCGCCGCCGCGATCAAGCCGACTGCCGCTCCTGGTCCGCGTCGTCATGGGCCGGCCGCGGCTGTTCACGTCGCTCGCCGTCGGCTTTCTGACCTTTGCGATCCTGACGGTCGCACGGACGGCCGTCGTCACCGCGGCGCTGCTGAGCTGGAATGTCTGCGTCGTCCTCTATCTCGCGCTCGCATTCGGCCTGGCGCGCCGCTCGGAGGGCGAGGACATCCGGCGCCGCGCGAAGCGCGAGGACGACGGCAAAATCGCGGTGCTGATCCTCACCGCCGTGGCGGCCTTCGCGAGCCTCGGCGCGATCTTCGCGCTGCTCGGCGCGCCCGGCGGAGCGCCGCGGCAGCCGGTGCAGCTTGTCATCGCGACGCTGACGATCGTGCTGTCATGGGCCTTCACGCATACGACGTTCGGGTTGCATTACGCGCACGAATACTACGACGAAAAAAGCAGCAAGAAGGGCGGCCTCGAGTTTCCCGGCAACGCGACCACGCCGGACTACTGGGATTTCCTCTATTTCTCGTTCGTCATCGGGATGTGCGCGCAGGTATCCGACGTGACGGTCAGCGCCCGCTCGATCCGGCGCACCGTCTTCGCCCATTCCGTGATCGCGTTCGTCTTCAACGCCGCGTTGCTGGCGCTGACCGTGAATATCGCCGCGAGCGCCCTCGCCGGGTCCTGACGTTTGATTTTTCGCGATCGCCGACGCGCCGCCGAAGGGCTCTTTCCAGGCGTTTTCTCTTCACGCGGGCCGGCGGCAAACCGAAAAGGAGCATGGAGGCCCAGCCTGGAGTTGAACCAGGTTGAAGGTCTTGCACGACCTTTGCGTCACCGTTCCGCCACCGGGCCGTGACGCGTAGCTACTGCATCACTCCCTCTTGATGCCAGTTACAACCGAAGGAAAGGTTAACTTCACGTAGAACTCCCCCGCGACACGTGCACGCGCCTGTTTTCTTCACGCGCGCCGGACCCGCTTCGCGCGCAACCGCTAAACAGGCGTCGCGACGAACGTCATGCGGTGGGGGTTATGCCCGATATTGCGCGGCGCGCGGGTGGCGGCGAAGCCGGCGCGCTCGAGCCGCCGCCGCATCGCCGCCTCGTCATAGTGGGCAAGGCCGAGGCGGCCCCGCAGCTTGCGGTAATCGGAGAAGACCGTGCGCACGAGGCCGGCGACGGCGGGGACAAGGAAGCCGTGCCGCCAGGCGAACCGCAGCAGCGCGGCGGCGTCCGACGTCGCCGGCACCCCCGGCGGGATGACGTCGCCGACGACCAGCCTGCCATCGGGCGAAAGCAGACGCCGGAACAGCGCCAGCAATCCGTCGAGCTCCTCCGGCGCCAGATACTGCGCGACCGACATCAGCACGACGAGATGGAACGCGCCGTTGGGAAACGCGTCGATCTCTTCCGGCGCGCGCACCGCGATGTTGTCCGCCGACGCGAAGCGCCGCGCAAGATGCTCGCGCACGCTCGGCGCCGCGTCGCACAGCGTCAGCCGCGCGCATGCGGCGGCGATGCGGCCCGCGTGCAGCGCCTCGCCGCAGCCATAGTCGAGCACGACGGCGTCGGGCGAGGGAACATAGGCGCGCACGTCGTCGGCAATGGCGCGATAATGCACGTCGCGATGATGCGCGCTGACGTAGATGCTGTTCGGCGCATTCCAGAACGCCACCCATTCGCGCATCTATGGCTCCATCGACCACAACGTCACGAGCGGCCCGTCCTCGCCATAGAGCGGATCGCTCCTCGGCGGCGGCACGTTCGGGATCGTCGCGAGCGCCTTCGCGTGCTCGCCCGCGCCGCCGCGGCAGAGGTCGTAGGTGCCCTGCGGCGGATAGGCGCCGACGACGAGCAGATCGGCGCTTGCCGACAGCTTCTGATGCCCGGTGCCGGCGGGCAGCACCGCGACGTCGCCGGCGGCGATCTCCAGCACCGCGCCGTCGTTGCCGCCGAAGCGCACCTTCGCGGTGCCGCGCGCGATGCCGAGCGCTTCGTGAATCTGCGAATGGTAGTGCACGAAATCGAAGATGCCGTTGCGCCAGCTATCGCCCCAGCCGTTGGCGGCGAAGCGCTGCTCGAACGCGGCGGCCGGATCCTTCGCGCCGGAAAGATCGACGGCCGACTTATAGACGAGGAACGGCAGCGGATTGTTCGGCACCGATCCGTCGTCGGCGAAATGGAACGTCTGCGGCGTGATCGGTTTCGCGGCCATGTCATCTCCCGCGCCGGAGTGGAATGCGTTGACTGCTGCTTCATCACCACTCCCTCTGGGAGAGGTGATGGGCCTCACGCCTTGCGCGCGCGCATCGCATCCTTGAAGCGCTCGAAGAGATAGCGGCTGTCGCGCGGGCCGGGCGACGCCTCGGGATGATACTGCACCGAGAACACCGGCTTGCCCTTCAGCGCGATGCCGGCGTTGGAGCCGTCGAACAGCGAGACATGCGTCTGCTCGACGCTCGCCGGCAGGCTCGCCGCGTCGAGCGCGAAGCCGTGGTTCATCGAGGTGATCTCGACCTTGCCGGTGGTGAGGTCCTTCACCGGATGATTGGCGCCGTGATGGCCCTGATGCATCTTCACCGTCTTGCCGCCGAGCGCGATGCCGAGCATCTGGTGGCCGAGACAGATGCCGAAGGTCGGTGTCCCCGAGTCGACGAGCTTCCTGATCTCCGGCACCGCGTATTCGCCGGTCGCCGCCGGATCGCCGGGGCCGTTGGAGAGGAAAATCCCGTCCGGCTTCATCGCCAGCACATCCTCGGCCGGCGTCGTCGCGGGAACGACCGTGACCTTGCAGCCGTTCGCCGCCAGCAGGCGCAGGATGTTGCGCTTGATGCCGAAGTCGAGCGCGACGACGTTGAACTCTGGCGTCTCCTGGCGGCCGTAGCCCTGCCCCCATTCCCACGGCGTCTCGTCCCAATGGAAACGCTGCGCGCTCGTCACCATCGGCACGAGGTCCATGCCGACGAGGCCGGGCCATTCGCGCGCCTCCTTCTTCAGCGCCTCGATGTCGAACGCGCCGGACGGCTCGTGCGCGATCACCGCGTTCGGCATGCCCTTCTCGCGGATCAGGCGGGTGAGCGCACGGGTGTCGATGCCGGAGAGGCCGACGACGCCGCGCCGCTTGAGCCATTCGTCGAGATGGCGCGTGGCGCGGTAGTTCGACGGGTCGGTCACGGCGGCGCGCAGGATGACGCCGCGCGCGCCCGGCGTCGCCGCCAGGCTCATCGTTTCGATGTCGTCCTCGTTGGTGCCGACGATGCCGATATGCGGGAAGGTGAAGGTGACGATCTGCCCGGCATAGGAGGGGTCGGTGAGGATCTCCTCATAGCCGGTCATGGCGGTGTTGAAGCAGACCTCGCCGACCGCATGGCCGGTGGCGCCGAGGCCGTAGCCTTCCAGCACGGTCCCATCCGCCAGGACGAGCCGAGCCGTGGTGACAGGATCGCTCCAGGCGCCGTCGTTTTGCTTTTCGGTCATGATGGCCTTACTTGCCTCCAAAGCCGGGCGGGAACAAGGCCCGCCGGGCGTTTGCGAACGGAAAAGGTGCCCTTTGCTCCGCGACAGCATCAACGACCGCCTGAAGGAAGCGATGAAGGCCAAGGACGAGCGCCGCGTCTCGACGCTGCGCATGGTCAACGCCGCCATCAAGAACGCCGATATCGAGGCGCGCACCGGCAAGGGGCCGCTCACCGACGAGGACCTGCTGGGCCTGCTGCAAAAGATGATCAAGCAGCGCCAGGAATCCGTCGAGCTTTACGACAAGGGCGGCCGCCCCGAACTCGCGGCGCAGGAGCGCGAGGAGATCGCCATCATCCAGGCGTTCCTGCCGGAGCAGATTTCCGACCTGGAGGTGAAGGCGGCGATCGGCGACATCATCGAGGAACTGGGCGCCACCAGCGTCAAGGACATGGGCAAGGTGATGGCGGCGCTCAAAGCCGCCTATGCCGGCCGCATGGACTTCGCCAAGGCAAGCAGCCTGGTGAAGGAACTGCTGACGGGGAAATGACTACCGCGGCCGCCGGGCCCCTCTCCGGCGGGAGAGGGCGGGAGAGATCGGCAGGTGCGAGGCGCTCCTCCTTCACCGCTCCCATGGAGAGAGGCGAAAAGAAGGCCGCTTGACGCGGGCGCGGCAACGGGGGCTCCCTTGGGCTCCATTCGGAGCGCGCCCATGTTCCCGCAAATCATGTCCCCGCAAATCATGTCCCTGCAAGCCTATCTCGCCTACGCCGCCGCCTGCGTCGTGCTGGTGATCGTGCCGGGCCCGACGGTGACCCTGATCGTCGCCAACAGCCTGACCCACGGCACCCGCGCCGGGCTCAAGAACGTGGTCGGCACCCAGCTCGCCCTCGCGGTGATGATCGCCATCGTCGGCATCGGCCTCGCCTCGCTGGTCGCCACCATGGGCTGGTGGTTCGACTGGCTGCGCCTCCTCGGCGCGGCCTATCTCGTCTGGCTCGGCATCAAGCTCCTGCGCTCGTCGGGAAGGATCGGCGCTCCCGGCCAAGTGCCGGCGCCGCGCGGCGGCTTCGTCATGCAGGGCTTCCTGGTGCTGATGAGCAATCCGAAGGTGCTGATTCTCTTCGGGGCGTTCATCCCGCAATTCGTCGACACGTCGAAGCCGTACTTCTGGCAGGTCGCGTTCCTCGGCGGCACCTTCATGGCGGCCGCCGCGATCTTCGACAGTTGCTACGCGTTCCTGGCCGGCCGCGCGGGCGCATTCCTGTCGCAGGGCCGCGTGCGCATGGTGAGCCGCGCCAGCGGCCTCTTCCTCATCGGCGGCGGCGCCTGGCTCGCGCTGGCGCGGGGAAGATAAGGGTTCTTGTCATTCCGGATTGCCGGGCAGCGGCAAGTCCGCGATCCATACGCCGCAGCGTTAGAGGAATAAGGGCAGCGCCGGCTATGGATTCCGCCGAATTCTTACCCGAGAGGTATCCGGCGCGGCCCAAAACCCTGCGCGCGCAGTGGCGCAAGACGCTGCTGGCGAAGCGATGATGCGCGACGGCGGCTTGTAAGGCCGCAAGGAACGGCCTATGTTATGAAAGACATATGGTCGCAAACCCCATCGTCGATTTGAAGCGCGTACTGGACGATGGGTCGATCGTGCAGATCAGGATTTGGCGCTTGCCGGGGCGGTCGGTAGAGCGTCCGCATGGTCTGAAATATTCGCTATTCTATGGACGCGCGGGGCAGCGGATCGTCGGCTACGACAACGAGGCCGGTAAGGGCGATCATCGCCACTATGGCCGCCGGGAGTTACCCTATCGCTTCGTCAGCCTGGAACAGTTGATCGAGGATTTCTGGAGCGACGTCTCGCGAGAAAGGAAGAAAAGCCCATGAGCGAGATCAAGCTGCATATCGAGGACGACCGCACGTTCAAAGAGCGGGCGATCGAGCTCGCCCGGCAAATCGATCAAGGACAGGATGTCCGCGGGGAAGACCACCTCAGCTTCGGTAGCCTCGAACTCCTGCTGAAGACGCTGACTCCCGGCCGATGGGGCGTTCTCCGCGCGCTTAAGGCCAAAGGCCCGTCGTCGATCCGCGCTCTCGCCGGTCAACTTGGCCGCGACTACAAGGCCGTCCACGCCGACGTCGCCGCGCTCCTGAACGTCGGATTGATCATGCGCGATAACCGGGGCTTGATCTCGGTTCCCTGGGACCGCCTGTCGGCCGATCTCGATCTGCACGCGGCGTGACCGGCGTTTAAGCTCGGTGACCTCCGGCGCGAACAAGGGCGCGAAATATGAGGCATCGCGACTTTTATATCGGCCGCGAGTTCATGACGGCAACCGGACGATGGCGCTGCACAGACGTCGGGACACGCACGATCACCGCAATCAAGCTCGATCACGAGGACGATCCGAGTTGGTACAATGGACCGCCTTATGCGGTTGCCGGGTACGTTTTCGACGAAGATTCCATCGAAGGCGGCGATCCCATTGCCCAGCCCCTGTGAATAACCGGAATAGCCGGGACAACCCTGTCGCCGGCTAGAACCGATCACGACGCCGCCAACGAAGTGCTACGCTAAGAAGTAAGCACTGACTGATTCCCGTCACCCTGAGGTGCGAACGCAGTAAGCCTCGAAAGGCGACGGCCCGGGCCGTGCATCCTTCGAGGCTCGGCCGTCGGCCGAGCACCTCAGGATGACGGTCGTTGGAGTTTCGCGCCGGCCCATGCGCTTTCCGCCTCAATTTCTTGACGATCTGCGCGCGCGGCTGCCGATTTCGGAAGTCGTCGGCAAGCGCGTGAAGCTCAAGCGCGCCGGGCGCGAATGGAAGGGGCTTTCCCCCTTCAACAAGGAGAAGACGCCCTCCTTCACCGTCAACGACCAGAAGGGCTTCTACAAGGACTTCTCGTCCGGGAAGGCCGGCGACATCTTCACCTTCGTGATGGAAACGGAAGGCGTGACCTTCCCCGAGGCGGTGGAACGGCTCGCCTCGATGGCCGGGCTCGCCATGCCCGTCGTCTCGCGCGAGGCGGAGGTGCGCGAGGAGCGGCGCAGGACGCTGCACGAGGTCATGGACCTCGCGGCGCAGTTCTTCACCGCGACGCTCGCCGACCGGGCCGGCGCGGCGGCGCGCGGCTATCTCGCCGACCGCGGGCTCGACGCCGGCGCGCAGGTGCAGTTCCGGCTCGGCTATGCGCCGGGCGAGCGCTACGCGCTGAAGGAGCATCTCGGGGGCAAGGGGGTCCCGGTCGCGGACATGATCGAGGCGGAACTGCTGATCCACGGCGAGGATATTCCGGTGCCGTACGACCGGTTCCGCGACCGCATCATGTTCCCGATCACCGACCTGCGGGGACGCGTCATCGCCTTCGGCGGGCGCGCCATGCGCAAGGACGCGCCGGCGAAATACCTCAACTCGCCGGAATCCACGCTCTTCCACAAGGGCGCAACGCTCTACAACCACGCGGCGGCGCGGCAGGCCGCGCATCAGGGCGCGCCGGTGATCGCGGTCGAAGGCTATGTCGACGTGATCGCGCTCGCGCGCGCGGGCTTTTCCGGCGCCGTGGCGCCGCTCGGCACGGCGCTGACCGAGGAGCAACTGGGCCTGCTCTGGAAGATGGCGGACGAGCCGGTGCTCTGCTTCGACGGCGACGGCGCCGGACAGAAGGCGGCGCACCGCGTGCTCGACGCGGCGCTCGCCCGGCTGGAGCCGGGAAAGACGCTGCGCTTCGCCACCCTGCCCGACGGGCAGGACCCCGACGACCTCATCCGCGCCAGCGGGCCGGAAGCCTTCAGCGACGTGCTCAAGGGCGCGCGGCCGCTCGCCGACATGCTGTGGGCGCGCGAGACGGCGGCCGGCGCCTTCGACACACCGGAACGCCGCGCCGGGCTCGAGGCGCATCTCGCCAGCGTGGTCCAGCAGATCGGCAACGAGACGGTGCGCCGCTACTACCGCGAGGACATGTCCGCGCGGGTGCGCGCCCTGTTCGCGCCCGCGGGCGGCCCGGAGCGGCGGAATTTCGGCGGCAACCGGGGCGAGTGGCGGGGCGGCGGGCGCGAGGCGCGCGGGGTGCGCTATCAGGGCCCCTCGCCGCGCGACCGGGTGCCGCCGCCGAGCCAGCGGCTCGCCGCGAGCTCGATCGTGCGCGGCTTTCGCGCCTCGCTGCCGCCGCGCGAGGCGCTGATCCTCACGGCGGTGCTCAACCACCCGTGGCTGCTCGAAGCGCACGCCGAAGAGCTCGCCGAGCTCGAATTCCGCCACCCCGAGGCCGACCGGCTGCGCCGCGCGCTGCTCGACGCGGAGGCCGGACACAGCCATGCGCCGATGTCGCCGGAAATGCTGCGCGAGGCGGTCGCCGCGACCGGTTTCGGCGCGGCGCTCGCCCGGGTCGAGGGGGCGCTGACGCACTTTTCCGACTGGCCGGCCCGCCCGGAGGCCGCGGCCGACGATGTCGGGCGCTGGTGGGACCATGTCGTTACCTTGCATCGCAAGCAGAGGACGCTAAATAGAGAGCTTAAAGATGCCGAGCGGGCCCTGGGGACCGAGCCCAGCGAGGAAAATCTGCATTGGCTGAAAGACGTGCAAGAGCGGCTCACGGCGCTCGAGGGCAGCGAAGCTTTGATCGAGGACTTCGGGGTCCTGTCAGGGCGGCCGGCGTCGCGCGCATGAGCCCGCGCAGGGTTGGCCGGGGCGCGGCCGCTCGGAGACACGCGGGACGCGCGGTTCGCGGCCCGACGCTATAAGACGGAGTAGAGGGCGGACGAAGAGGACCGCGGAGCGGAACACGCGCCGGATCAAGGTTAAGCCGCGCTTAACGCGATCCGGCCACACTCGCGGACCCGACTTGGATTCGGGCAGCGCGCGGCGCTGCTTTTTTTGGCTATCGGCTTGCGCGGACGAAACGTCCGGCGGCCGCGGAGAGGCGTATGGCGACCACCAAGACCAAACCGACCCCGCAGAAAGCGCAGAAGGCGAAGGACGAGGCGCCGGAAAAGGAAGGCGTCGAGGCCACGACGCCGGATTCGCCGCTGCTCGACCTGTCCGACGCCGCCGTGCGCAAGATGATCAAGCTCGCCAAGAAGCGCGGCTGGGTCACGCACGACCAGATCAACGCCGTGATGCCCTCCGAGGAAGTGACCTCCGACCAGATCGAGGACGTGTTCTCGATGCTCAACGAGATGGGCATCAACGTCGTCGAGCAGGAAGAGGCCGAGGACGAGGACAAGTCCGACGACGACGATGACGACGAGGGCGGCGACCTCGTCGAGGTGACGCCGAAGGCGATCGCCACCACCGAGAAGAAGGAGCCCTCCGAGCGCACCGACGATCCGGTGCGCATGTATCTGCGCGAGATGGGCTCGGTGGAGCTTCTTTCCCGCGAGGGCGAGATCGCGATCGCCAAGCGCATCGAGGCCGGCCGCGAGGCGATGATCGCGGGCCTGTGCGAGAACCCCCTCACCTTCCAGGCGATCATCATCTGGCGCGACGAGCTCAACGACGCCAAGGTGTTCCTGCGCGACATCATCGACCTCGAAGCGACCTATGCCGGCCCCGACGCCAAGAACGGCAACGGCAACGGCGCGAGCGCGGAGGGCGCGCCGGCCGAGGGCGGCGAAGGCGAGGGCAGCGCCGCGCCGCAGGTCACCGCCCCGCCGGCGGCGCCCGCCGCGGCGACCCCGTTCCGCCCGGCGCAGGGCGCCTACAAGCCGGCCGCGCGCAAGGCTCCCGGCGAGGAGGGCGAAGGCGAGGACTCGCTCGAGGGCGCGAACCTCTCCGACGACGACGAGGACGATTTCGAGAACTCGATGTCGCTCGCCGCGATCGAGGCGGAGCTCAAGCCCAAGGTGCTCGAGACCTTCGACAAGATCGCGGACTCGTACAAGAAGCTGCGGCGCCTGCAGGAGCAGGACATCGCCAACAAGCTGCACAACGAGACGCTCTCGCCGGCGCAGGAGCGCAAGTACAAGAAGCTCAAGGACGAGATCATCGTCGAGGTGAAGTCGCTGCGGCTCAACCAGGCGCGCATCGACGCGCTGGTCGCGCAGCTCTACGACATCAACAAGAAGCTGGTCGGCCACGAGGCGCGGCTGATGCGCCTCGGCGAGAGCCACGGCGTCGCGCGCGACGACTTCCTGAAGAACTATCAGGGCCAGGAGCTCAACCCGCAGTGGCTCAACCGCGTGTCGAAGCTCTCGGCCAAGGGCTGGAAGAGCTTCGTCGCCAAGGACAAGGACCGCATCAAGGAATTCCGCCAGGAGATCCAGAACCTCGCGAGCCTCACCGGCCTCGAGATCCCGGAGTTCCGCAAGCTCGTGCACATGGTGCAGAAGGGCGAGCGCGAGGCGCGCCAGGCGAAGAAGGAGATGGTGGAGGCGAACCTGCGCCTCGTGATCTCCATCGCCAAGAAATACACGAACCGCGGCCTGCAGTTCCTCGACCTGATCCAGGAAGGCAATATCGGCCTGATGAAGGCGGTCGATAAGTTCGAATACCGCCGCGGCTACAAGTTCTCGACCTATGCGACGTGGTGGATCCGCCAGGCGATCACGCGCTCGATCGCCGACCAGGCGCGGACCATCCGCATCCCCGTGCACATGATCGAGACGATCAACAAGATCGTGCGCACGTCGCGCCAGATGCTGCACGAGATCGGCCGCGAGCCGACGCCGGAGGAGCTCGCCGAAAAGCTCGGCATGCCGCTGGAGAAGGTGCGCAAGGTTCTGAAAATCGCCAAGGAGCCGATCTCGCTCGAAACCCCGATCGGCGACGAGGAGGATTCACACCTCGGCGACTTCATCGAGGACAAGAACGCGATCCTGCCGATCGACGCGGCGATCCAGAGTAACCTGCGCGAGACGACGACGCGCGTGCTCGCGTCGTTGACCCCGCGCGAAGAAAGAGTGCTGCGCATGCGCTTCGGCATCGGCATGAACACCGATCACACGCTGGAGGAAGTCGGCCAGCAGTTCTCGGTGACGCGCGAACGTATCCGCCAGATCGAAGCCAAGGCGCTGCGGAAGCTGAAGCATCCGTCACGGAGCCGGAAGCTGCGAAGCTTCCTTGATAACTAAAATTGTAAGTCAGACCTGACTTACATCGTCATGGCCGGGCTCGTCCCGGCCATCCACGTCTTCTCAAACGGCGGGCGAAAGTCCGCCGTTTTGCTTCGAACTCGGCACAGCCTCGTAGCCCGGATGGAGCGCAGCGACATCCGGGAAACATTCAACCCGGCCGAGATTGAAAGCGACTCCCGGATTTCGCTCTCGCTCAACCCGGGCTACGCTCGCTGCACTATTTTGCTGCGGTCGGGTATTCATCCGTCGGCGCTTCCGGCGGCGTTGACGGGGCCGGATTGAGCTGGTCCCAATCCTTTTTAAAGGCATCTACTTTGTCTTTTAAAAAATGCATTGCCTTAGGCAGTATATCAGCTTCTCGAAAAATCCGATTGCCAACTGTATCAAAA
>JBDHSU010000080.1:0-20068 GCA_039808325.1 Variibacter sp. | reverse complement strand
CGTAGTTCGAGAGCCCGACCAGCGCCAGCGCTTCCTCGACCCGCCGCCCCCGCTCCGCGCGCGATACGTTGCGGCGCTCCAGCCCGAACGCGACGTTCTTAGCGACCGTCATGTGCGGCCACAGCGCGTAGCTCTGGAACACCATGCCGAGGTTGCGCTCCCACGGCGGCAGCCGCGTGACGTCACGCCCGCCGATGAGGATGCGCCCCTTGTTCGGCCGGCCGAAGCCCGCGACCAGGCGCAACAATGTCGTCTTGCCCGAACCGGAAGGCCCTAGAAACGCGAAGAACTCGCCCTCGGCGATCTCCAGCGCGACGTCGTCCAGCACCGGCGTCGCGCCGTAGCCGAAGGTAACGTGATCGATCGTAACACCGGCCGCCATCAGATCATCGCCTCGCGGGTTTTCAGGCTGCGCTCGCGTTCGGCGAAGCGATAGGAGATGAAGGTCGCGATCGCGACCGTGACGACCGCGATGACACCGAGCGCGGCGCCGGGGCCGCGCCCGGCCGCCGACTGCATGTAGACGTAGATGCCGTAGGCGATGGGGGCGTCGTCGCTGCGCGCGACGAGCAGCAGGGTCGCTGAGAGTTCCACCGCCGCCGTCGCGAAGCTGGTCATGAAGCCGGCGAACAGGCCGCCCGCCATCAACGGCACGACGATGCGCCGCAGCGTCTTGAACTTGCCGGCGCCGAGCGTTTCCGCAGCCTCCTCGAGGCTGATGTGCAACTGGTGCAGCGCCGCCTTCGCGGCGATCAGCGCATAAGGAAGCCGCCGCACCGCATAGGCGATCACCAGCATGCCCCAGAACGTGGCGAAGGATTCGCCGTTCCACGGCAGATGCACATCGTAGTAGGTGCGCAGGAGACCGATGCCAATGACGAGCCCAGGCACCGCGACCGCCGCCATCGCGGCTTGTTCGACCAGATGGCGGCCCGGCAGCTTCGTGCGCAGCACGAGATAGGCGACGAGCGCGCCGAGCACGACGTCGATCAGTCCGGCGAGACCGCAATACAGCACCGTGTTGCCGATCAGCGGCCCCGCTTCGTTCAACACCGTCGCATAGTGGGCGAGCGTGTAGCCGTCGGGCAGCACGGCATAGGACCACACCGTCGCGATCGACAGCAGGAAAATGCCGATATGCGGCGAGAGCGCGAGCAGAACGACGAAGAGCACGAAGGCGCTCGCCGCGATCCTCGCGCCCGGTCCGAGGTCCCGGCGCGACAGGCTGCCGCCGCCACGCTGCAGCGTGGAGAAATCACGCCCGCGCAAGAACAGGCTCGACAGCCAGATCGCCGCGACCGAACAGGTGATCATGATCACGGAAATGACGTAGCCCATCGGATCGGCGAGGCCGACGCTGGTGATCTTGAGATAGGCTTGCGGCGCCAGCATCGCGTTGACGTTGAGCAGAAGCGGCGTCGCCAGATCGTCGAACACCTTGACGAAGACGAGAGCGGCGCCGGCGATGTAACCGGGCAGCGCCAGCGGAAAGACGATGCGCGAGAAGAGGATGAATCCATGCGCGCCGAGATTCTGCGCCGACTCCTCCATCGCCGAATCGATATTCGCGAGCGAAGCGGACAGATTGAGCAGGATAAACGGAAAGTAGTGCAGCGCCTCGACGAAGATGACGCCGTTGAGCCCTTCCATGAAGGGAATGCGGAAGCCGAACCAATCGTTGAGCAGAAGGTTCAGAGCGCCGTTGCGCCCGTAGATGAGCTGCATCGCGACCGCCCCGACGAAGGGCGGCATCACCAGCGGGACGATACCGAGCGTATGGATCAGCGCCGCACCGCGAAACTTGTAGCGGGCGAGAATGGTCGCGAGAGGCACCGCGATCAGGCTCGCGATGACGACCGCCATGCTGGCGACGAAGACCGAGTTCCAGAACGATTCGCGCAGCAACCCCGTCGCGAAGAAGTCCTGGAAATTGACGAGCGTGAAACCGCCGCCTTGGACGGTGAAGGCAACGAAGATCACGCGGACGATCGGAACGATCAGGAAGGCGACGAGGAACATGGCGACGAGACCGAGCGCCGCGATCTGCGCCGGCGTGCCGCCGAGCCGCGCCAAAAGGTTCTGCCAGGAGGAGAGCGGAGCGGCCGCTTCGGTCGTCATGCCGTCATCATGGACGGCGGCGCCGCGCGGCGCAATTCATGCCGGCCGCCAGGCCAGCGGATGATCCACAAGCGCACGGTCCAGAGTCACGAGCCGCAGTCTCTCGAGAGCACATTGCGCGAGCAGCAGACGGTCAAAAGGATCACGCGTCGGCGGCAGCGGATCGAGGTCGTGCAAGACATGGGCCGGATGAATCGACAGAAGATTCAGTCCGATGTCTGTCAATAGCGTGGGGAGGTCCGATGGCGGCGTGCTGATGGGGAGCTTCCCTATTCCGGCTTTGACGGCGATCTCCCATAGGCTCGCCACGCTCGCCCAAAGAAGCGCGCCTTCGTCTTCGATTGCATGTCGAATGGGCCAACCCAGCCGGTCGGTCTGCTTCTCGGTTATCGCGATCAGAACGTTCGTATCGAGAAGCAGCGACATTTACTTAGGGAGCGGCCGCAGCAGAAAGTCTTCCGGCAGCGGGTCGTCAAAGTCGGGAGCCACATAGGGGAAGATTTTGTCCACCCCATGCTTGCGTTTGAAGTCGTCGACAGCTTTCCAGTTCAGCCCACCCTTACGCTTATGCGGCACGAGGTCGATTATCGGCTTGCCGTTGCGCGTAACGGTCACCGTCTCGCCATTCTCGACGAGACGGGCAAGTTCTGTGAGCCGGTTTTTCGCGTCCTTGATCGATACCGTCGTCATGGCACAAATGTAGCCACCGGTAGCCACCAAGGCAAGACGGCATAATTTCCGGACTTACTTCGCCGTCAGCGCTTTCTCCGCCGCGGCCTTCGCATCGGCATAGTTCTTGACGGCGAAATCGTCCCACTTGCTCTCGAACTCGGCTTGGCGGCCGGCCGGCTTCTCGCCCTTCTTCACCTTGTGGAACGAGCCCGCGATGGCGGGGTCGCTCGCTTCCTTCTCGCTGACGGGAATCGTGCTCGCCAGCTTGCGTGCTTCGGCAATCAGCGCCTTGGCTTGCGGGTTCGCGTTGGCGCCGAGCTTCGCCTCGGCGTCATGGATCGCTTTCCAGGCCGCGTTGAGTTCTTTGAGCCGGAACGTGATGATGCGATCGAACAGCGAGTTGAGAAGCTCGTAACGCACCTCCGAGACCCCGGCGTCGAACTTCAGCCGCGCGCCGAGGTTCTTGTCCTTGAACGGGTTGGGAAAGCCGGCCGGCGCCTTGGCGTAGGTCGCCTCGCGCACCGGCAGGCGCTGGATTTTCGGCTCGAGCAGAATCTGCTGCCCTTGCTCCGACAGGAGAAACTCGACGAATGCTTCCGCCGCCTTCTGATGCTTCGCGCCCTTGATGATGCCGATATTCGCCGGCACCAGCGTCGTCACCGCCGGGTAGACGAACTCGACCGGGAACCCCGACGCCTTCGCCGAAAGGCCGAAGAAGTCGATGACGATGCCGAGACCGTACTGGCCGCTGTTCACCGCGTCCGGCACGCCGAACGAGCGGTCCGACACCTGCGCGAAGTTGCCCGCCATTTCGAGCAGGCTCGCCCAGCCCTGGTCCCATCCCTCGCCCTGCAGCAGCGTCTCGACGGTGAGATGCGTCGTGCCGGAACGCGATGGCGCGGAGATGCCGACATGGCCGAAATAAATCGGCTTCTTCAGGTCGTCCCACTCCTTCGGCGCCGGCAGATCGTTCGCCTTCAGGTAGCGCGTGTTGTACATGATGCCGTAGCCGGACGCGGCAAAGCCGATGTAATAGCCGTCCGGATCGTTGACCGGATAAGAGCCCACCTTCTCGGCGATGCCTTGCGCCTTCGGCTTGTATTTCTGCAGCAGCGAATCCTTCTTGAGCACCTCGAACGCGTCCGGCGCCGACGCCCACATGATGTCGGGCGGGCTCGAGCGCGTCTCGCTGATGAAACTCACCGCGGCGGCGGTGTTGCGGTTTTGGATTTCGGCCTTGGTGCCGGGATGCGCCTTCTCGAAGGCGGCGGCGAGCGGCCCTGTCACGTCCTTCGAGTAGGACGTGACGATGACGACCTTGTCCTCGAGCCCTTGTGCCGAAGCCGTGGCGAATCCGAACGCTGCGAATGCCGCAGCAAGCACTGTCCGCCGCCCCAAACCCACTGTCGCCATCGTATGCTCCTCCAGTGTTCAAGCGCCCCAAATCGTGAAAGCAGGGTGGCATCGGAAACGCGCCGGAAGCAAGCAGGCGGCGGGAGAAAATAAAAAGGGCCGGGAACATCCCGGCCGTCGTTTGGATGATATCGAACGAAAGACACGCACGCCGCGTCGGAGAGCTACGTATCCTTGCGGCGCAGCCTGACGACAACGTCGATACGCGCGATCTCATAGCCGTCCGGGGGCGTCGGCGCCCTGTCGACCACAACCTCGGCGCCCGGAATGTCCACCAGTGCATCCTCGTTCTCGACGAAGAAGTGGTGATGGTCCGACGCATTGGTGTCGAAATAGGTCTTGGAGCCATCGACCGCGACCTGGCGCAGCAGACCGACCTCGGTGAACTGATGCAGGGTGTTGTAGACGGTCGCCAGCGACACGGGAACCTTGGCGCGGGTCGCCTCCTCGTACAGAGCCTCGGCCGTGAGATGGCGGTCGCCCTTGGCGAACAGGATCCAGCCGAGCGCCATGCGTTGCCGCGTGGGCCGCAAACCAACCTGACGCAGCATCGATTTCACGTCGTGCCAAGGGCAGCCGTTCAGATCAGCGCGTACCGGCGACGCATCGGCCAGCGGCTCTATGGAACTCGAAAACGTCACGGTCGGTGGCTGCGTCATTGATCTCGAAACTATCATCGCGGCCGTGGCAAGCGGGAGCTTCGGCTGCATTATTGCCTTATGGATCATAGGCATCCGACGCCGAAGATGCAACCGCGGCAGCGGGTAAATGCCGATTCTTCGCGCGTCTTCCGGTCGCTTTGATCGTCGCTGGGCCTATGTTAGGACAGCGACCGGCCTGGGGAACCGCCCCAGAAATCGGCACCACGGGGACGGAATGCAGGAACGCCGCACAAGCTTCGACTATGAGGAATTGCTAGCGTGCGGCCGCGGGGAACTCTTCGGAGAGGGCAACGCCCAGCTCCCGCTGCCGCCTATGCTGATGTTCGACCGCATCACGGAAATCTCGGAGGAAGGCGGCGAATACGGCAAGGGCCTGATCCGCGCCCAACTCTCCCTGCGGCCGGACATGTGGTTCTTCCCCTGCCATTTCAAAGGCGACCCCGTGATGCCGGGCTGCCTGGGACTCGACGCCCTGTGGCAACTGCTCGGCTTTTTCCTCGGCTGGCTCGGCGCCCCGGGCAAGGGCCGCGCACTCGGCCTCGGCGAGCTCAAATTTTCCGGCCAGGTGGTGCCGACGATGAAAAGCATCGTCTATGGTATCGAGATCAAGCGCGTGATGCGCTCCAAGCTCGTGCTCGGCATCGGCGACGGCTGGCTGTCGGCGGACGGCGAGGTGATCTACCGCGCGAGCGATCTGAAAGTCGGACTGTTCCGTCAGGATGCCGTGGCGGCCGGCGGCGCATAATCGCATCTAACGCCCGGTACTGACGACGCGGGGGAGAGCGCCCGCCGGAGTAAAAAAATGCGGACGAGGCAGGTATGAAGCGCGTTGCCGTCACCGGAATGGGGATCGTCTCGTCGATCGGCAACAATACCCAGGAAGTGCTGGCGAGCCTGCGCGAGGGCAAATCCGGCATCGTACGCGCCGATAAATACGCGGAACTCGGATTCCGCTGCCAGGTGCATGGCGCCCCGACCTTGGATGTCGAAGAGGTCGTCGACCGCCGGGCGCTGCGTTTCCTCGGCGGCGGCGCGGCGTGGAATCACGTCGCCATGGAACAGGCGATCCGCGACAGCGGCCTCGAGGAGAACGAGGTCTCCAATCCGCGCACCGGCATCATCATGGGCTCGGGCGGCCCCTCCACCCGCACGGTCGTTGAAGCCGCCGATATCGCCCGCAGCAAAGGGCCGAAGCGCGTCGGCCCCTTCGCCGTGCCCAAGGCGATGTCCTCCACCGCCTCGGCGACGCTGGCGACCTGGTTCAAGATCAAGGGCGTCAACTATTCGATCGCCTCCGCCTGCGCCACATCGAACCACTGTATCGGCAATGCCGCCGAGATCATCCAGCTCGGCAAGCAGGACATCGTCTTCGCCGGCGGCTGCGAGGAACTCGACTGGACGCTGTCGGTCCTTTTCGACGCCATGGGCGCGATGTCCTCCAAGTTCAATCAGACGCCGGAGAAAGCGTCGCGCGCCTACGACGCCGAGCGCGACGGTTTCGTCATCGCCGGCGGCGCCGGCGTCCTCGTTCTGGAAGAGCTGGAACACGCGAAGGCGCGCGGCGCGCGCATCTACGCGGAAGTGGCCGGCTACGGCGCGACCTCCGACGGCCACGACATGGTCGCTCCCTCCGGCGAGGGCGCGATGCGCTGCATGCGCATGGCGCTCGCCGACGTGAAATGTCCGGTCGACTACATCAACCCGCACGCGACCTCGACGCCGGTCGGCGACCTCAAGGAGATCGAGGCGATCCGCGAGGTCTTCGGCGACAAATGCCCGCCGATCTCGGCGACGAAATCGCTGACCGGTCACTCGCTCGGCGCCGCCGGCGTGCAGGAGGCGATCTACTCGCTCCTGATGATGAATAACGGCTTCATCTGCGAGAGCGCGAACATCGAGACGATCGATCCCGCGATGGCCGACATGCCGATCGTGCGCGCGCGCCGCGATAACGTCGATATCGGCTGCGTGCTCTCCAACTCGTTCGGGTTTGGCGGCACCAACGCCTCAATCGTTTTGAAGAAACTCGATGCGTAAGGTTGGCGTTCTCGCCTCATCGCATCCGCAGGAGTGACGGATTTGGGAATGCAGGGATTGATGCAAGGCAAGCGCGGCCTGATCCTCGGCGTGGCCAATGACCACTCCATCGCCTGGGGTATTGCCCGCACGCTCGCCACACACGGCGCGACGCTCGCCTTCACCTATCAGGGCGAGGCGCTGGGCAAGCGCGTCAAGCCGCTCGCCGCGCAGACCGGGTCGGAACTGACGCTGCCCTGCGATGTCGAGGACCTCAATTCGGTCGACGCGGTCTTTGCGCAGATCGGCGAGCGCTGGGGATCGCTGGACTTCGTCGTGCATGCGATCGCCTTTTCCGACCGCAACGAGCTCAAGGGCCACTATGCCGACACGACGCGGGAGAACTTCAGCCGCACGATGCTGATCTCCTGCTTCTCCTTCACCGAGATCGCCAAGCGCGCCGCGGCACTCATGCCCGGCGCCGGTTCGATGCTGACGCTGACCTTCGGCGGCGCCTCGCGCGTCGTGCCGAACTACAACGTGATGGGCGTGGCGAAGGCCGCCCTCGAAGCCTCGGTGCGCTACCTCGCCGCCGACTACGGCGCGCGCAACATCCGCGTCAACGCCATCTCCGCCGGGCCCGTGCGCACGCTGGCCGGCGCCGGCATCGCCGACGCCCGGCAGATGTACAATTTCCAGCGGCGCCATGCGCCGCTGCAGCGCTCGGTGACGATCGAGGAAATCGGCGGCGCCGCGCTTTATCTTCTCTCCGACCTTTCGACCGCGGTGACGGGCGAAATCCACTTCGTCGATTCCGGCTACAACATCGTCTCGATGCCGAACCCGTCCGCCGTCACCGGCGACTACTCCGACAACGGCAACGACGAGCGCGCCCCCGCCGCCGCGCAGTAAGGCCGTCGTTTCCGAGCGGATTTCATTCAACGTTCCGCGCTGGCGCGCCAAGCGGCGACCTGGGCGGTCAATCGCTCGGCGCTGACCGGCGCGTCGGCGACGAAAAACCCCAGCCGCGGCGCCCACACCGAGAGCGGCATCGCGCCGGCTTTGCGGCGCTGAGCGACGGCAACCCAAAGCCCAAGACGGTTTTTCGTCACGCCGAACGCCTCGACCTCTTTCCAGTCGCGATGTCCGCGGCAGAACCACAGCCCGACATCGATGCCGTCGCGGCCGACGGCGAGGCGCGTCGGCAGGTGCCACAGCACGACAAGCGCGAAAAGCGCGAGCAGCATGAAGAGGACCGCGACCGGCCAGGCTTCGGCGCGCCCGCGCCGCACCAGAACGACGCTGACGGCCAAACCCGCGACGCCGACGACGAGCAGCAGGATCGCCGCGAGAATCTCGAGGCCCGGCCCCGCCACAAGAACGATGCGTTCGATCGAATCCATGCGGCGCTCGTTTGCGATGGCCAACGACAAGCACGTCGACGATAGACCACTTTTCGCACCGGTGCGCGGCTCATGCGGCCGCCACGCCGGAAACGAAACGGGCGGCCGAAGCCGCCCGCTCAGATCGGATTCCGCGACCCGCGTTATTCGGCGGCGGGCGCGTCGGGCTGGCTCTGCTTCTCGGCCTTCTGCTTCGCCTCGAGGTCCTCGCCGGTCTGCTGATCGACGGCCTTCATCGACAGGCGCGTCTTGCCGCGATCGTCGAAGCCGAGCAGCTTGACCTTCACCTTGTCGCCTTCCTTGACGACATCGGAGGTCTTCTGCACGCGGTTGGCCGCGAGCTGGCTGATATGGACGAGGCCGTCCTTCGAGCCGAAGAAATTCACGAAGGCGCCGAAATCCATCACCTTGACGACCGTGCCGTCGTAGATATGGCCGACTTCCGGATCGGAGGCGATCGACTTGATCCAGTTGATCGCGGCACGGATCGACTCGCCGTTGGCCGAGGCGACCTTCACCGTGCCGTCGTCCTCGACATTGACCTTGGCGCCCGTCTTCTCGACGATCTCGCGGATCACCTTGCCGCCGGTGCCGATCACTTCGCGGATCTTGTCGGTCGGAATGTGCAGCACCTCGATGCGCGGCGCATGCTCGCCGAGCTCGGCGCGCGCGGACGTGATCGCTTTCGCCATCTCGCCGAGGATGTGGATGCGTCCGTCCTTCGCCTGCGTCAGCGCCACCTTCATGATCTCTTCGGTGATGCCGGCGATCTTGATGTCCATCTGCAGGGAGGTGACGCCGCGCTCGGTGCCGGCCACCTTGAAGTCCATGTCGCCGAGATGATCCTCGTCGCCGAGGATGTCGGAGAGCACGGCGTAGCGCTCGCCCTCGAGAATGAGCCCCATGGCGATGCCCGCGGTCGGCGACTTCAGCGGAACGCCCGCGTCCATCAACGCCAGCGAGGTGCCGCACACGGTCGCCATTGACGACGAGCCGTTCGACTCGGTGATCTCCGAGACGACGCGGATCGTATACGGGAAGTCGTGATGCGCCGGCAGGATCGGGCGGATCGCACGCCAGGCCAGCTTGCCGTGACCGATCTCGCGGCGGCCGGGCGAGCCGATGCGGCCGGTTTCGCCGACCGAGAACGGCGGGAAGTTGTAGTGCAGCAGGAACGTCTCTTTGTACGTTCCCTCGAGGGCGTCGATATACTGCTCGTCCTCGCCGGTGCCGAGCGTCGCCACCACGAAAGCCTGCGTCTCGCCGCGCGTGAACAGCGCCGAGCCGTGCGCCCGCGGCAGGATGCCGACTTCGGAAACGATCGGACGCACCGTCTTCACGTCGCGGCCGTCGATACGCTTCCCGGTGTCGAGAATATTCCAGCGAACGATTTTCGCCTCGAGTTCCTTGAACACGCCCGCCACGCGCAGCTCGGGGAAACGGGCTTCGCCGCCGGCGGGGAAGAAATGCGCCATCGCCTTGGCCTTGGCGGCGTCCACCGCCTTGTAGCGCTCGGCCTTATGCGGAATGGCATAGGCGGCGCGCAGATCCTGCTCGACGACGCCGCGCATCTCCTGCTCGACCGCCTCGTTGTCGATCGAAGCCACCTCGCGCGGCTCCTTCGCCGCTTTTTCGGCGAGTTGGATGATCGCGTCGATCACCGGCTGCATATGCCGGTGGCCGAACATGACGGCGCCGAGCATCACCTCTTCCGGAAGCTCCTTCGCCTCCGACTCGACCATCAGCACCGCGTCCTGCGTCCCGGCGACGACGAGATCGAGATTGCTCTCCTTCATCTCGTCGATGGCGGGATTGAGGACGTATTCGTTGCCGATGAAGCCGACGCGGGCGGCGCCGATCGGTCCCATGAAAGGGACGCCGGAAATCGTCAGCGCAGCGGAGGCGGCAACCATGGCGACGATGTCCGGATCGTTCTCCATGTCGTGCGACATGGTGGTGACGATCGCCTGCGTATCATTACGCCAGCCGCCAGCGAAAAGCGGGCGGATCGGGCGATCGATCAGACGGGAGACCAGCGTCTCCTTCTCGCTCGGGCGGCCTTCGCGCTTGAAGAAACCGCCGGGGATGCGGCCTGCCGCGTAAGTCTTTTCCTGGTAGTTGCAAGTCAGCGGAAGAAAATCGATGCCTTCCTTCGGCTTCTTGGCGGCGACGACGGTCGCCAACACGGTGGTCTCCCCGTAGGTGGCGAGGACGGCGCCGTCGGCCTGACGTGCGATCTTGCCGGTTTCAAGAACGAGCGGACGTCCCCCCCAATCCAGGGTCACGCGATTGATGTCGAACATTGCGGTCTTCTTTCATCGGTTCGCGAAAGACACGAACACCATGGGCAAGACGGCGAGACGCTCGCAGCGGCAGAGACGCCGTTTGCTCGAGAGCGTCCGGCGATCCTGCCATGGCCTTCGGGTCTTTCGTCATTTCGGTTTCGGACGGCGTTCCGTCCCTCCTGTGGCACGGCAGGCCTCTGCCGGACCGGTACGGGCATGAAGGGCCCGCCTTCGTGCGCGGACGCTCCGCGCATCGCCGCGGAGTGCGCGTTAGCGGCGAATTCCCAGTCGCTCGATCAGGGTCTTGTAGCGCGCCTCGTCGGCCCGCTTGAGGAAGTCGAGCAATTGCCGACGCTGCGAGACAAGCTTGAGCAAGCCGCGCCGCGAATGGTTGTCCTTGACATGCGTCTTGAAATGCTCGGTCAGGTTGGTGATGCGTTCCGAGAGGATCGCCACCTGAACTTCCGGCGAGCCTGTGTCGCCGGATTTCGTACCATAGGTCTTGATCAGTTCCGCTTTGCGGTCGGCTGTAATCGACATCGGGCACTCCTTGCTCTTTCTGGAGAAAACGGCCGGGCCGGGATGTCGTCCAGCGCGGTCGCCAAAACACATCGCGGGCCAGAAGCCCGCGCGGTGCGGCGCAATATAGCGAAATGCCCCCGCAAGGCCAGCGGAATTGCCGTTTCGGCCTTAAATGATTCTATGTATCTGTAATAAAAGACTATTTTAGCGAGATCGCGCCCGCACTCGCAAATCAAACGCGCATCCTGTGATTGAAAATACGTCGCGGACGCAACTCCCCACCCTCCGCGTCGACGATAGCGATCAGCGTTCCCTCGCTGGAGGCCGCGGCACAGCCGCTGACGATCGGCGCATCGCGGCCACGCACGATGACGGATTGTCCGCGCGCCAGCCGCGCCGCGTCCGAGCGGCTGACCTGAAACGCGGGCAGTTCGCTCAGGCCCACCTGCACCGGCAAAAGCGGGCCGCGTCCCGCCGGCGCTCCTGCCTCGGGCTGCGGCAGCCCGTCCACGCCGACGGCGGCGTCTTCGGAAAAGGGCCCGACCGCCGTGCGCCGCAACGCCACGACATGCCCGAACGTCCCGAGCGCGCGGCCCAGATCGCGCGCGACCGCGCGAACATAGGTGCCCTTGCCGCATTCGGCCTCGAGCTCGACATGATCGGCGTCCGGCCGCGCGACGACGGCGAGCCGCCCGATATGCACCGGACGCGGCGCGAGCGCGACCTCGGCGCCCTCGCGCGCGAGATCGTAAGCACGCTCGCCGGCGATCTTGATCGCGGAGAATTTCGGCGGCGTCTGCATCAGATCGCCGGTGAAGGCCGGGAGCGCCGCGACGATCGCGGCTTCGTCGGGACGGACGTCCGACGTCGCGATGACCTTCCCCTCGGCGTCGTCGGTGTCGGTCTCGACGCCCCAGCGCACCGTGAAGCGATACGTCTTGCGCCCATCCATGACGAACGGGACCGTCTTTGTCGCCTCGCCGAGCGCGATCGGCAGCACACCCGACGCGAGCGGATCGAGCGTGCCGGCGTGGCCGGCCTTCTTCGCGGCGAATGCGCGCTTCACCACCGCGACGGCGTGCGTCGAGGTCATGCCGACGGGCTTGTCGAGGATGAGCCAGCCGTCGACATCGCGTTTCTCGCGTTTTTTCTGACGTGCCGGGATTTCCGGAGTTTCTGTCTCGCTCATGACGCTCAACGTGGTGCCCTCCCCCCGCGTGGGGAAGGGACAGGGAGGGGGATCGACGGAGAGAACGATGCGGGGAGCACACGTCCCTCGCGGCAGGGAGGAGGGAGCGCGCCGTGCGAGAAACACCTGCTCCACCTATTCATCGTCGGTATTGTCCAAATCGCGCTGCACGTCCGGCGACGCCAGCAGCTTGCCGATCCGGTCCGCTTCGTCGAAGCGTTCGTCGAGACGGAAGCGGATGTCGGGCGCGAACTTCAAATTCACGCGCTTCGCGATCTCGCCGCGCAGGAATTTCTTGTTGCGGTCGAGAGCCGCGACGACCGCATTCTCGTCCTTGCCGCCGAGCGGCATGACATAGATGGTCGCGAGCCGCAGATCCGGGCTCATATGCACTTCCGGCACCGTAATCATGTGGCCTTCGAGCACAGGGTCGTGCACGCTGCCGCGCGTGAGCATGTCGGCAAGCGCGTGACGCACAAGCTCGCCGACGCGCAAGGCGCGTTGCGAAGGCCCTGCGCTTGCGGGCTCGCGATGGCGGTGCTTCGGCATGTTCTTCCCGCTCCAGGAAAACGGAGCGCTCCATTTCGCTCGTCATGCCCGGGCTTGGCCCGGGCATCCGTCGTTTGAATCAAGTGTTCGTCTTCGGATGGATTGCCGGATCAAGCCCGGCAATAACGGCTCCGAAACGCCGGCATGCGGCTTACAGCGACCGCTCGATCGATTCGACGCGGTAGCACTCGATCAGATCGCCGACGCGCATGTCCTGATAGTTCTCGAAGGACATGCCGCATTCCTGCCCGGCCTGCACTTCCTTCACATCGTCCTTCACGCGCCGCAGCGTCGCGAGCTTGCCTTCGTGAATCACGACGTTGTCGCGAATCAGACGGACATGCTGCCCCCGCTCCACGGTGCCGTCGGTGACCCGGCAGCCCGCCACGTTGCCGACCTTCGACACCTTGAAGATCTCGAGGATCTGCGCCGTGCCGAGCGTCGTCTCGCGCAGCGTCGGCGCAAGCATCCCCGACATCGCCTTTTTCACGTCGTCGATGAGATCGTAGATGATGTTGTAGTAACGGATCTCGATCCCGGCGCGCTCGGCGGCGGCGCGCGCTTCCTTGTTGGCGCGGACATTGAAGCCGAGAATGACGGCGCCGGACGCCGCGGCGAGCGTCACGTCCGATTCCGTGATACCGCCGACGCCGGCGTGCAGAACGCGCGCGCCGACCTCCTCGTTGCCGAGCTTCTCCAGCGATCCGACGATCGCCTCGCTCGAGCCCTGCACGTCCGCCTTGATGACCAGCGCGAAGTCCTTGCGCCCTTGAGTCTTGAGCTGGTTCATCATCTGCTCGAGCGAGCCGCGCATGGCGGTTGCCCGCGCGGCCTGCTTTTCGCGCTTCTGATGCGCGCGGTAGTCGGTGACCTCGCGCGCCCGCGCCTCGTTCGCGACGACCGCGAGACGGTCGCCGGCTTCCGGCGTGGCGTTGAAACCGAGGATCTCGACCGGAGTCGAGGGTCCCGCCGCATCCACCGTCTGCCCGGTGTCGGAAAGCAGCGCCCGCACGCGGCCCCACTCGGCGCCGGCGACGACGATGTCGCCGGTCCTTAGCGTGCCGCGCTGAACGAGAATGGTCGCGACCGTGCCGCGGCCGCGGTCGAGCTTCGCCTCGACGACCGTGCCTTCCGCCGGCCGATCCGGGTTGGCCTTGAGGTCGAGCAATTCGGCCTGCAAGCCGATCGTCTCGAGAAGCTTGTCAAGATTGGTGCGCTTCGTCGCCGAGACCTCGACGTCAAGCACCTCGCCGCCCATGGATTCGACCTGCACCTCATACTGCAGCAGTTCCGTGCGCACCCGCTCCGGCTTGGCGTCGGGCTTGTCGATCTTGTTGATCGCGACGATCATCGGCACCTTCGCCGCCTTCGCATGCGAGATCGCCTCAATCGTTTGCGGCATCACGCCGTCGTCGGCGGCGACGACCAGCACGACGATATCGGTGACCTTGGCGCCGCGCGCGCGCATGGCGCTGAAGGCGGCGTGGCCGGGCGTGTCGATGAAGGTGATCTTGGCGCCCGAAGGCGCGGTCACCTGATAGGCGCCGATATGCTGCGTGATGCCCCCGGCTTCGCCACCGACCACGTTGGTGGAGCGGATGGCGTCGAGCAGCGAGGTCTTGCCGTGGTCGACATGGCCCATGATGGTCACCACCGGCGGACGCGAAACCAGCTTGCCTTCGTCGTCGGCCGTGTCGAACAGGCCTTCCTCGACATCGGATTCGGCGACGCGGCGGACCGTGTGCCCCAGTTCTTCCGCGATCAATTGCGCGGTGTCGGCGTCGATCAGGTCGGTGATCTTCGCCATGTGGCCCTGCTTCATCAGCAGGCGCACGACGTCGACCGCGCGCTCCGCCATGCGGTTGGCGAGTTCCTGGATCGTGATCGTCTCGGGGATCGTGACCTCGCGCGCGAGCTTCTCTTTGTTCTCGGCTTCGCGATGACCGCTCATGCGCTGCGTACGGCGCCGGAACGACGCCACGGAGCGCTCGCGAACCTCGTCCGCGGTAAGCGCCGTCACCAGCGTGAGGCGGCCACGCCGCTTTTCACCGCCGACATTGCGCGGCGGCTTCGGCGCGGGCGCAGGACGTGCAACGCCACCACCCGGACCGCGGCGCGGGGCACGACGCTCTTCTTCCTCCGGCTCGACCTGCATCTTGCGGGCCGAGACCGGTGTCGTCGTTGTCGCCGGCTTGGCGGCGGCAGGGGTCGCCGACGCGGGGGCTTCCGTCTCGCCGAAACGCTTCTTGGCCTCTTGCTCGGCCTTGCGCTTGGCTTCCTCTTCCTGTCGGCGGCGCCCTTCTTCCTCGCGCTTGCGCGCCTCGGCCGCCTCGCGTTCCGCCGCTTCGCGCACCTCGCGCTCGGCGCGGCGGCGGCTTTCTTCCTCGGCGATCTTGCGTTCGTCGGCCTCGCGCACCCGCGCATCGGCCAGCGCGTGTGCGCGCGCGTTACGCTCCTCTTCCGTCAAGGTGCGCAGAACGACGCCGGACGAAGACGGCTTCGGAGCCGCGGGCGCCGATGTCGTCTCGGGCGCAGCCGTCTTCGCACGCGGCTTCAGACCCGCGGCGACGCGCTCGGCGGCAGGCGCCGGCGTCTCCGGCTTGTCGCCGACGACGCGCCGCTTCACCTTCTCCACGACCACCGACTTGGTGCGCCCATGGCTGAAGCTCTGCCGCACGACGCCCTGTTCGACGCCACGCTTCAACGTCAGCGTCTTGGTCGAATTGACGCTCAGCTTCTTCTCGCCCGGGGCCTTCGTATCAGTCATTCACAATCCCGATCTACGCATGACGGACGGGGGCGCGCCGATGCCGCCCCCAGTCCGCAAAGTCCAAACCATTACAGCTCTTTCGAGCGCCGCTGGTGCAGAACGGTGCTCGGAAAACCTGCCGGACCCCTATGATCCGCGGTTGCCGCCGGCCGCTGTAACCCCTCGAAAGCGCTCAAGGGTAGAAAGGCGAGCGAGAAGCCCTTCGCTCGCAGCGCCGGCAAGCAGCGCTGCATGTATCACATTTGACCGGCCTAATGCCAAATCCAATTGCGCCGAAGTCAACGCCGTAATGATTGGCGGCCCCGCAGCATCGCCGTAACGGCGCCGCACGGCCCCTGCGAGCTTGCGAATCCCCTCGCTGGACGCCTCGGCAGCGTGGATAAGAGCCGCGATATCATGCTTAACAAGGCTGCCTTCAACCCTTGCGAAGCCAATTTCCACCATTCCGGCCTTGTGCGCGATCGAAAGCGCGTCGAGGACGGACCTTTCGAGCAATTGCTCGGTCAATGCCGCCAGATCGGCCGGGGCGCGCGCAGCCTGCTTGAAACTGCGGGCGAAGGCGTTGCGCCTGACGGCCTCGTCGATACTCGTCCGGGACGCTGTGACCCAGACGCCCCGTCCGGGGAGCCGCCGCCGCAGGTCCGGAACCACCCCCCCGTCCGGTCCGATCACGAACCGGATGAGCTCGTCGATGGGCCGGACCTCGCGCGTTGCGATGCACAAGCGCGTGGTCCGCTTCGGCTCGGCGCGCGGTCCACGGTCCGTATCAGTGTCCTCGCAACGCGCCGGCACCGGACGTCGTCATTCCGCCGGCGCTTCGGCGGCCACCTCTTCTTCCGAGGCCTCCGCGGAAGCCAGGTCGGCTTCGGTGATCCAGCCGACCTTGAGGCGTGCCTGCATGATGATGGCCTCCGCCTCTTCGCGCGACACCTCGAAGCCGTCGAGATAGCCCGGATGCTTGACGGTCTCGCCGTCCTTTCGCTCGGTCCAGCCGGCCAGATCGTCGGTGGCGCATCCGGCCAGGTCCTCGACCGTTTTGACGTCATTCTCGCCGAACGCGACCATCATCTTGGTGGTGACGCCCGGCACCTCGCGCAGCGCGTCCTCGACGCCTAGTTCCCTGCGCTTGGCGTCGAGCTCACCCTCGATCCGCTCGAGATATTCGTTCGCCCGGGACTGCAGCTCGGCCGCCGTCTCCTCGTCGAAACCTTCGATGCCCGCGATCTCCTTCTGTTCGACGATCGCAAGCTCCTCGACGGAGCCGAAGCCTTCCGACGCCAGCAGCTGGCCGACCACCTCGTCGACGTTGAGCGCCTCCATGAACATGCGGGTGCGGTTCTCGAACTCCGCCTGACGGCGCTCCGATTCCTCCTGCTCGGTGAGGATGTCGATATCCCAGCCGGTGAGTTGCGAGGCGAGCCGCACGTTCTGTCCGCGCCGGCCGATGGCGAGGGAAAGCTGCGCGTCGGGAACGACAACCTCGATGCGTTCACGATCCTCGTCGAGCACGACCTTGGCGACTTCCGCCGGAGCGAGCGCGTTGACGACGAAAGTCGCGATATCCTGCGACCATGGGATGATGTCGATCTTCTCGCCCTGCAGCTCGTTGACGACGGCCTGCACGCGCGAGCCGCGCATGCCGACGCAGGCACCGACCGGATCGACCGAGGAATCGCGCGAGACGACAGCAATCTTGGCACGCGAGCCGGGATCGCGCGCCACCGCCTTCACCTCGACGATTCCGTCGTAGATTTCCGGCACTTCCTGCGCGAACAGCTTCGCCATGAACTGCGGATGCGTGCGCGAGAGGAAAATCTGCGGCCCGCGCGGCTCGCGCCGCACGTCGTAGATGTAGGCGCGCACGCGGTCGCCGTTGCGGAACGTCTCGCGCGGCAGCAGTTCGTCGCGCCGCACGATCGCCTCGCCGCGCCCGAGGTCGACGACGACGTTGCCGTATTCGACGCGCTTCACGACGCCGTTGACGATGTCGTGGATGCGCTCCTTGTACTCGTCGTACTGACGGTCGCGCTCAGCCTCGCGCACCTTCTGCACGATCACCTGCTTCGCCGACTGCGCGGCGATGCGGCCATATTCCAGCGGCGGCAGCGCGTCCGCGATGGTGTCGCCGATCTGCGCCGCCGGATTGTGCTTGCGCGCATCGTCGAGGCTGATCTGGTTGGAGGAATTCTCCACCGGGTCCGTTACCAGCATGTGGCGCGAGAGCCGCAACTCGCCGGTCTTCGGATTGATCTCGGCGCGCACCTCGGTCTCCGCGCCGTAGCGCGAGCGGGCGGCCTTGGCGATCGCGTCCTCCATCGCGGTGATGACGATCGAGCGGTCGATCGACTTTTCCCGCGCGACGGCGTCGGCGATCTGCAACAGTTCAAGCCGGTTGGCACTGACGGCTGCCATGGATTCAGTCTCCCTTGTGGCGGGAAGGCCGCCGGTTCGCGGCGCCGTGTCCCTTCGTCTTGCTTTGGCGGGGTTTGTCCGCCGGGATGTCGGTTTCGTCGTTCGTTTCGTCGTCGGAGAGAGCCGCCTCGCGTTTTCCGCGCCGCAGCGACTCGGCAATGAGCTGGTCGGTGAGGACGAGCCGCGCCTCCCGGATATCCTCGGCCGGCAGGACGACCTCTTCCTGCTCGTCGGCGACGGCGTCCGTGCGGCGCACGCGCGCCCCGTCACCTTCGGCTCCCAGCAGAACACCGCGGAAGCGCTTACGTCCCGCGACCGGCGCCGCCATCTCGACCTTCACGATATGGCCGGCGTAACGCTCGAAATCGGAACGGCGCACCAGGGGCCGGTCGATCCCCGGCGAGGACACCTCCAGCCGATACGCGGCCTCGATCGGATCGGCGGCATCGAAGATCGGCGACAGCGCGCGCGAAACCGCCTCGCAATCCTCGATCAGCATGCTGCCGTCCGGCTTCTCGGCCATGATCTGCACGGTGCAGCCGTCGGTTCCCGATACGCGGGCGCGCACCAGCCGGTATCCGAGCCCGTTGATGACGGGTTCGGCCAACGCCGCCACGCGCGCGCTCACGCCGGAATCGGCGATGAGCCGAGGCTCGTCCAGATCGTTCGCGACCGTTTCGTTCATGCCCTGCGGCCCATTCGATGGCCGGCTTTTGGTAATAAAAAAGAGCGGGTCCCGTGGGGGGCCCACTCTCGATAGCCGATCGGATCATCCGACCGTTATGAGACATCCAGCGACTTATCACCGGACCAGCGAAATATAACGGTTTGCGCCCACGATGCAAGGGCACGAAGGCCGGTTCCGGGACGGCGCGGCCGCCCCGGAACCCCTCTCGCGATCAGGCGGCCAGATCGAACCGGTCCGCGTCCATCACCTTGGTCCAGGCCGCCACGAAGTCCTTGACGAACTTCTCCCTGGAATCGCGACAGGCATAGACTTCGGCCAAGGCGCGAAGCTGCGAGTGCGATCCGAAGATCAGGTCGACGCGGGTGGCGGTCCACTTCGGTGCCTTGGTCTTGCGGTCGCGGCCCTCGTAGAGGTTGTCGCCGGTCGGCTGCCATTCGGTGTCCATGGTCAGCAGGTTGACGAAGAAGTCGTTGGTCAGCTTGCCGACCTCCCTGGTGAAGACGCCATGCTTCGAGCCGCCGGCATTGGCGCCGAGCACGCGCAGGCCGCCGATCAGCACCGTCAGTTCGGGGGCCGTCAGGTTGAGAAGCTCCGCGCGGTCCACCATGGACTCCTCCGGCCCCATGAACTGATGCCGGTTGCCGACATAGTTGCGGAAGGCGTCGGCGCGCGGCTCCAGCGGCGCGAAGGAGTCCACGTCGGTCTGTTCCTGCGTCGCGTCCATGCGGCCCGGCGTGAACGGCACCTTGACGTCGACGCCGCCGTCCTTCGCCGCCTTCTCGACCGCGGCCGCGCCCGCCAGCACGATCAGGTCGGCGAGCGAGATCTTCTTGCCGTTCGTGGCCGATCCGTTGAACGCCTTCTGGATGGCTTCGAGCTTGCCCAGCACGGCGGCGAGCTGCTGCGGCTGGTTGACCTCCCAGTCCTTCTGCGGAGCGAGGCGGATGCGGGCGCCGTTGGCGCCGCCGCGCTTGTCGGAGCCGCGGAACGTCGAGGCCGAGGCCCAGGCGGTCGAGACCAGTTGCGGCACGGTGAGGCCGGAGGCGAGAACCTTCGCCTTCAGGTCCGCGATATCCTTGTCGTCGACCAGCTTGTGGTCGAGCGCCGGGATGGGGTCCTGCCAGATCAGCACCTCGCTCGGCACCCACGGGCCGAGATAGCGCTCGCGCGGCCCCATGTCGCGATGCGTGAGCTTGAACCAGGCGCGCGCGAACGCATCCGCGAACTGATCCGGGTTCTCGTGAAAGCGCCGCGAGATTTTCTCGTAGATCGGATCGAACCGCAGCGACAGGTCGGTGGTCAGCATGGTCGGCACATGCATCTTCGACTTGTCGTGAGCGTCCGGCGTGATCGCGGGCGCGTTCTTCGC
>JBDHSU010000079.1:0-20344 GCA_039808325.1 Variibacter sp. | reverse complement strand
TCACTCCGCGAGCGGACTGCCGAGCTTGCGCGCCGTGTCGACGATCCACGCACGATAGCGCGCGAGCGGCGTCACGCCGGTGAGGCCGCCGCAGCCGGCGGCGTTCTTCGCGCCGGTGGACCAGCTCACCACGCCGATGACGACGTTGGCTTCACCGCGCGTCTCGAAGACCGGGGCGCCGGAATCGGCGGTGCAGGCGCCGAGGCCGGGGCGCTCGTTGCGCGTCGCGGGATCGAACAGACGAAGCTGCAGAGAGCCGGGCTTGCCGGTCGCGACGAGATCGGCGGCGCGTAGCGTGCCGCCGGTCTTGCCGTCGCCGCGCACCGTGACGCCGTACCCAACGACGGTGAAGCGGTCGCCCGGTTTCGCCGTCGCGGTCTCGCGCGCATCGAGCCGCGCGGGTACGAACGAAGCGGGCAGGGGCGCGGTAAGTTTCATCAGCGCAACGTCCGCCGTGGCGCGGTGCGCGAGCAGCGTGTTGACCGCGAAGGACGGGTGACGCTCGATTGCCTTCGCGTCCTTCAGCGACGGATTGCGCGCGGCATCGAATAAAACGAGCTTGTAGTCCGCGCCCGGCAACACGCAATGCGCCGCCGTGAGCAGGAGGTCGCGCGCGACCACCGTCGCGGTGCAGGACGTCCCGCGCGAACCGACGATCATCACCACGTGCCGCGCGGTGGCGCCGGGCGCGGGTGGCGCGCCGCCGACGAGGGCGGCGGCGGGCAGGGACCATACGAATACGAGCAAAGCGGCGAGAAGGCGGCGCGGCATCCCGCGCTTGAGCCCGTTCGCTGCCGGTTTGTCAATCGCTCAATTCAAGCAAGGAGCCTTCATGGCCGCCATTCTCTTGACGCCGCCGGCGATCGAGCCGCTGACGCTCGCCGAGGCGAAGCTGTATCTGCGCGTCGCGCATGAAGACGATGACGGGCTGATCACCTCGCTGATTGCTGCGGCCCGCAGTCATGTCGAAGGGCGCTCGCGCCGGGCACTGATCACGCAGGTCTGGCGGATCACCCGCGACGCCTGGCCGCCGGACGGCCGTTTCGTGCTGCCGCTCGCCCCGGCGACCGAGGTCGTCGCGGCGCGCGTCTTCGACGCCGGCGGCGTCGCGCATGAGACCGACACGCAAGCCTTCGTGCCGGAGCCGGGTGCGGCGCCGGGCGTGATCGCGTTCTCTCCCTGGTTCGTTCCGCCGCCTGGGCGGGCGGCCGGCGGTATCGAGATCGACGTGACCTTCGGCTATGGCGATGCCGCGGCCGACGTGCCGGCGCCTCTCGTCCAGGCGATGCGGCTTTTGCTGGCGCATTGGTACGAGAACCGCGGCGTCGTCGCGGAGGGCGGCGCGACGCTGCCGGTGGGCGTCGACGCGCTGCTCGCGCCGTTCCGGGGGATGACGCTATGACCGGGATCGGGCGGCTGCGCATGCGCGTCGTTCTCGAAGCGCCGGCCGAGACGGCGGACGGCGCCGGCGGCGTCGCGCTGACTTACGCGGCGCAAGCGACGCTGTGGGCCGAGATCGTTGCGGTGGCGGCGCGCGGCGAGGTCGTCGCCGACGCGACCGGCGCGAGCGTGACGCATCGCATCACCATCCGCGGCGGCGTCGCTATCACGACGCGGCATCGCTTTCGCCTTGGCGCGCGGATCTTCGATGTCGTGTCGGTGCGCGCCGCCGATCCGCAAGCGCGATTCATGCTGATCGAAGCCAGAGAGCGGATCGACTAGCGCGTCTCTCTCTCCGTCATCCTGAGGTGCGAGCCAACCGAGTTGGCGAGCCTCGAAGGATGCGCGGCCGTCTCTCTCATGACCGTGGCCGTCGCCGTTCGAGGCTTGGCGCAAAGCCCGCCCCGCACCTCGGGGTGACGGACCGATTTCATCCCCTGTCATCCGGAAAATTCCATGTCCTCATCCGCCGTGGCGCTGCGCGCCGCCGTTCACGACGCGCTTGTCGCGCATGCGCCGCTTACCGCCGTGCTCGGCGGGCCGAAGATCTATGACGCGCCGCCGCGCGGCGCGGCGTTTCCTTACGTCACGCTCGGCGAAGCGAGAACCGCCGACTTCTCGACCGGAACGGAAGCCGGCGAGGAGCATCGGCTGACGCTGCATGCCTGGTCGCGACAGGGCGGGCACCGCGAGGCGCATCTGGTCGTCGCGGCGCTGACGCAGGCGCTCGACGACGTGCTGCTCGCGCTCGACGGCCACGCGCTCGTCAACCTGCGCTTCTCGCTCGCCGACGTGCGGCGCGAGGCGGATGGGCGCACCTATCACGGACTGGTCCGCTTTCGCGCCGTCACCGAGCCGCTCTGAAAATCGGATTCTTCTCGCACAGGAACCACACCATGACTGCCCAGAAAGGCAAGGACCTGCTTCTCAAGCTCGCGGACGGCGCCGGCTTCGTCACCGTTGCCGGATTGCGCACGCGGCGGCTCGCGTTCAACGCCGAGACCGTCGACGTGACGCACGCGGAATCCGCCGGGCGCTGGCGCGAGCTCCTCGAGGGCGCCGGCGTCAAGCGCGCCTCGGTCGCCGGGCGCGGCCTGTTCAAGGACGCGGCGTCGGACGCGCTGGTGCGCCAGATGTTCTTCGACGGCGCGGTGAAGGGAATGCAGATCGTCATTCCCGATTTCGGCACGGTCGAGGGCGCGTTCCAGATCGCCAGCCTCGAATTCGCCGGCGAGCACGACGGTGAAGTCACCTACGAAGTGGCGCTCGAGTCGGCGGGCGCGTTGACGTTTACCGCGGCTTGAGAGGCGGACATGGCGAATTCCCATCGCGGTGAAATCGAAGCCGAGATCGGCGGCGCGCGGCGCAAGCTCGTGCTCACGCTCGGCGCGCTCGCGGAGCTCGAATCCGCGTTCGGCGCCGACAACCTCGTGGCGCTGGCAGAGCGTTTCGGCAGCGGGCGGCTCGCCGCGCGCGACCTCATCCGCATCATCGGCGCCGGATTGCGTGGCGCCGGCGAGGCTTTCACCGACGATGCCGTGGCGCGCATGGAGACGCCGGGCGGCGCGGCCGGCTATGCGCGCATCGCCGTCGCGTTGCTGCAGGCAACGTTCGGCGAAGGCGGGGAGGTCGAATCCGCGCGCCCTCCGATGGCCAGGGAGCGCAGCGGATAGACGCTGCCGCCTTCCCCTGGACGCAGGCGATAGGATTCGGGCTTGGCGTGCTGCGTCTTTCACCCGACGCCTTTTGGCGCATGACGCCGCGCGAACTTGCCGCCGCCGCGCAAGCGCTGGGTGGTGGCGTCGCGCCGTTCGCGCGCCGCGATCTCGACGCGCTGCTGCGGCGCTTTCCCGACAGGCATTCCTCTCCACTCCATCAGGTTGGACCCGGACATGGCAATTGACGACACGACCGGCGGCGGCTTGGCGCAAACGCTCGACGCCCTGGCGCTGCGCCAGCGCGACCTGGAGATCGGCGCCAACAGCTTTGCCCGCGCGATGAGTTCGGCGTTCGCGAGCGCGGCGACGAGCGGCAAGCAGTTCGACGACATTCTCAAATCGCTGGGGCTGCGGCTTTCGGATCTCGCGCTCAAGATGGCGTTCAAGCCGCTGACGCAGGCGCTGGCCGGCGGCTTCGAGAAGCTTCTCAGCGGCCTCGCCGGCGGCACGGGCGCGGCCGTGACGCCGTTCGCGACCGGCGGCGTGATCGCATCCCCGGCTTACTTCCCGCTTGGCGGACGCGGCGTCGGGCTCGCCGGCGAGGCCGGCCCGGAAGCGATCCTGCCGCTTGCGCGCGGCGCCGACGGCAAGCTCGGCGTCGCGGCGGACACCGCGCCGGCCGCCGCCTCGATCACCGTCCATATCGCGACGCCCGACGCGGAAAGCTTCCGGCGTTCGGAAACCTATGTCTCCGGCCTCATCGCCCGCGCCGTCGCGCGTGGGCAGCGCAGCCTCTGACGACCTCGATACGGGAGCCGCAATGTCCGCCGCCTTCCATGAAGTTCTGTTTCCGCTCGACATCGCGCTGCGCAGCGCCGGCGGGCCGGAGCGCAAGACCGATGTGGTCGCGCTCGGCTCGGGGCGCGAGGAGCGCAATGCGCGCTGGGCGCATTCGCGGCGGCGCTACGACGCCGGCTACGGCGTCAAGTCGCTCGATGCGCTTTCAGCCGTGCTCGCCTTCTTCGAGGAGCGGCGCGGCCGGCTTTACGGCTTTCGCTGGCGCGACCGGCTCGACCATTCCTCCGGCGCGCCGAGCGCGGCGGCGAGCGCGCTCGACCAACCCATCGGCGTCGGCGACGGGACGAACGCGACGTTCGCGCTGAGCAAGACCTATGGCGGCGTGCATGCGCCTTACATCCGCCCGATCGCGAAGCCCGTCGCCGGGAGCGTGCGTGTCGCGGTCGCCGGCGTCGAGCAGGAGGAAGGCGTCGCCTTCTCCCTCGATGCGGCGGCGGGCCTGGTGACGTTCCTCGCCGGGCATGTCCCGGCGGCGGACGCGGCCGTCACCGCGGGCTTCCTGTTCGACGTGCCGGTGCGCTTCGACACCGATTATCTCGAGGCCGATCTCTCCGCCTTCGCGGCGGGCGCGATCCCGCACATCCCTCTGGTGGAGATCAAGCCGTGAGAACCATTCCCCCCGCGTTGCAGGCGAAGCTCGACGGCGGCGCGACGACGCTCGCCCGCTGCTTCGTGGTGACGCGCCGCGACGGCGCGGTGCAGGGCTTTACCGACCACGACGAGGATATCGTGCTCGACGGCGTCACCTGCCGGGCGCGCACCGGCGTCGCCGCGTCGGAGGCGACGCAGCAGCTCGGCCTCGCGGTCGCGGGCGCGGAGATTTCCGGCGCGCTGGCGTCGGACACGCTCAACGAAGCCGACCTCGCGGCCGGCCGCTACGATGCCGCCGGCATTTCGGTGCATCTCGTGGACTGGAGCGAGCCGGCGCTGCGCGTGCTGCTCGCGTGCGGCGTTCTCGGCGAGGTGCGGCGCGAGGGCGGCGGTTTCACCGCGGAACTGCGCTCGCTGGCGCATCGGCTGCAGGAGGAAAGCGGCCGCCTCTATACGTCCGCCTGCGATGCGGATTTCGGCGACGCGCGTTGCACGGTCGATCTCGCGTCACCCGCTTATCGTGGGGCGGGCGCGGTGCTCGCGGTGACGGCCGCCGGCGCGTTCACGGCCTCGGGACTGTCGGACTTCGCGGACGGATGGTTCGACGGCGGCAAGCTGACATGGGCGTCCGGCGTCAATGCCGGCGCCGCGATGGAGGTGAAGACACACCGCATCGCGGATGGCGTCGCCTCGATCGACCTTTGGCAAGCGATGCCGCAGCCGATCGCCGCCGGCGACACGTTCGCGGTGACGGCCGGATGCGACAAGCGTTTCGCGACCTGTCGCGACCGCTTCGCCAACGGCGTCAACTTCCGCGGCTTCCCCGCCATTCCCGGCAACGACTTCCTCATTCAGGTGCCGGTGCCCGGCGAACCCGGACACGACGGCACGAGCATGGGTCTCGGCGCATGACGGTCATTTCGCATCGCCGCGCGGCGATCGTCGCGGCGGCGCGCGCCTGGCTCGGCACGCCGTATCGGCATCAGGCGTCGCTCAAGGGCGTCGGCTGCGATTGCCTCGGGCTCGTGCGCGGCGTTTTCCGCGCGCTGCATGGCGCCGAGCCGGAGCGCGTGCCGCCTTACACGCCCGACTGGGCGGAGGCCGCGGTCGACGAGCCGCTGGCGCAGGCGGCGGCGCGGCATCTCGCGGTCATCGGCAAGGAGACGGCCGACGCCGGCGACGTTGTGCTGTTTCGCTGGCGTGCCGGCCTCGCGGCGAAGCACGCCGCCATCCTGACGACGCGCGCGACGATGGTCCACGCGCATGACGGCGCCGCCGTCGCCGAGGTGGCGCTCAGTCCCTGGTGGCGACGCCGCCTCGCTTTCGCTTTCCGTTTTCGCGGTGTGTTGGACGCATAATCATGGCCGCTCTTCTTCTTTCCGTCGCGGGTTCCGCCGCCGGCAATGCGTTGTTCGGGCCGGCGGGCGCGCTGTTCGGGCGTCTTGCCGGGGCGCTCGCGGGCAACTTCATCGACCATGCGCTGCTCGGCGGCGGGCGCTCGATCGAAGGGCCGCGTCTCGCCGATCTCGACGTGATGACCTCGAGCGAAGGCGCTCCGATCCCGCGGCTTTACGGGCGCGCGCGCCTTTCCGGCCAAGTGATCTGGGCGACGCAGCTCGAAGAGGTCGTCGCCAAGAAGAACAACGATGCGATCGGCGGCAAGGGGCTCGGGCCCAAGAATACAACGACGACCTACAGTTATTTCGCGAATTTCGCGGTCGGCCTTTGCGAGGGGCCGGTCGGGCATGTCGCGCGCGTCTGGGCGGACGGCAAGCTGCTCGATCTCGACGGCGTCACCTGGCGCTTCCACCGCGGCGACGAGACGCAGGAGCCGGACCCCTTGATCGTCGCGAAAGACGGCGCCGCCAATGCGCCGGCCTATCGCGGCCTCGCCTACATCGTGTTCGAGCGGTTGCCGCTGGAAAAATTCGGCAACCGTATCCCGCAGCTTTCGTTCGAGGTGACGCGGCCGCTCGGCGCGCTCGAGCGCATGCTGCGCGCGGTGACGCTCATCCCCGGCACGACGGAGTTCGGCTATCTGCCGAAGACCGTCGTGCGCGCGCTGGGGCCCGGCCAGTCGGCATCGGAGAACCGGCATGTGAGCTACGCCGCATCGGATTTCGAGGCGTCGATCGACGAATTGCAGGCGCTTTGTCCGAACCTCGAACGCGTCGCGCTCGTCGCGTCATGGTTCGGCACCGACCTGCGCGCGGCGCATTGCCAATTGATGCCGGGCGTCGAGAACCGCAGCAAGGAAACGCACGGCGCCGTCTGGTCGGCCGCCGGCCTCGGTCGCGGCGGCGCGCATCTCGTGTCCGCGGTCGATGAGCGCCCCGCGTTCGGCGGCACGCCGTCGGACGCAAGCGTCGCGGCGGCGATCGCCGCGCTGAAGGCGCGCGGCCTCAAGGTCACGCTCTATCCGTTCGTGATGATGGACATCCCCGCCGGCAACACGCTGCCCGACCCCTGGAGCGGGGAAGACGCGCAGCCGCCGTATCCCTGGCGCGGGCGGATCACTTGCGATCCCGCGCCCGGCCGGCCGGGGACGGTCGACGCGACGGAGGAGGCCGCGGCGCAGGTGGCGGCGTTCTTCGGCGCGGCGGCGCCCGGCGACTTCAGCATCGCCGGCGGGCAGGTGAGTTACGCGGGGCCGGCGGAATGGACGCTGCGCCGCATGGTCCTGCACTACGCCAACCTCGCCGTCGCCGCGGGCGGCGTCGATGCTTTCGTCATCGGCTCCGAGCTCAAGGCGCTGACTCGCGTGCGCGCCGCGCCCGGCGCCTATCCGGCGGCGGATGCGCTGGCGGCGCTCGCCGTCGACGTGAAGGGCATCGTCGGCGAGGAGACGATCGTCACCTATGCCGCGGACTGGACGGAATACGGCGCGCATGTCGCCGATGCCGCGGCGTCGGAGGTCGGCTTTCCGCTCGATGCCGTATGGGCTTCGGCCGGGATCGACGCCATCGGCATCGATTACTACGCGCCGCTGTCGGACTGGCGCGATTCCGCCGATCATGCCGACCGTGCCTTGAGCGAGACGATCTACGATCGCGCCTACCTCGCGGGCAACCTCGCCGGCGGCGAAGCCTACGACTGGTTCTATGCGGATGACGCCGCACGCGCCGCGCAAACGCGCAGCGCGATCACGGACGGCGCTTTCGGCAAGTCGTGGATGTTCCGCGTCAAGGACCTTTGGAACTGGTGGCGCGAGCCGCATCGTCCGCGCACCAACGGCACGGAAACCGCGCCGACGCCGTGGGTGCCGCAATCGAAGCCGATCTGGTTGACCGAGGTGGGCTGTCCGGCGGTCGACAAGGGCGCCAACCAGCCGAGCGTCTTTCCCGACGCGAAGTCGGCGGAGTCCGGCGTGCCGTATTTCTCCAACGGCGGGCGCGACGATCTCATCCAGCGCCGCTATCTCGAAGCGGTGCTGACCGCGTTCGATCCGGCCCTGGGCGCGACGCTGGAGCGCAACCCGGTGTCGGCGCTTTACGGCGGACGGATGATCGCCGCCGATGCGATCCATCTCTGGACCTGGGACGCACGCCCTTATCCGATTTTTCCCGCGGCGCGCGACGTATGGAGCGACGGCGGCAACTGGGAGACGGGCCATTGGCTCACCGGACGATTGGGCGCGGCGCCGCTCGACGCGCTGGTCGCCGCGATCCTGTCCGATGCCGGCATCGGCAACGGGGTCAGCGAGGACTTGCGCGAGAGCGTCGAAGGCTACGTGCTCGACCGGCCGATGGCGCCGCGCGCGGCGATCGAGCCGCTGGCGCTCGCCTACGCGTTCGACGCGCATGAGGACGGAGCGGTGCTGCGGTTCCAGCCGCGCGGCGGACGCCCGGTCTTGACGCTCGACGAGGACGGCCTCGTTCTTCCGGATGAGGGCGCGCCGCTGCGAAGCGTGCGGGCGCAGGAGACCGAACTGCCGCGTCAAGCCTCGATCGGCTTCACCGTCGCCGGCGCCGACTATCGCCGTTCCGCCGCGACGTCGCGCCGCCTCGTCGGCGGCAGCACGCGCAGCTCTCACGCCGAGCTCGCCGTCGTCACCGACGCGGTCGCCGCGACACGGCGCGCGGACGTCTGGTTGCAGGACCTGTGGGTCGGGCGCGAGCGCGCGGATTTTACGCTGCCGCCGAGCCTGCTGCGGCTGGCGGTCGGCGATATCGTGACCGTGAACGCGGGTGGATTGAGCCGACTGATCGAGGTCCGCGAAATCGTCGACACCGAGGGTCGCGCGATCAAGGGACGCGCCATCGATCCCGGCGTCTTCGCGGTGCCGCTTCCGCCGGCGCAGCGCCCGCGCCCGGACATTCCCCCCGCGCGGGGGCCGGTGCTCGCCGCGTTGATGGAGCTGCCGCGGCTTCCCGGCGACAGTGGCGATACGCTGTTGCGCGCCGCCGTGTTCGCCTCGCCGTGGTCAGGACCGGTGGCGGTCTGGCGTTCCATCGACGGGGCGAGCTTCGAAGTCGCGGCGATCGCGCTCGTTCCCAACGTGATCGGCGAGACGCTCGACCCGCTGCCGCGCGGGCCGACGTCGCGCTGGGACGGCGCCACGCGCTTTCGCGTGCGGCTCTATGGCGGCGCACTCGCTTCGCTCTCGGATCTCGCGGTGCTCGGCGGCGGCAATGCCGCGGCGGTGCGGCGGCCGGACGGGGCGTGGGAGGTGCTGCAGTTCGCCAGCGCGGTGCTCACGGCGGAACGCACTTACGACGTGTCGCGGCTGCTGCGCGGCCAGGCGGGGAGCGAATGGGCGATGGGCGATCCGGCGCCGGCGGGCGCGCCGTTCGTTCTGCTCGACGATTTCGTCTTGCCTGTCGCGCAAGGGCTCGATGCGCTGGCGCGGCCGCTGCAACTGCGCGTCGTGCCGGCGGGACTCGATCACGGCGACCCGATGGCGGTGACGCTTGCCGCGACACCCGGGGCGACGGCGCTGCGTCCGCTGTCGCCCGTGCATGTACGCGGCCGGCGGACGGAGGAGGGGATACGCATCTCCTTCGTGCGCCGCACGCGCGTCGACGGCGACGGCTGGGGCGCCGGCGAGGTTCCGCTCGGCGAAGCCCGCGAAGCCTACGAGGTCGACATCCTGTCCGGTTCCGGCGCGGTGCGTACGCTGACCGGCGAGACGAGCGACATTCTCTACCCGCTGGCGGACGAGATCGCCGATTTCTCCATGCCGCAGACGGAGCTGACGGTGCGCGTCGCGCAGATGTCGGCCACCGCCGGGCGCGGCATGCCGGTGGAAGCGACGCTCGACCATCTCAACTGAACGTCCGCGGCATTCCGGTTGCGCCACGTCCACGCCGGCGATGCCGGCTTACGAGAGTAAAGCGCATCTCCGTCCCGTTCGCCGTCGCCCTCGCGGCGGTTTTTTTATGAGGCATCGATGGCTGTATCGACCTATGACGACGCGCTGCGGCGTCTGCTCAAGCACGAGGGCGGCTATAGCGACCATCCGTCCGATCCGGGCGGTCCGACGAACTTCGGAATCACGCTCGCGGATGTCCGCCGCTACGTGAAGCCGGACGCGACCGCGCAGGACGTGCGCGGCCTCACTCTCGCGCAGGCGAAAGCGATCTATCGCACGCGCTATTGGGACATTCTGCGTTGCGACGAGCTGCCGCGCGGCCTCGACTACGCGGCGTTCGACTATGGCGTGAACTCGGGGCCGTCGCGGGCCGCGCGCGTGCTGTGTGCGATCGCGGGGCGGCCTGCGTCTTCGACGATCGACGACGCGGCATTGGCCGCGATCCGGGCCGGCGATGCGCGCGCCCTGGTCGCGGCGCTGTGCGACGAACGGCTCGCCTTTCTCCGGCGGCTCAAGACCTGGCCGGTGTTCGGCACGGGCTGGAGCCGCCGCGTGGCCGACGTCAGGGCGGCGGCGCTGGCGATGGCGTCGAGCGCGGCATCCGATACATCGCGACGAGCACCCGCGCAGCCGGCCGGAAAGGCCGTCGTTCCGGTCAACAAGACGGCGCAACGGACGGCCACCGGCGGCGCCATCGCGGCCGGCACCGCGGCCGCGCAGCAGGCGCACCACAACGGCGCGGCTCCGATCGTGATCGCGGCGATCCTCGCCTGCGCGGCGCTGCTTGCGATCGCGGTGTGGCTGTTCTGGCGATGGCGGCAAAGGCGCCGGCAGCAGACGCCGGTGACGTCCGCCTCGATGCGATGACATCGACGCAATGCTTTGGAGGACATGATGGACTGGACCGATCTCGTCACCCCCCTGATCAAGCTCGGCGCGCCGCTGCTCGGCGAGGCGCTCGGCGGCCCTTTGGGAGCGGCCGCGGGCAAGATCGTCGCGGATGCTTTCGGCGCCGCCGAGGCGACGCCGGAGGCCGTCAATGCGGCGATCGCCAAATCCGACCCCATCGGTGCGGCGGCCATCGCGCGGGCGGCCGAGGACAAATGGCTGGCGGCGCTGGCCGACATCGGCAAGGCGCAAGTGACCGAGATCGGCGAGACGATGCGGGCGGAAGCGGCGAGCGGCGACGCCCTGCAACGCTGGTGGCGCCCGCTCTATGCGCTCGAACTGTCGATGTTCGAGTGCCCCGCCTTCGTGGTTACGCTGCTGCACGCCCTGTGGACCGGACACGAGATCGGCATCAACGGCCTCGTCAACCTTTCCGGGTTGCTCATGGCCTATTTCGCGGCGCGCTTCGGCGTTCTCGGCGTCTACGTGACGAGCCAGAGCCGCGAGAACCAGGCCGCGCTCACCGGAACGGCCGTGCCCTCGCTCGTCGGGCAGGCGGTGCGCGCGGTGGTCAAGCGAAAGGCGTGAGCCGATTGCCCGCGCGCGGCGGCGAATTCCCGGGTGCTTGTGCCGCAGCCGCACTTCATGCCAGTCCTCGTGCGCGAGGCATGGAGGTCGGGAATGGATGTGCAAGAGGCGGTGGGGAGCCGCTATAGCTGCCGGGCGTTTCTCGACACGCCCGTTCCCGAATCCGTCGTGCGCGACATCGTCGAGCGCGCGGCGCGCGCGCCGTCCGGAGGCAATATTCAACCGTGGCTCGTGCACGCGGTGTCGGGCGAGCCGCTCGCGCGGCTCAGGGCGGAGATCGCCGTCCGCGCCGAGGAGCACATCTTCGGCGACGGCGCCGAATATGCGATTTACCCTCCTGGCCTGAAGGAGCCGTACAATACCCGCCGCCGTGCCGTCGGCGAACTGCTCTATCGCTCGATCGGCGTGCCGCGCGACGACAAGGAGGGGCGCCGCCGGCAATATCGCCGCAACTACCTTCTTTTCGACGCGCCGGTCGGCCTTTTCTTCACGCTCGACCGCAGCCTCGGGCCGCCGCAATGGGCGGACGTCGGCATGTATCTTCAAACGGTGATGCTGCTCGCGCGCAGCCATGGTCTGCATACATGCCCGCAAGAAGCCTGGACCTTCTGGCATAAGACGCTTGCCGCCTTCCTCGGGTTTCCTCCCGAACACATTCTTTTCTGCGGCATGGCCCTGGGGCATGCCGACCCGCATGCCGCGATCAACGGCTGGGTTTCGCCGCGCGCGCCGCTTGCCGAATTTGCGACGTTTCGCGGGTTTTGAGGCTCCATGTCCGGCGGCGCACCATTTCGTGATGGGATGTTCCCTGGCGCGGCTGGCCATTCATCGACAATTCATTTTCCCTGACCTAAGGCCGATGCATGGTGCAGATGTTTCTCTTCCTCGCCGTGTTGCTTCTGGCGCAGGCGCCTTGGACGGCCTCGATCGCAGCCGAATCGAAGCGATGCCTGACGCAGGAGCAGCGGCGGGCGGCGCTGGCCAGCCACCGCGCGATGCATGCGGCCCGCGCGATTCGAATCGCCAAAAAACGCTATGGCGGCGACGTGGTGCGGGCGCGGCTCTGCGAAGGCGACCACGGAAGCCTTCGCTATGTGCTGACAGTTCTCGCGCGGGATGGCAAAGTAACGCGGGTCGCCATCGATGCCCTGAGCGGAAAATTCCTGGCGGCGCGGTGACTTCGAGGGGAAGCTTTGCGTCTACTCGTTATTGAAGATGATCCCGACCTCAACCGCCAGCTCGCCGCCGCGCTGATCGACGCGGGCTACGTGGTCGACAGGGCCTTCGACGGCGAGGAGGGCCACTATCTCGGCGAGACCGAGCCCTACGACGCCGTGATCCTCGATATCGGCCTGCCGAAGATGGACGGCATCTCCGTGCTCGAGGCATGGCGGCGCGCGGGGCGCTCGATGCCGGTCCTCATCCTCACCGCGCGCGATCGCTGGAGCGACAAGGTGCAGGGCTTCGACGCCGGCGCCGACGACTACGTCGCGAAGCCGTTTCAGCTCGAGGAAGTACTGGCGCGCATGCGCGCGCTGCTGCGGCGCTCCGCCGGGCATGCCAAGAGCGAGTTCTCCTGCGGGCCGGTGCGCCTCGACACGCGCAACGGCCGCGTCAGCGTCGACGGCGTCGCGGTGAAGCTCACGTCGCATGAATATCGTCTGCTGTCCTACCTGATGCACCACACCGGCCGCGTCGTCTCGCGGACCGAACTGGTCGAGCATCTCTACGACCAGGATTTCGACCGCGACTCGAATACGATCGAGGTGTTCGTCGGCCGCATCCGCAAGAAGCTCGGCGTCGACGTGATCCAGACCGTGCGCGGCCTCGGCTATCTCCTCACTCCCCCCAACGATGCGCGCTAATTCACTCGCGCTGCGGCTGTTCCTGACGGCCACCGCCTGGACCGTCGCCATCCTCGTCATCACCGGCATCGTGCTTTCGTCGCTCTATCGCGAGACGGTGGAGCGCGCGTTCGACCGCCGGCTCGGCGTCTATCTCAAGACGCTGGTGGCCGACGTCGCCTCGCCGGACGAATCCGCCGAGAAGTTCCCGCAAAGCCTCGGCGAGCCGCTGTTCGAACTGCCGCTGTCGGGGTGGTACTGGCAGGTCACCCGGCTCGACGGCGGCAAGCCGGAAATCCGCGCCTCGCGGTCGCTGTGGGATTCGACCTTGCCGAAACTCGCCGACGCGGGCGTTCAGCCGGGGCCGGAAGGCGTGCGCCAAGCCTATGCGCGCGGGCCGGAGGATCAGCGCCTGCGCATCGCGGAGCGCACGATCGACCTCGGGGACGACGGGCGCTTCCTCATCGCCATCGCCGGCGACGCGACCGAGATCGACGAGGAGACGCGCGGCTTCGACGGCTGGCTGGTGCTGACGTTCCTGATCCTTGCGCTGGTGCTTCTGCTCACGACGATGTTCCAGGTGCGCTTCGGCCTCGCGCCGCTCAAGCGCATCTCCGAGAGCCTCGCCGCCATCCGCTCCGGGCGCGCGGAACGCCTGCAGGGAAATTTCCCGGAAGAGATCGCCCCGCTGGCGCGCGAGACCAACGCCCTCATCGAGGCCAACCGCGCGATCGTCGAGCGCGCGCGCACGCATGTCGGCAATCTCGCGCACGCGCTGAAGACGCCGCTCTCCGTGATGATGAACGAGGCGGTCGCGCGGCCGGACGATCCGCTCGCCGCCAAGGTGCGCGAACAGATCGACATCATGCGCGATCAGGTGGCGCGGCATCTGGAGCGCGCGCGGCTCGCGGCGCGGCTGACCGTGGTCGGAACCGTGACGGACATCGCGCCGGTCGTGACCGCACTGGCGCGGACCATGGAGAAGATCCATCACGACCGCGCCGTTTCGATCGTCGTGGATGCGCCGCAGAACGCGCGCTTCCAGGGCGAGCAGCAGGACCTCGAGGAGATGGTCGGCAATCTCGTCGACAATGCCTGCAAGTGGGCGCAGACGCGCGTCAGCGTCACGGTCGCGGCGGAGGCGTCGCGGCAAACGCGCGAGGCGGGGGCCGCCCCGTCGGTGCGCATCATCGTCGACGACGACGGGCCGGGACTGTCGCCGAGCGAGCGCGAGCAGGTCTCCCGCCGCGGCCAGCGCCTCGACGAAACGAAGCCGGGGTCCGGCCTCGGCCTTTCCATCGTGTCCGAACTGGCCGATCTCTATCGCGGGTCGCTGACGCTTGGCGCGGCGCCGCTCGGCGGGCTGCGCGCCGAGCTCGTCCTTCCGGCCGGGTAAGCGCCGGCGCAGGGGGAGAAAACCCCCCGTTAACCATCGCCGCGCTATCTGGAAAGCGGTCAGTGGGTCCGGTGGAAGCGGAGATGGCGAGCGAAGCGCTGCCGGTCGAGCGTCTGCATGCGTATCTCGGCGGGTTGCCGCCGGAAACGCAGGCTTCCCTGGTGGCGACGCTCGAGCGCGCGCTGCTGAGGGGCGAGCACATCCCGGCCGTCAATCTCATCCTCGAAAGGCTGCGGCCCGCCATTCCGACGATGGCGTGCAGGCCGCCGCGAACAGCAAGTCCGGCCCGGATGTTCTTCGAGCCGCTCACGCCGTTCCTGACCTCGCATAACGCGCCGACGCTGCCGCCCGGCCTCATTGCGCGCGCCTCGCTGACGCCGTTGTGGAACTGGATCGGCCGTGATCTCGTGCGCGAGCCTGCGCGCATCTATCGCGCGCAAGCGAATGCGGCGCTGCTCGCCCCGGACCTGCCGCACGCGGCGCAGCTCGCCCGCAACTTCCAAGATTACGTCGCGCAGGCGATCTCCAATCTTCTCGAGAGGCTCGACACCGACGAGAAAGGACGCCGGCGCGCGGCGGCGCAGACGGGCACGCTTCGCGGCCTTCTCGACGTGCGCGAACTGCTCGTCATTTTACGCAACCGCGACCGGCTGGCGGATTTTTCGCATCATCTTCCGGAGCGGATCGCCAATCTGACCGGGGCGCAGGCCGAGCAGCTTCTGGTCCGCCTGATGACGATGACGCACGCGAACCCGGAAATCCTTCCCTTCACGCTCGTCATGCTCAAGGGTCGGTTGCAGAACGAAACGCAACTGATCCGCCTCGCGGTGATGTCGGCCGCGAGCGACATGGCCATCCGCGTCGCGCAGGCGCCGCTGGCGCCGGCCGTGAGCCTGATCCTCGGTGAGCTGCATCTGTTCGTCGCCGATCTGCGCCGCAGGCTGAAAGAGAACCGTATTGCGGATGCGGTATATGCATTGCGCCGGCTTCGCGATGGCATCAGGGGGGTGCAGACCGAGCTCGACCTGTCGCGCGATTCCGCCTGGAGCCGCGAGTTCCACGCCCTCCGTGGCGAGGTCGCGGAATTGCTGCAGCGGGAAATCCAGCCGATGCCGGCGCTCGTGCGCCGGCTCCTGCGCGCGCCGCAGGGACATGAGGCGCTGTCGAAGGCCGGCCCGAACGAGATCGATGTCGCCGACGCGGAGGCGCGGCTGACCTTCGTCATCGCATCGCGCAGCTTCGCCAACGAACTCGCCGTCAACCAGATTTCGCGCGAGGTGCATCTCGAGTTGCAGCGGTATATCGAGCGCGCCGCGCCGGCGCTGATCGATGCGCTGCGCGACGCGCCGTCGCAGGAGCGACGGTATCGCCGTGCGCAGGCCGAGGCGGCCGTGCGCTTCGCCGCCAAGGTCTTCGGCAGCGAATATGCCGCCCAATTGTCGCGTGCGATCACAATTGCGGGAGAGCCGCGCGCGGCGCAAGCCTGACCTCGCCGATTTTCTTCGCCGCGCCGTATGCGGTATTCGGCCGCGCCCGGCATTCGGCCGTCAACCGTGCCGCCGTCCTTGCATCGCGGTCGGGGTCGTGCCACGCCTTGCCGCGTCTTTTCCGGGCGCGGCTCGTGCGGCCGAGGCCCGCTCGTTCGGTCGGCGCATGACTCTCTGGCTCGTTCTGGCATTGATGACCTTCGCGGCGGTTTTCGCCGTGCTCTGGCCGCTCAGCCGGCAGGCCGCGCCGGCCGGAACCGGTGCCGGCGCCGACGTCGCCGTATACCGGGACCAATTGGACGAGATCGAGCGTGACAGGCGCGCGTCGCGGCTTGCGCCGGCCGAGGCCGAGGCCGCGCGCGCCGAGGTCGGGCGGCGGCTTCTCGCCGCTGCCAAAGCGGCCCGCGCGACCTCCGGCCGGCCGGCCAGCGTCTGGCGTCGCCGCGCCGTGATGATCGCGGCGCTTCTTGCTCTGCCGGCGGGCGCGATGGGTTTCTATCTCGCGATCGGCTCGCCGCTCATCCCGGGCGAACCCTTGGCGGCGCGCAACGGCGGGCCCGCCGACAAGCGGCCGATCACGGCGCTGGTCGCGGAAGTCGAGCGTCACCTGGCGAGCAAGCCGGACGATGCGCGGGGGTGGGAGGTGCTCGCCCCTGTCTATATGCGGCTCGGCCGGTTCGACGACGCCGTGAAGGCGCGGCGCAACGTGCTGCGCATCGAGGGCACGACGGCGGCGCGTGAAGCGGATTTGGGCGAAGCGCTCGTCGCCGCCGCGGACGGCGTCGTGACCGCGGAGGCGAAGGCGTCGTTCGACCGCAGCCTCGCGCTCGACGGCAAGGAGACGCGGGCGCGCTATTTCCTCGGCCTCGCCGCCGAGCAGGACGGCCGCCGCGAGGATGCCGAAAAGCTCTGGCAGGCCCTGCTTGCCGACGCGCCCGCGGACGCGCGCTGGAAAGGGCTTGTCGAGCAAGCCCTGGCACGGGTCCGCCAACCGGCGGGCGCCGGCCCGAGCGCGAAGGACGTCGCGGCGGCGGAGCAACTCTCGCCCGACCAGCGCAATGCCATGATCCAGGGCATGGTCGCGCGCCTGGCGGAACGGCTGGAGAAGGACGGCGGCGACGTGGACGACTGGCTGAAGCTGATCCGCGCTTATGGCGTGCTCGGCGACCGCGACAAGGCGAAAGCGAGCCTCGCCGGCGCACGCAAGGCGCTCGCCGCCGACGCGGACAAGCTGCGGCGCGTCGACGAACTGGCGAAGACGCTGCAGTTGAGCGAATAGGGTAGACTGACGTTATGACACGCAAGAAGCGGCGCCTTGTTCTGATCGCTTGTTCCGTCGGCGTGGTTGCGCTCGCGGCGGGACTGATCCTGAACGCGCTGAAGGATTCGATCGTGTTCTTTCACTCGCCGACCGAGATCGTCGCGAAGCATTTGGCGCCGGGTTCGCGCGTGCGTCTCGGCGGCCTCGTCAAGGAAGGCAGCATCGTGCGCTCGGACAAGCTCGACGTGCGTTTCGAGGTCACCGACGGCAACGAGACGGTGCCGGTGACCTATCACGGCATCCTGCCGGACCTGTTCCGCGAAGGGCAGGGCGTGATCGCGGAGGGCGCGCTCGACAATGCGGGCCACTTCAAGGCGGACAGCGTGCTTGCCAAGCATGACGAAAAGTACATGCCGAAGGAGGTCGCCGACGCGCTGAAGAAGCAGGGCCACTGGAAGGACGACTACGACAAGAAAGCCGGGTCGAGCGGAGGGCGGACGCAGTGATCCCCGAGATCGGCCACTACGCGTTGGTACTGGCGTTGGCGCTCGCGGTCATTCAGATCGTGGTGCCGGCGTGGGGCGTGCGCACGCGCGACGCGGTGCTGATCGGCGTCGCCGAAGCGACGGCGCCGGCGCAGTTCCTGTTCGTCGGGCTTGCCTTCGCGGCACTCACGGCGTGCTACGTCGTGTCGGATTTCTCGGTGCTCAATGTCTTCGAGAATTCGCATTCGGCGAAGCCGCTGCTCTACAAGATCACCGGCGTGTGGGGAAACCACGAAGGCTCGATGCTGCTGTGGGTGTTGATCCTGGCGTTCTTCGGCGCGCTGGTGTCGGTCTTCGGCCGCAACTTGCCGCGCTCGCTCAAGGCGATGGTGCTGAGCGTGCAGGCGTCGATCGCGGCCGCGTTCTATCTGTTCATCCTGATCACCTCCAATCCGTTCACGCGGCTCGTTCCGGCGCCGTTCGAGGGGCGCGACCTCAACCCGGTGCTGCAGGATCTCGGCCTCGCGATCCATCCGCCGCTCCTCTATCTCGGCTATGTCGGCTTCTCGATTTCCTTCTCCTTCGCCATCGCCGCGCTGATCGAAGGCCGCACCGACGCCGCGTGGGCGCGCTGGGTGCGCCCGTGGACCCTGGCCGCCTGGTGCGCGCTCACCCTCGGCATCGCGATGGGCTCCTACTGGGCCTATTACGAGCTCGGTTGGGGCGGTTGGTGGTTCTGGGATCCGGTGGAGAACGCCTCGCTGATGCCGTGGCTCGCGGGCACGGCACTGCTGCATTCCGCCGTCGTCATGGAGCGGCGCGAGGCGCTGAAGGTGTGGACGATCCTGCTCGCGATCCTCACCTTTTCGCTGTCGCTGCTCGGCACGTTCCTGGTGCGCTCCGGCGTTCTGACCTCGGTGCACGCCTTCGCGACCGATCCGACGCGCGGCGTCTTCATCCTGGCGATCCTCGCCTTCTTCATCGGTGGCGCGCTGTGCCTTTTTGCCTGGCGCGCGCCGGTGCTGAAGCAGGGCGGCGTTTTCGCGCCGATCTCGCGCGAGGGGGCGCTCGTCCTCAACAACCTGTTCCTGACGGCCGCGTGCGCGACCGTGTTCATCGGCACGCTTTATCCGCTCGCGCTCGAGGCCGTCACCGGCGCGAAGATCTCCGTCGGCGCGCCGTTCTTCGAGCTGACGTTCGGTCCGCTTCTGGCGCCGCTCCTTTTCGCCATGCCGTTCGGTCCGCTGCTCGCGTGGAAACGCGGCGACATCGCCGGCGTGGCGCAGCGTCTGCTCGTGGCGTTCGGCGTGGCGCTTCTCGCCATCGCCGCGACCGTGGCGGGGGAGGGCGGCGGGCCGATCCTCGCGCCGTTCGGCATCGGCCTCGCCGTCTTCATCATGGCGGGGGCGCTGACCGACATTGCCGAGCGCATGGCTTTGCTACGCACCACGCTCAAGGCCTCTCTCTCGCGCGCAGGCGGCTTGCCGCGTTCGGCATGGGGGACGGCGCTGGCGCATTTCGCCGTCGGCCTGACGCTTCTCGGCATGGTCGGCGAGACCCAGTGGGGCGCCGAGGCGATCGCCAACATGAAGCCGGGCGAGACGATTTCCCTGCGCCATTATGATCTCACCTACGAAGGCATCGCGGCCGGCGAAGGGCCGAATTATCGTGAGCTCGCCGCGAAGTTCGCCATCAAGCGCAACGGCGCGACGATCGCCACCGCGCGGCCGGCGAAGCGCCTTTTCCAGGCACGCGAGGCGACGACCACCGAGGCCGCGCTGGTCACGCGCGGGCTCAACCAAATCTACATTTCGCTGGGCGACGTGCAGCCGGACGGCGCGATCGCGGTGCGCATCTATCACAAGCCGCTCGTGCTGCTGATCTGGCTCGGGCCCGTCCTCATGATGCTCGGCGGCGCATTGTCGCTGTCCGACCGGCGACTGCGCATCGGCGCGCCGAAACCGTCGCGCCCGCGGCTGTCGCCGCAGCCGGCGGAATGAGGCCCGTATGATGCGCGTCCTGCTCCTGCTTCTGGTCGTCGTCGGCGCGGCCATGGGGCCGGCGCGCGCGGTGCAGCCGGATGAGCAGCTCGCCGATCATGCGCTCGAGGAGCGCGCGCGCGCACTGTCGCGCGAACTGCGCTGCATGGTCTGCCAGAATCAATCGATCGACGATTCCGACGCGCCGCTCGCGCGCGACCTGCGCCTCCTGGTGCGCGAGCGCCTGAAGGCCGGCGACAGCGACCAGCAAATCCTCGATTTTCTCGTCAGCCGTTATGGCGAGTTCGTGCTCCTCAAGCCGCGCTTCGCCTGGCACAACGTGGTGCTATGGGGCGTGCCGTTTCTGGTGCTTTTCGTCGGCGCCGGCTTCGCGTTCGGCGCGGCGCGACGCCAGCGTTCGGCGTCGTTGCCGCTCAGCGCGGACGAAGAGCGCGCGCTGCGCGAATTGACCGATCCGCGATAGAGCGGGATGAGGAAAAGTGTGGAGCGGTTTTCCGCCCGCATCCCGCTCCAAGTTATGAGAATCGATCACGTTCA
>JBDHSU010000078.1:0-20450 GCA_039808325.1 Variibacter sp. | reverse complement strand
CGGCCCTTCCAGGAACCGAGGGTCCCAGTGCCAGCGCCAGCGCCCGTCGTCGCCACGCCGGAGGTTGCGCTTCAGGCCGTCGTTGGAGCGCGGACGCGGCCGATGCGGCAGATACGCGGCGACGGCGGCTGCAGCCTCATCGACCGAGGCGAAACCGTCGCGTGCGTGTTCGCGCATGAAGCCACGAACCCGCTTCACGCCCTCGATGTCGACGCGCGGCGTGATATCGACCATGACGAGGGATGACAGCGGCGGATCGCCCTCGGCAGCGGAACCGGCGACAAGCAAGCTCGCCAATCCCCCGAGCGACGCGCCGATGGCGGCCGGCCGGCGGCCGTGCCGCGCCGCCAGCGCATCGGCCACGGCACGCGCATCGTCCGCGAAATCCTGGAAGCCGTACGCGCCTGTCGGATGCCATTCGGAATCGCCGTGGCCGCGCTGATCGAGCGCATAGGCGGTCCACCCGGCGCGCGCCAACTGCTCAGCGCTGCGGCGCCAGGCGTGACGTGTTTGCCCCGCACCGTGCAGGAGGAGGACCGGCGCACCGGCTTCGCCGAAAACGTCGGCAACGAGGCGGTTGCCGTCGCTTCCCTGGAAGTCGACAGTCCGCGACTGCGGCGATGACATCATGCGTGGAGGCTTACGGGCGTTGATTGAGAAATTCGACGACGCCGTTTTTAAACACCCGGTCGCCAACCGCAAGCATGTGGTCGCGACCGGGAATATCGAGGTTCTGCGATCCCGGCATCAACGCCGCCAAATCGGAGCCGGAACCGGCGACGGCGTCGCGCGTGCCGACCGCGATCAGAACCGGAACGCGGATCGACGCCGCCTCCTCCTCCGTCAGCGTTTGCCGCGAGCCGCGCAAGCAAGCCGCCAGCGCCTTCAGGTCCGATCGGGTCTGTTCCGCGAAGGCGCGGAACATGCGGCCGACCGGATCCTGGATCGCATCGATCGACGGCGCCTCGAGATCTTCGGAGATACTGTCGGAAAGCCCGACACCGTGCACGAGCTTGACGCCCAAACCGCCAAGGATCGCGGAACGCACGCGCTCGGGATGATCGAGCGCGAGGAAGGCGGTGATGCGCGCGCCCATCGAGTAGCCCATGACATCCGCCCGCTCGATGCCGAGATGATCGAGCAGCGCGGTCACGTCGCCGCCCATCGTACGCACGTCGTATGCGTCCGGATCGTAAAGCTTGCCGGATTCGCCGTGCCCGCGATCGTCGAGCGCGATCACGCGGCGGCCGGCGCGCGTCAGCGTGCCGAGCCAGCTCGGCTGCACCCAGTTCACCTCCTTGTTGGAAGCGAAGCCGTGGATGAGCACGATCGGCTCGCCCTCGCCTTCGTCGATATAGGCGATGTCGACCGGACCGTGATTGAAATGCAAGGTCGCATGCCGCGTGGCGGCAAGAGGAACCGGACTCAAAATGAACTCTCCCGATCAGGCCGCGCTCGGCGAGGCACGCAGCGCCGCGCGCTTTCTGTGGTGAATGAAGGACAAGGTCAACCGCTCGACGGCCCGCTTCAAGGCGCTGCACGCGCCGAAGGCGAGCATCAGCGCCCAAAACATCCACGACGCAAGCTGGAACAGGCCCATGCCGGCCACGATAGCGCCGCGGCCGAGAATTTTCAGAACCGCGCGCGTCGTGGGCCCTTTGGAGGCCGCAAGCCTTGCGAATTTCTCCACATCCTTCGGGCCGTCGGCAAGCTTGAGCGCGTCCATCGCGCCGCGCGTGCCGATCTTCGCCTGCACCGCGCCGAGGTTTTCGCCGACGCGCACGAGATCGCGCAGCTTCTCCACCTTCACCGCGTCGCGAGTCAGGCGCACGGCTGTCGCCGGCTGCATCCATGACGAACCGAGTTTCGTTCCGAGCGCACGGAAATCCGCAACGTCGCGCACCGATCGCATCAACGCTTCGCCCATACGCGCGCTGATCCGGCCGGTCTTCGCCGCCGCCTTGATGATCGACACACCGGCGCGCGCGGGCGCGGCACCGCCCAGCGTCGCGTAGGTAACGCCGGTGACCGCGAGCCCGGCACAGGCGAGCGCGAGCACCACCCTGTCCGCCTCCTCGCCGCGCGCGATATGCCCGCTCTGGCGCACCACGTCGCGAATGTCGCCGAACACGAAAAGATCGCCCGCGACGGTGCCGGCGAGGCTCGCGGCATCCTCGGGCTCGCCGGAGAGGAAACCGGATGCGAAACGCCGTGCGATCTGCGTCGCGCCGGAGGCATTCGCCGCTTCGACCTCGGCCCGCAAAGCGGCCGAGACCGGCAGGGCGCGCGCCTCCGCCAAGGCGACGAAGCTTGCGGCCAGCTCCGCGTCACCGCTTCGCAATGCTTCTCTGATTTTCTGTGACACGGCCTGCGGCGTCAGCGCCCGATCGAGCGCCACGTCGGCCACCGCCGCCGGGTCGTCGCCAGCCACCCACAGGCGCGCCGCATGCCATCCTTGCGGCACGGCAAAGGCGGCCGCCAGCGCAAGCAACGCCGCGACCGCCAGGGTGAGCCGACCAAGAATCGTGTGCATCCGTTGAAACGCCGCCCTGCCGCCGCCCATCCCGTCTTCGACGGGCAGGCATTTACCGGCGAAATGCGGCCACGGCTTGGCAATTGCCCCATTCGCGCCGCGCTTGCCGCAGGGCTGCCGGCTGCGCTATGCAGCCCTGCCCCGTCCCGCTATGGTGCGGCTTCGGAATCAACCCCATCGGACACCGCTATCGGACGCCGCTGCTCATGGCCGACCACGTCATCCCGCATTTCCACAACGACGCCGGCATTCCGGTGATCGAGATCGGCGCGCATAAGTTCAAATGCGTCGGGGCGCGGCCGCCGTTCGACCATCCGCACATCTACTGCGACATGGGCGACAGCGACGAGTTCATCTGCCCGTATTGCTCGACGCTCTACCGCTTCGATGCAAAGCTCCGTCCCGCGGAGGCGCGCCCCGCCTCCTGCGCCTTGAACGACGCCGGCAGCATCGAGCCGGAGGTCGTCTGACGCCCGCCGTACAGGCGGCCGTGACACGCTCGCGCACCATCGTCATCGCCGGCGCCGGCATCGGCGGCCTCACGGCGGCGCTCGCGCTGACACGGCAAGGCTTCCGGGTCGTGGTGCTGGAGGCGGCGCGCGAACTCACCGCCGTCGGCGCCGGCATCCAGCTTGCTCCCAACGCCACACGCATCCTGGAAACGCTCGGCGTCAGCCCGCGGCTTGCTCCGTTCGCGGTCGCGCCCTCCGGCGTCGATGTACGCGCGGCACCGAGCGGCCGCCTGGTGACCCACATCGGTTTCGACCGCAAGGACGCGCCCTATTGGTCGGTGCATCGCGGCGATCTGCAGCGCGCGCTGCTCGAGACCGCCGCCGACAACGAGGACATCGTGCTGCGCCTCGGCGTCAGCGTCGCGGATCACGCGCAGCATGCGCACGGCGTCACGGTGGCGGCGACGGTGATGGGGCGCGCGGTGCGCATCATGACCGAGGAGAGCGGCATCGCGCTCATCGGCGCAGACGGCTTGTGGTCGGCGGTGCGCGGCAGCCTCGGCCATCACGTCAAGCCGAAGTCGGCGCAGCGCATGGCATGGCGCGCGACGATCCCGGCCGCGCATGCCGATCCGGCATGGCGTAAGGCAGCGGTCACGCTCTGGCTCGGAAGCAACGCGCATCTCGTGCATTATCCTGTGCGCGGCGGAGACCTGATCAACGTCGTCGCCATCGTGAGCGACGGCAAAAGCGTCGATCCGAAAGCAGGCGGAAGCTGGAGCGTGCCCGGCGACGCGGCGGCGCTGCAGGCGCGGTTCGCGACATGGGCGCCGGCGGCGCGCGACCTCCTCGCCGCCGCGCCGGGCTGGCAGTGCTGGCCGCTCTACGAAATGCCGCAGTTGCCCTATTGGGGGCGCGGCGCCGCCACCTTGCTCGGCGACGCCGCGCACGCCACGCTGCCCTTCCTGGCGCAAGGCGGCGCCCTGGCGATCGAGGACGCGGCGGAACTCGCGGCCCAGCTCGCGCGGCATCGCGACGATCTCGCCGGCGGCATGCGCGCCTACGAAGCGGCACGGCGGCCGCGCACGGCGCGCGCCGTGCGCGAGGCGGCGCGCAACGGGCGCATCTACCACCTGCCAGGCCCGCTCGGCTTCGTTCGCAACGCGGTGATGGCGAGCCTTGGCGGCGAAAGGCTGAAGAAACGCTACGATTGGCTCTATGACTGGCGCGTAAGCCGCGAACCATAGGCTGGTGAGGATGCGGCGGCTTCCGCCAAGCTCGCATCGCCGATTAATATGGCGGATCAAATCCTCAGGACCTGAAAGCCCACGTCATGGACGCCGTCAACGCCACCCTCCCCTCGCCCTACTTCAGCGAAGAGCACGAGATGCTGCGCGCGCAGGTGCGCCGCTTCGTCGAGACGGAGGTGAAGCCGCACGCCGAGGCGTGGGAGAAGGACGGCATGGTGCCGCGGGCGGTGCTGCGCCGCATGGGCGAGCTCGGATTCCTCGGCATCCGCTATCCGGAAGAATACGGCGGCAGCGCGATGAACACCTTCGGCTCGGTGATCCTCGCCGAGGAGCTTGGGAAGTCGACGTTCGGCGGGTTCGCCATCACCGTGCTCGTGCATACCGACATGGCGAGCGTGCACATCGCCAATGCCGGCTCGCCCGAACAGAAGGCGGAGCGCCTGCCCGACATCATCGCCGGCAAGAAGATCGTCGCAGTCGCGGTTACGGAACCGGACGCCGGCTCGGACGTCAAAGGCATTCGCACGACGGCGCGGCGCGACGGCGACGCTTACGTGCTCAACGGCGCCAAGATGTTCATCACCAACGGCGTGCATGCGGACTATTACTGCGTCGCCGCCAAGACGAGCGCCGACGCACGCCCCTCGCAGTCCGTCTCGATGTTCCTGGTGGAGAAAGGCACGCCCGGCTTCACGGTCAGCCGCGCGCTCGACAAGCACGGCTGGCGCTGCTCGGATACGGCGGAGCTTTCCTTCGCCGATTGCCACGTTCCCGCGGCGAACCTTCTCGGAGCCGAGGGGCGCGGCTTCTACGCCATCATGGGAAACTTCCAGAACGAGCGCCTCGTCATCGGCGCGATGGCGATGGGCGAAGCGCAGGCGGCGCTCGATCTCACGCTCGATTACGTCACGACGCGCCAGGCGTTCGGCACGCCGCTGTTCGAGAAGCAGGCGATCCGCCAGCGTCTCGCGATGCTAGCGGCCAAGGTCGAGGCGGGGCGGCAGCTCGTCTATCACGCCGCCTTCCTCGACACGCAAGGTCTCGACGCGGTGCGCGAAGTCTCGATGGTGAAGGCGTATTGCGGTGAGCTCGTCAACGAGGTGATGTACGACTGCCTGCAGTTCCACGGCGGCATGGGCTATATGCGCGAGAGCGCGATCGAGCGCATGACCCGCGACGCGCGCGTGCAGGCGATCGGCGGCGGCGCGACGGAAGTGATGCTGGAGGAAGTCGCGAAGCGGCTGCGCCGATAAACGACCGCGATTTCCGAGTCCCCGCCTTCGCGGGGGCGACACGCGGTGCCCGCGGCGGCGCCGCTACCGCTTCGCGCGCTCCAGCACCTCCATCAGCTCAGCGACTTTCTGGCGCTGCTCGTGCTTGTCGCCGCTCGCGATCGCATGCTCGACGCAATGCGCGACATGATCACGCAGGACCTGCTCCTCGACCTTGCGTAGCGCCGCGCTCACCGCGCCGAGCTGCGTCACGATGTCGATGCAGTAACGGTCCTCCTCGACCATGCGCGCGAGACCGCGCACCTGCCCTTCGATCCGGCTCAAGCGTTTCACACAGGCGATCTTGGCATCTTTCCGCATGCGGCTTATATACCCCCACGGGGTATATGTTTCAAGTCGACCGAGGACCGCGATGACGCACGATCACAACCACCCGGCGACGACGGAAAAGTCGTGCTGCCATGGGCCTGGAACCGCAAACCGCTCGATGAACGGCAACGCGGCGCATCACCATGCCGCGCGCGACCACGGGGCGCACGCCCATGGGGCGGCCGCCGGCAAGGTTCTCGATCCCGTCTGCGGCATGAGCGTCGATCCGCACACGGCCAAGCATCGCTCCGAACACAACGGCCGCCCGTATTATTTCTGCTCCGCCGGCTGCAAGACGAAATTCGAGGCCGACCCGAAGCGTTATCTCGAGCCGGCGTCGGCGAAACAGGAACCGGTGCCGGAAGGCACGATCTACACCTGCCCGATGCATCCGGAGGTGCGCCAGGAAGGCCCTGGCTCGTGCCCGATCTGCGGCATGGCGCTGGAGCCGGAACTCGTCACCGCCGAGGCGCCGCCGAACCCGGAACTCGCGGACATGTCGCGGCGCTTCTGGATCGGGCTCGTACTCACCGCGCCGGTTTTCGTGCTGGAGATGGGCTCGCACCTGGTTGGCGGGCACGGGCTCCTGCCGCAAGCCACATCGAACTGGGTGCAGTTCGCGCTGGCGACACCTGTGGTTCTCTGGGCGGGCTGGCCGTTCTTCCTGCGCGGCGCGCAGTCGCTCGTCACACGCAATCTCAATATGTTCACGCTGATCGCGCTCGGCACCGGCGTCGCCTATCTCTACAGCGTCGTCGCGACGCTCATTCCCGGCGCCTTTCCGCCGGCGTTCCGCACGCATGACGGCGCGGTGCCGGTGTATTTCGAAGCCGCGGCGGTCATCACCGTGCTGGTGCTCCTCGGACAGGTGCTGGAGCTTCGCGCGCGCGAGCGCACCTCGGGCGCGATCCGCGGGCTTCTCAATCTCGCGCCGAAGACCGCCCGGCGTATCGACGACGACGGTCACGAGCACGACGTGCCGCTCGACGATGTGCAGGCCGGCGACCGGTTGCGCGTGCGGCCCGGCGAGAAGGTGCCGGTCGACGGCGAGGTCGTCGAAGGCCGCTCCGCGCTCGACGAGTCGATGGTGACCGGCGAAGCGATGCCGGTGACCAAGGAAACCGGCGCCAAGCTGATCGCCGGCACGCTCAACCGCAGCGGCGGCCTCGTGATGCGCGCCGAGAAAGTCGGGCGCGACACGCTGCTCGCGCAGATCGTGCAGATGGTCGCGAGCGCACAGCGCAGCCGCGCGCCGATCCAGCGGCTCGCCGACAAGGTCGCGTCCTGGTTCGTGCCGGCGGTCATGGCGGCGGCACTCCTGGCGTTCGCGGCGTGGTCGCTCTACGGACCCGAGCCGCGTTTCACCTTCGGCCTCATCGCCGCCGTCACCGTTCTCATCATCGCCTGCCCCTGCGCGCTCGGCCTCGCGACGCCGATGTCGATCATGGTCGGCGTCGGGCGCGGCGCACAGTCGGGCGTGCTCATCAGGAACGCCGAAGCGCTGGAGCGCCTCGAACGCGCCGACACGCTGGTCGTCGACAAGACCGGCACCTTGACCGAAGGCCGGCCGAAGGTCGTGGCGGTCAAGCCTACCGGCGGCATCACGCAAGATGAGTTGCTGCGCCTCGCCGCCGGCGTCGAACGGGCGAGCGAACATCCGCTCGCCGACGCCATCGTCGCGGCGGCGAAGGCGCGCGGCATCGCGCTCGCCGACGTCACCGAATTCGACTCACCGGTCGGGCGTGGCGCGCTCGGCAAGGTCGAAGGCCGCAGCGTCATCGTCGGCAACGCGGCGTTGCTCGAGGAGCACGGCGCCGATATCGAGGCGTTGCGGAACGACGCCGACGACCTGCGGCGGGACGGTACGACCGCGATCTTCGTCGCCGTGGACGGCGCGCTTGCCGGCGTCATCGCCATCGCCGATCCGATCAAGGCGACGACGCCATCCGCGATCGACGCTCTGAAGCATGCCGGACTTCGCATCGTGATGCTGACCGGCGATAATCGCATCAGCGCCGGCGCCGTCGCGCGTCGCCTCGGCATCGATGAGGTTCACGGAGACGTTTCCCCGAAGGACAAGGGTGAGATCGTCGCGCGGATGCGCCGCGAAGGCCGCGTCGTCGCCATGGCCGGCGACGGGGTCAACGACGCCCCCGCCCTTGCCGCCGCCGACATCGGCATCGCCATGGGAACGGGAACGGACGTCGCGATGGAAAGCGCGGGCATCACGCTGCTCGGCGGCGATCTCACCGGCATCGTGAGAGCGCGCACCCTGTCGCAGGCAACCATGCGCAACATCCGGCAGAATTTGTTCTTCGCGTTCTTCTACAACGCCGCCGGGGTGCCGATCGCGGCGGGCGTCCTCTATCCTGCGTTCGGGATATTGGTGTCGCCCGTCATCGGCGCGGCGGCGATGGCGCTCTCCTCCGTCAGCGTGATCAGCAACGCATTGCGGCTGCGGTGGACGAAGCTGGACGCAAAATGAAAAAGCAGCCCAGCGTCAGCCGGGCTGCTTCGCGACGGCGCGTCGCCGCGCTTACCAGCGCTGCGAACCGTACCAGCCGTCGACGTCCTTCTTCACCTGATCCTTGGCGATGCCGTAGCGCTCCTGGATTTTTCCTTCGAGCTGATCGCGGCGGCCGTTGATGACGTCAAGATCGTCGTCGGTGAGCTTGCCCCACTTCTCCTTGATCTTGCCCTTCATCTGTTTCCAGTTTCCCTCAACGCGATTCCAATCCATGTCGTGCTCCGCTGTTAATATTTGCGGAGACAACGCCGCATCGCGGCGAGGGTTCCTTCGCGCGTGCATACCGCGCAAACGCGCGGCGTCTAGGCGTTTGATACAACAGCATTAATCGAACCCGCCGTTATCGTTTCGCTTGAGCATGATCCCCCGGGGGGCGGGCCCCGAGGGCATGCTTCCCCGACCCCCGCGCTCCACCTTTTCGGGATCATGCTCTAGCGGCTGGGCCGGCAGCCCGGCGGCCACGGAAAGCAGCCGTTGGAAGAACAGATGCCGTAGCGCTGGCAGGGCACGCCGGTGTCTTGCCGCTGCGGCTGCACGGCCTTCGGCGTTTTGACCGGACGGTGCCGCTCATGCCCGCCCCGCACGGGGCGGTCGCCGTCGCCGGCGGCGGCGGGCCCCGTCAGGATCGAAACCGCGAGAACGGCGGCGGCACAACGGAGCCAGCGGTTCATCGGCAGTCCTGATCCTCCATGCTCGACATCGCGCCGCATTCACATGGCGCGCCGGTCGAGAGGCCGCAACACGCTTACCGCCCCGTGCGCGGCAATAAAAAAGGCCCCGCGCATCGCACGGGGCCTTTTTCTCTTCCGGCTAAACCGGACTTAGTAGCTCGCCATCACCGGCGCTCCGCCGAACTTGTAGGAGAGCTGGACGAAACCGCCGTAGCGCTCGGTCTCGAACGTCAGCTTCTGCGGCGCGAAGGCGCCGACCGGGATCGCGGATTCCTCGAAGTGCATGATCGCTTCGCGCGCTCCGGTCTCGATGCGCCAGTAGCGGCCACCGACGCCGAGCGACAGGTTCTGCGTAAGGGCGTAGCTCAGCACGCCCTCGATCATCACGCCGTAGCCGTCGCCGGTCTGCCGGGTCGGGCCGTTGAAGCCGCCGGGCACGCCGATGCGCAGAAGGTGGGTGTCGCGCGCATTCAAAGACGCGTACGGAACCCAGGCAGCGTCGAGGGTGAATTTCAAGCGGTCGGTCAGGTTCCACTGCGCGTTGACACCGATGCGCAGCGCATCCCAATCCGTTTCCTGTCGAATCACATGAACGCTGTCCGCGATAGCGGGAACGCAGACGGCGGGATTTCCAGCCGTTTGCGTGCAACCGAACGCATCGAGCTTTTCGCTGTAGTGGAAGTAACCGGCGAAAGCGCCGACCTTGAACGCGTTGGTGCTCCAGACATTGTAGCCGAGGTCGGCCGCGAAGTAGCTGAAGTCGCCGTTACGCTGCCGGCTATCCGTGCTCGAATAGGGGGCGATGAAAGGCGGGAAGTCCTCGTCCTGCAGCTTGCCTTCGCCGATCCCGCCAAAGCCGCCGAAGCCCTTGATGAAGATGCCGCTGGAGTGGTCCAAGCGGCCGAAAGCTTCACCGGCGTGCGCGGTGGTGCCCGTATAGGTCAGGCGCGACACCATCGCCGCCCCCGTGGTGTCATATAGATCGTACTGCGAACGGCCGGTGCTGCCGAAGTAGCGCGCGCCGATCTCGAATTCCCAGGCCGAAACGGTCGGCACATAGGCCGCGGGTGGCGCCTTGACCGGCATCAGGTCGGCGGCGAAGGCCGAACCGGCAAGCGCGACACTGAATCCAAGCGTTGCTAAAGCGGTGTATTTCAAGGTCGCCCCCCTCATCAGTCCCCAATCGACAGATGGTGCAGAGTACTGCTTGCGCCGGTATTCGCTAGGGGGGCGATGGGGACAACATTAACTATTGGAAAGAGTGTTGTCGGCGGGCAACACACGTCAAAGGCGCCCGCGGCCGGCGAAAAACCATGGTGCGGACGCCGGGAATCGAACCCGGATGTCCTTGCGGACGAGGGATTTTAAGTCCCTTGCGTCTACCAGTTCCGCCACGTCCGCGCCGCACCGCTTCTAGAGCGATTCATCGTTTCAGGGAATCGCTGAATCGCCACTGAAAGCCACACGATCAGTCGTTGAGCGCGTGCCCCCAGACGGCATCCCAATCCTCGCCGCCAGCATCCTTGGCACGGCCGTCCGCGTCGAAGAACTTGTTCGGGATCTGGAACATGCCGATGAGCACCGCGCCTTCCGGCGCCCAGGCGACATGGCGGCTGCCGGCCTCGCGCCAGACGTATTCGCCCGGCCCCACCTCGAGCCCCGCGGCCGGCCCCTCCTTGTCGACGAGTTTTCCCTCGATCACGTAGGTCTGCTCGATCTTGACGTGTTCGTGGTCCGGCAGAATGGAGCCCGGCTCCATGCGGATGAGCGACGTCACCAGCCCGGTCTTGCGGTCCATCAGCAGCGTCTTGGCTTCGCATCCTGGAAACGGAGTCTTCTGCCACTCCATCTCGGCGGGACGGACGATATGCGAGTGCCCGTCGGCTTCGGTTTTCGGCGTCGTCGCATCCACGGCGTTCCTCCTGCGTCAGGTCTCGTAGCGAACCGGATTTGACATTCGCAACCGCCCGGCCCGGCGGCCGCGCGAATTGCAGCATGATGAGCGCCGCGTCGTAAAGAGCGCCGCGGTGAGCGTCGGGGCGGCGACAATTTCGATCCGAGCCTCCGGCGGCGCGAGACCCTCGCCGGCTCAGGCACCGCCTTCGCGGATCGGCGGCACGAACGCGAGGCCCGTATCCCAAGGAAAGCCGATCCAGGTGTCCTGCGACACCTCGGTGACGAAGGTGTCGACCATCGGCCGACCCTTCGGCTTCGCGTAGACGCTGGCGAAGTGCGCCTTGGGGATGAGGTTGCGCACCACCTGCGCCGTCTTCCCCGTATCGACCAGGTCGTCGACGATGAGGATGCCGCGCCCCTCGCCTCCCCCGGCCGCGATGACGCTCGGCGCTATTCCCTTGAGCACGCTGATCTCGCTCTGCGTCGTGTAATCGCGATAGCTCTCGACGCAGATCGTCTCGATCACGCGGATGTTCAGTTCACGCGCGACCACCGCCGCCGCCACAAGGCCGCCGCGCGTCACGCACACGATCGATCCGAACGGTCCGAGCCCGTTGAGCCGCCAAGCCAGCGCGCGCGCGTCGCGGTGGAACTGGTCCCACGAGACGGGGAAGAATTTCTCCGGCAAGACCTGTCTACCGGGACTTTCGAAAGTCATCGCGCCCTCGCCGCGTCTTGCATCAACGCGCCTCTCCCGCCGCAAGCGTCGCCCTGACCTCGACGAGCATCGCCTCGACCGCTTGCCTGGCGGCTGCCAAACGTTGCGGATCGCGCGAGCGCACCACGACATTGGTGTTCGGTTTCTGGCCCTCGTCGTAGAACGGATAGCTGCCGATCGAAACGTCCGGATAGGTTTTCGCGATCGCCGCGAGCGGGGTGCCGATGTCGCCCTCGCGCGCATCCGCCCGGATCGATTCGGACAGCATCTTCGCTCCGGTTTTCAGCGTCGGCGCGATCTCGGCCATCATCGCCTGCATGATCGCCGGCACGCCGGCCATGACATGCACGTTACCGATGCGGAACCCCGGCGCGGCGGAGACCTTATTGAGGATCAGATCGGCTCCGTCCGGGATGCGCGCCATGCGCAGCCGCGCCTCGTTGAGATAGCCCCCGCCGAAACGCGCCTGCAGCAATTCCACCGCCTGGGGATGCACGTCGATGCCGACGCCGAAAGCTTTGGCGACGCTGTCGGCGGTGATGTCGTCGTGGGTCGGGCCGATGCCGCCGGTCGTAAACACGTAAGTGTAGCGGTGCCGTAGCGCATTAAGGGCGCCGACGATCTCCGTCTCGACGTCCGGCACGACGCGCACTTCGCTCAGATCGATACCGGTATCGGTCAGGAACTCGGCGATGTATCCGATGTTCTTGTCTTTCGTCCGGCCGGACAGGATCTCATCGCCGATCACCAGCAGCGCCGCGGTCACGGTCTCCTGGCCCGCCGCACCTTCTCCCCGCACCCCCATGTCCGATCCTTTCGGTGTTGTTCATGTTCGTCTAGCGCGCGCACGAGCCTCGCTCAAGGACGCTGCCGACGGCAGCGGCGGGAATATTCATGAGGAACTGCGGCTCTTCATTTATGCGCCGTTAACCAGGGAGTAAGAACGCGCAATCGAAGGCGGTTTCATCCAGGAATAGAGGATCGCCTCAAGCCTTTCACAAACATTTCCCTCTAGGTTTCGCCGGGACGTTGAATGGGTTGGGGAAATTCCCGTGGCAGGAAGCCAGCGAACAGGCGGATTCAGGGGCTTTTTGCATCCGCTCTGGAATTATGCCGGCCCGACGGCGGCCGCACCGATTATTCTGATCGTCGCGGTGGCCGTCGTGTGCGTCGTCACGGCGGTGTATTCATCGGCGCACCGCGCGGACGTGGTGGCGATCGACCAAGAACGCCAATTGTTCCTGCGTACCATCAATGAGCGCCGCGGGCAGGTGCTGCGGGAGGCGGAGAACATCGTCACGTCGAACGAAGCCGTTCGCCGGATGTGGACGGCTTTCGACCCCGAATGGATGCAGCACCGCGTCGGGCTGCGGCTGCGGACGTTCTTCGGGCACGACTATGTCTTCGTTCTCGATCCGAAGGATCGCTTCGTCTATGCGCTGCGCGGCCTCGATTCCGTTCCACCGCGTGAATTCGGCAAGGATCTGGACGCTCTACAGACCGTCGTGAACGACGTGCGCGGTCACCATCGCGCCGGCGCAAGCGTGGAAATCCAAAGCGCCGACGAGAAAACCGGGGTCGCGCGGCCGACGCGCACGGCACGGGTGCAAAAATTCATGGGGAGGCCCGCCGTCGTCGCGGCGCTCGGCGTCGTTCCGAACGACGACAAGATCCAGCTTCCTCCCGGGCCGAGCCCCATCCTGATCACCGTGAGCCTGATCAACGGGCCTTTCCTCGACGATCTCAGCGAGCGCCTGAAGCTGCCGGTCCTGCGTCTCGTCGACGCCGCGCATCCCGCGCTTCCAGCCGAACGCACCATCGATTTGCGCGACGACGAAGGCAAAGAGGTCGCGAAATTCGCCTGGACGCCGAACTGGCCAGGCTCGCAGATCGTCGAAAAGGTTGTCCCTTTCGTCGGCGTCGCGGTCGCCGGCTTCCTGCTGCTCGCCGGCTTCGTGCTGCGCTACATCCGCCGCGCGACGGCGACGATCGCCGCCGGCGAGGCGCGGCTACGCCAACTGGCGATGCAAGACCCGCTCTCCGGGCTACCGAACCGTTCCCTGTTCGGTGAGCGGCTGGAAGCCTTGATCCGCGAGGTTCGTCAGGGCGGCGCTTCCGCGGCCGTTCTCTCGATCGACCTCGATCATTTCAAGGATGTGAACGACACGCTCGGTCACCATGTCGGCGACGCGCTGATCGGCGCGGTCGCGCAAAGGCTTTGCCGTGCCTTGCGCAGCGACGATCTCGTTGCGCGACTCGGCGGCGACGAATTTGCCGTGCTGACGACCGCGACGACCGATCTGGAACGGCTCGGCGGCATGGCGCAGCGGATGATCACGACGCTGAGCGCGCCCTACATCATCGGCACCAACACGCTCGTCATCGGCGCCAGCATCGGCGTCGTGGTGATCGACCGTACGACGCACGATGCGCCCGACGTCATGCGCTATGCCGACATGGCGCTCTATCGCGCCAAGAACGAGGGGCGAAACCGCGCCTGCATCTACGACGCCGCGATGAACGCCGATCTGACACAGCGCAAGCAACTGGAAAACGATCTGCGGCAGGCGATCAAGAACGGACACCTAGCGCTGGCCTACCAGCCGCTGGTGAGCGCGGACGGCCAACGCGTCGTCGGCGTCGAGGCCTTGTGCCGCTGGCCGCATAAGGAACGCGGCCAAGTGCCGCCAGCGCAGTTCATCCCCATCGCCGAGCGCAGCGAACTGATCGTTCCCCTGGGCGAGTGGGTGCTCCGCCAAGCCTGCCTGCAGGCGTTGCAGTGGCCGCAGGTGATTCTCGCCGTCAATGTCTCGGCCATTCAGTTCCGCCGCCCCAACTTCGTCGAGACGGTCGAACGTATTCTCGCCGACACCGGCTTCGATCCGTCGCGGCTCGAACTCGAAATCACCGAAAGCACGTTGATCGGCAATGTCGACGGCGCCGAGAACGCCATGCGCCGCCTGAAGGGGCTTGGCGTCAAACTGGCGCTTGACGATTTCGGCACCGGCTACTCAAGCCTGCTCTATCTGCGCTCATTCCCGTTCGACAAACTCAAAATCGACCGCAGCTTCGTGAGCAGCATCGAGAAGGCGGCGGACGCGGCGTCCATTGTCCATGCCATCGTCAGCCTCGGGCGCGGGCTCGGGATGAAGGTGACGGCGGAAGGCGTTGAGAACGCCGACCAGCAACTCTTCCTGCGCGCCGCCGGCGTCCACTCGATGCAGGGCTTCTATTTTGGAAGGCCCGCGACGGCCGACGAAATCACGCAGCGGCTGGAGCAGCAAGCGTCCCAGGCGCAATCGCACCGGCCGCGCCTGCTGGCCGTCAACGGATAAGCCTGCGCTTTCCGTCATAGCCAACCTCGCTCGTCACGGACGGGCGTGAACGCCTCTTGTCCCGGCCGTCCAACGCCGTTGCCTTCATCATGAGGAGCGTCCGCAGGACGCGTCTCGAAGAATGGTCACAGCCACGATGCCATCCTTCGAGACGCAGCGCTTCGCGATGTTCCTCGGGACGCGGGTCGTGACCCGCTCAAATGGGAAGCGCAAGTCCGCGCGGCGGGCCGCGTCAGTAGTCGATGCCCCTCGCCTCGTCGCGATACGCCTTCTCGATGTTCGCGCGGCTGCTTCGCTTATATTGCTCCGAGGCGCGATCGAACTGCGCCACGATCGCGTTCATGTTCGCGAGGGTGGCTATGCCCAATGCGGGATAGATACGCGCGAGATCGAACGGACGCTGTTCGAGCGCGGACGCGATCCGCTCGGTCATCGCCGTGAGGTACAGCTTCTTGATGGTCGCGTGGTCCGATAAACTCTGCTCGACGTTGCCTGACGGACCGCTGGTCACGCCCTTGATCTTGAGCTGCACGCGGGTCGCGCCATGGCCCGCGTCGCTCAGCGTGGCGACGAAGCGGAAAACCTCCGCGCCCTTCTTGCTCACGATCCAGACGACATCGGAGGCGCCCTCCGTCGTGGTCCGCGACGCGGGTGGGATGGTGCCGAAGACGAGCGGCGGAATGTCCGTCCGAGCAAGCATGCGCTTTGCCTCGCCGATCGGGCGTTGATAGACGGCGCCTTGCTGTTGAACGCAGCCGGCGACGATCAGCGTCGATGCGACGGCGAAGGCAAGATTGCCGTATCTCATGGCGCGGCCGTGTCGTTCAGCAAGCGGATCGCCGCTTCGCGCACGCCGCGCTCTGCCGCGTATCCATGCCGGGCCGATCGTCGACCCGAAAACGATGCCCTGCCTCGAGCCCGGCGCGCTGGACATTGCAGACGCTGTCGGTACCGCGCGGAACGCGCGTCGCGTCGTAGTCGCGGCCTTCGAGAAGCGCGGCGACCTGCTCCTCGACGGCGGGGCGCAGCGGCTGGTTGAAAGCGGGGCGCGGATAAAATTGCGCGCCATCATAAGCTTCGCCGCCCTTCGCGCCGGCGGGAAGCGATATCTCGACCTTGGTCTGGCGTCCGCTCACCGGTGTCAGCTTCGCGGTGAGAGAGACCATGCGGCGCTCGCTGCTGTAGACGTGCCAGACGACCTGTTCGTTCGGCCGGCCTTGCGCACGGACGTGAATCAGGATGCCGCATTGCCGATTGAACACGAGGTCGGGAAGCTTGCTGGCGACGAGGCGCTGATAGGTCTCGGCCGCGCTGAGATCATAAACCCCCGGATCGTTTCCGCAGCCCGCCAGCGTCGCCGCGGCGAGGATGACGAGGGTCGGCTTAAAAAAATTCATGGCACAATCACATAAATCCTATCGTGCCTTGCATAGACGAGAGCCCCTAAGATTTGGTGCCGAAGCACGGTAAAAGCTTAGCAGCCGGCGCGCGCATTCGAGCGCCGTGAAAGCCGGCGGCACGATAAGCGCGCGCTCCACGAAACGGCCGGGCCGCGTCCTTTTCGGAAAACAATCCATTCCGCGGGCGCTCTAGCCACCCCTTCCGTCATCCCATACAGTCGCGCCGCAACGCGCGGCCCCTGCGGCCGGCGGTTGATGTACCGACGGATTTGATAGGAGAATTTGCTAATGGCTGCGCAGCAGAAGGTCGCGCTGGTGACGGGAGCGGGGACGGGTGTGGGAAAAGCGGCGGCGCTGGCGCTGGCGCGGACCGGCTTTTCCGTCGTACTCGCCGGCCGCCGCAAGGAGCCGCTGGAGGAGACGATCAAGGAAGCCGGCGGCGGCAAGCATCTCGCCGTGCCGACGGACCTGCGCAGCATCGAAGCGATCCGCGCGCTGTTCGCGAAGGTGAAGTCCGAGTTCGGCCGCCTCGACGTGCTCTTCAACAATGCCGGCATGGGCGCGCCGCCCGTGCCGTTCTACGAGTTGCCGGTGGAGAAGTGGCAAGAGGTGGTCGAGACCAACCTCACCGCGCCGTTCGTGTGCACGCAGGAAGCCTTCAAGATCATGAAGGACCAGAACCCGCGCGGCGGCCGCATCATCAATAACGGCTCCATCTCGGCGCATACGCCGCGCCCGCGCTCGGTCGCGTACACCTCGACCAAGCATGCGATCACCGGCCTGACGAAATCGACCGCGCTCGACGGGCGCGAATACGACATCGCCTGCGGGCAGATCGACATCGGCAACGCCGCGACGCCGATGACCGACCGCATGGTCAACGGCGTGCTGCAGCCTGACGGGCGGATGGTGCCGGAACCGCGCATGGACGCGGACCATGTCGGCAACGCCGTCGCCTATATGGCGAGCCTGCCGCTCGACGCCAACGTTCTGTTCATGACGGTGATGGCGACGAAGATGCCGTTCCTCGGGCGTGCGTAAGCGCGTGCCGTTGCGTCCCTAGAGCGGGATGAGGAAAAGTGTGGAGCGGTTTTCCGCCCGCATCCCGCTCTAAGTTATGAGAATCGATCACGTTCATGATTTTGGATCGATTCGATCCAAAATCATCTTGATCGAGGAGAAGCCCGCGGTCGTCTCCGGTCGCGGGCTTTTTCGTTGGACGCTTTCCCGGCGGGAGGCCGGCGAAGCAACCGACTCTAAAGAATGCGGAAACCTGCAATCGGCCCGCGCGCACGACGGGGCTTATTCACTTCGTTTTGCCCGCATCGCTATTCGGCTTCCACCCGACCAGCGTGGTGAAATGCCCGTTGATCGTCCGGTAACATTCGCAGGCCGCATCGCGTAACCCCTCGAGGTCGATGACCGTGACACTTCCTCGCCGGGTTTTGATCAATCCCGCTTGTTGCAGTTGGCCGACAACGAGCGTCACGCTCGTCCTTTGAACGCCCAGCATCTGGGCCATGAATTCCTGGGTCAGCGGAAGTTCGTCGCTGCCCACCAGGTCGCGAACCTGCAATAACCAGCGGCTCATTCGCGCCTCCAAAGCATGGACGGCATTGCAGGCCGCGATCTGTTGCGTATGGGCGAAAAGCATATGCTCGTGATCGGCCAGCAAGCGTCTCAAGCCTTCGTTCTGCCGGACAAGTTGCGTGAGCACGTCCGCGTCGATTGCCCCCGCCCGGCCGGCGGTCTGAACGACTGCGCGATTCAGCGCATGACGACCGTCGAGGGCAGGTCCCGCACCCACGACACCATTGCGACCGATCATTCCCGCTTCAACGAATTGACCGTTCTCCATGCCGACGACGAGCGACACGATTCCGGAATAGGGAAACAGAACCTCTTTGACCGTGTCGCCCGCGCTGTAAATGACGGCGGCATGAGAAAGCTCGCGGGACCGCAGATGCGGGCGCAACGCTTCTTGCGTGGCGCTCGGCAGCGAGGCGAGGAAATGATTGCTTGATTGCGAGAGCACCCGCACGTCCCTAGATTGCATTTCGGAAATTGCCCTCGCTCTCAGTTGCTGGCGTCCGTTCGTCCGCGTGCGGACAATGCCTGAGCACACGGATACGTTTCATCGCGACACGACGTCACCTCGGAACAAAAGGTATGCTTTGGGTCGGGATTCCGACAGACGCCGCCGATTATTGCGCCTCAGGGTCAAGTCACGAGAGGCTTATGAAGCCCTGTCGAGGAAACGCCGGCCGCGCAGCGTTTCCTTGCCAAATCTCCACCACGAAACACCGCGTTCCGCTGAACGCTCATTTGAGGCAATCATTATGCGCAGAGTTGTTCCGATTCATGTGTTCGAGCCGTTCGACTTCGATACGATCAATCAAATGCAGTCCGCTTTTACGCAAGCGGTTGCCATCGTTGAGGCCGAGGTCGGAGGAACGGTTCCCGATAGTGTCCGCGAGTCCCTCGCGTTGCGGATCATCGAATGTGCCCAGCGTAAAGTGGAGGGAAGCGCTTGGGTTGCCGAGGCGGTAAAGCATTGGCAAGGAACCCCAAACGGCGACGCACCGACGAATGGCGACCTGCCCCGGCCGTAATGCGGCCTCGCATGGGATTCATCCCACCCCGCCCGGTTCGCTCGCAACCCTCTGGGTAGAACGGAGCCGCTCCGCGAACCCTCAGTGCAGGCGGAATTCCGTTCCGATCGCGCGGATCTCCGCCGGTGCGATCAGCCGCGAATGCGCCACGGTGACGGAATGCAACGGACCCTCGAGCCGGCGCCGCCAGAAATCGAGGAACTTCTGCAGCGTCGGAAACTCAGGAAACAGATCGTAATCCTGCCAGATATAGGTCTGCAGGAGGATGGGGTAATCCGGCAGCCGATAAAGGATCTTGGCCGTCGTCAAGCCATAGCCGTCGAGCTGTCGGCGGAAAGTCTCGCAAGCCATCTTGTCGTTCCTCCGATGACGACGCCGGTCCCCGTACCCACTAGTAATCCTTTCGTTGTTTCTCAGTTCAAGCTCAAAAAATAAATAAACTGTATATCTTCAATGCTTTAGCAGCACGCCACGCAACCTGCTAGCAGCGACTAGCAATCTCCCTTGTTGAGTGCTAAAATTTTTCCAGCGGGTTCTTGAAGGGGTCGCTTCGACCTCCTACGTCGCCGGCAGACGACCCAAGTTCCTGATCTCTACAACCGCCAAAATATATTCTGGAGGACACCATGAAGTTTCGCCCGCTTCACGACCGCGTCGTCGTCAAGCGCATCGACGCCGAGGAGAAATCCGCCGGCGGCATCATCATTCCTGACACCGCGAAGGAAAAGCCGCAGACCGGCGAGATCGTCAGCGTCGGTCCGGGTGGCCGCGACGAGAGCGGCAAGCTCATCCCTCTCGACGTCAAGGTCGGCGACAAAGTGCTGTTCGGCAAGTGGTCGGGCACCGAGGTTAAGCTCGACGGCACCGAGTATCTGATCATGAAGGAAAGCGACATCATGGGCGTTCTCGCCGACGAGGTCGCGCGCAAGAAGGCCGCGTAAGCACGCATCCCACTGAACCGTCATCCTGAGGCGCCGACCGAAGGTCGACCTCGAAGGATGGCCGCAAACATCAATCCATCCTTCGAGGCTCGCGCGCCAGACGCGCTCGCACCTCAGGAGGACGCAGAAATTGTGGAGTCTCTGACATGGCTGCCAAAGACGTAAGATTTGCCCTCGACGCGCGCGACCGCATGCTGCGCGGCGTCGACGTTCTCGCCAACGCCGTACGGGTGACGCTCGGCCCCAAGGGCCGCAACGTCGTGATCGACAAGTCGTTCGGCGCGCCGCGCATCACCAAGGACGGTGTGTCGGTCGCGAAGGAGATCGAGCTTGAGGACAAGTTCGAGAACATGGGCGCGCAGATGGTGCGCGAAGTCGCCTCGAAGTCGTCCGACGCCGCCGGCGACGGCACGACGACGGCAACCGTCCTCGCGCATGCGATCGTGAAGGAAGGCGCCAAGTCGGTTGCCGCCGGCATGAACCCGATGGACCTCAAGCGCGGCATCGACCTCGC
>JBDHSU010000077.1:0-20648 GCA_039808325.1 Variibacter sp. | reverse complement strand
CTCTAGGTTCTTGTTTGACGCGTTTTCTTCACGCGAACCGGTATCCACTTCGCTCGAAAACGCTCTAGCAAACCAGCAAGACGGATCGCAGCCGGCGGCGAGGTCGCGCCGCCGGCCACGTTATCCCTAGCTGTCTCTATTCCTTTTCGTGGACGTCTCGGCGCCTGTTTCGCCGGACACAGGCGCTCCCGGCGCAACCTTCGGTCCGCCTTTCGAGACACCGACCATCGCCGGCCGCAGCACACGATCGCCGATCGTGTAGCCGGCCTGCACGACCTGCACGACAGTGCCTGCCGGGACTGACGGATCGGGCACCTCGAACATCGCCTGATGCACGTTGGGATCGAATTTCTGGCCGGCGGGATCGAGCTTCTTCACGCCGTGCTTTTCGAGGACCTTGAGGAGCTCACGCTCGGTCAGCTCGACGCCGTCCAACAAGGCCTTAACGCCGGAATCGGCGTTCCCCCGAATTTCCGCGTCCAGGGCCTGCAGGGCCCGGTCCATGCTGTCGGCCACGGTGAGGATGTCGCGGGCAAACGCCGCGACGCCGTAAGTGCGGGCATCGCTGATCTCACGCTCGGTGCGGCGGCGCAGATTCTCCATCTCGGCCATGCTGCGCAGCCAGCGGTCGCGAAATTCCGCCGCTTCCTTGACCGGGTCGGACGCACCGGCTTCGGCCCTCTCGGGCGCCGCCGCCGTGCCTTCGGCCGTCTCGTTTTCCGGCATTTCGCCCGCGTCGTCAGGTGCGCGGGCGGTCGGGTCCGTCATCGCCTGTATTCCCATACCTTGAGGGTGAACCGATTAAGCCCGGATATCAGCGTTCAAAGCTGAAAAATCAAGCGCCGGTCAGCCTGAGAGGAGCTTGCTCACGACCCTCGCCGTGTAATCGACCATCGGGATGATGCGCGCATAATTCAGCCGCGTCGGCCCGATCACGCCGACCACGCCGACAATGTTGCCGGTGCCGTCGCGATAGGGCGCGATGATCGTCGACGAGCCGGAGAGCGAGAACAGCTTGTTCTCCGACCCGATGAAGATGCGGACCCCCTCGGCCTGCTCCGCGCGGCCGAGCAGATCGACGACGCCGCGTTGCGTTTCCAAATCGTCGAAGAGCAGGCGCACCCGCTCAAGATCGGCCAAGGCATGCAGGTCTTCGAGCAGATGCGCATGCCCGCGCACGATCAGCTTGCGCTCGTCGTTGCCGCCGCCCGACCAGCTCGCGAGCCCGGCCTCGATGATCTTCTGCGTCAGTTGGTCCAGCTCCGCGCGGGCCGTCTCCAGGCTGCGTTCGAGTTCCGTCCTGGCTTCCACGAGCGTGCGGCCGCGGATGCGCGCATTCAGGAAGTTGGTGGCCTCGACGAGCGCCGAGCTCGGCAGGCCCGGCGGCAGATTGAGCACGCGGTTTTCCACCTGCCCGTCCTCGGCCACCATGATGACGAGGGCGCGCTCCGGCTCGAGCCGCACGAACTCGATGTGTTTGAGCCGCACATTCGCTTTCGCGCTGAGCACGACGCCGGCGGCGCGCGTCAGCCCGGACAGCATGCTCGACGCTTCGCTGAGCACGGATTCATAAGATTGTCCGGACGCCGCGACTTGCGCCTCGATCTGGCGCCGCTCCGCGTCAGACAAGTCACCGATCTGCATCAGCGCATCGACGAAGAAACGCAGCCCGATTTCCGTCGGAAGGCGGCCGGCCGACGTATGCGGGGCATAGATCAGCCCGAGATGCTCGAGGTCCGACATGACATTGCGCACCGAGGCCGGCGACAGCGTCATCGGAATGATGCGCGAAAGATTCCGCGAGCCGACCGGCTCGCCGGTCGCCAGATAGCTCTCGACAATGCGCCGGAATATCTCGCGCGAGCGCTCGTTGAGCTGCGCAAGGCCGGCGGATTGGGGCACGTCGTTCGGCACTCTCACTCTCCTTGGGAGAAGCAGAATTGTCCATCCGGAGCTTGGAGTGCAAGGCGGCCGTCCCCGGACGACCAAGGCGGCCGGCAAAGCAGGCCTTGTGGCGGCGTCGCGCGCCACCTACAAGGCACCGGCCAATCACGCGCCCCTACCATGGAGAATGAAGCATGCGGCCGAGCCGCCGGCAGCCCGACGAACTGCGACCCGTCACGCTCGATCGCGGCGTGGTCAAATATGCCGAGGGCTCATGCCTCGTGAAGTTCGGCGACACCCACGTCCTGGTGACGGCGACGCTGGAGGAAAGGTTGCCGCCATGGCTCAAGGGCCAGGGGCGCGGCTGGGTCACGGCGGAGTACGGCATGCTGCCGCGCGCCACGCTGGAGCGGACCCGCCGCGAGGCGGCCGCCGGCAAGCAGGGCGGCCGCACGCAGGAGATTCAGCGCCTGATCGGGCGCAGCCTGCGCACCATCGTCAACCTCGAGGCCCTCGGCGAACGGCAGATCACGATCGATTGCGACGTCATCCAGGCCGATGGCGGCACCCGCACGGCCTCGATCACCGGCGCCTGGGTTGCCCTCTACGACTGTCTCGCCTGGATGAAGGCGCGCTCGATGCTGCGCGGGGAGGTTCTGCGCGGCCATGTCGCCGCCATTTCCTGCGGCATCTACAACGGCACGCCGGTGCTCGACCTCGACTACGCCGAGGATTCGGCGGCCGAGACCGACGCCAATTTCGTCATGACCGGCGGCGGGAAGATCATCGAGGTGCAGGGCACCGCCGAGAAGGAGCCTTTCTCGGAAGAAGAGCTGATGGCGCTGCTCGCGCTGGCGCGCAAAGGCGTGGCCAAGCTCGTCGACCTGCAGAAGCTGGCCGTCTCGTGAGGCGATAACGGGCAGAACGTGTTAGGGACTTCGCGGGATACTATGCACCGAATCATTACAGGTCGGCTGGTGATCGCGACCCACAACGCCGGAAAGCTCAGGGAGATGCGCGAGCTTCTCGCGCCCTATGGTGTCGAGGCTGTCGCCGCCGGCGATCTCGGCCTGCCGGAGCCCGACGAGACCGGGACGACCTTCGCCGCCAATGCCCGCATCAAGGCGGAGGCGGCCGCGGCGGCCTCCAACCTCCCCGCCTTCGCCGACGATTCGGGACTGGCGGTCGAGGCCCTGGACGGCGCGCCGGGCATCTATTCGGCGCGCTGGGCCGGCCCTGCCAAGGACTTCGCCGGCGCGATGGCCGAGGTGGACCGCAAGCTGCGCGCCACCGGCGATGCGGATCGGCGGGCGCATTTCGTCTCCGCGCTCTGCGTCGCCTGGCCGGACGGGCACCGCGAGGAATTCGAAGGCCGCATCGACGGCACCCTGGTCTGGCCGCCGCGCGGCGACAAAGGCTTCGGCTACGACCCGATGTTCCTGCCCGACGGGCAATCCCGCACATTCGGCGAGCTTTCCAGCGAGGAAAAGCACGGCCTGCCGCCGCACGGACAAGGCCTGTCGCATCGCGCCCGCGCCTTCATCAAGCTTGCGGAGGCCTGTCTTGGGCGTCCTTGACTTCCCCCGCGGCGACGCAACGAGAACGCCTCTCGCCGCCGGCGGCGACGGCGCGGCCGAAGCGTTCGGCGTCTACGTCCACTGGCCCTTCTGCCTGTCGAAGTGCCCGTATTGCGACTTCAACAGCCATGTCCGCCATCATCCCATCGACGAGGCGCGCTTCGCGCGCGCTTTCGTGAGGGAGATCGCGACGACCGCCGAGCGGGTGCCCGGCCGGACGGTGTCGTCGATCTTCTTCGGCGGCGGCACGCCGTCGCTGATGCAGCCGGAGACGATCGCGACGATCCTCGACGCGATCGGCCGCTACTGGCAGGTCGCCCCCGACGTCGAGGTGACGCTCGAAGCCAATCCGACCAGCGTCGAGGCGACGCGCTTTCGCGGCTATCGCGCCGCCGGCGTCAATCGCGTCTCGCTGGGGGTGCAGGCGCTCGACGATGCGGCGCTCAAGGCGCTTGGACGCACCCACACCGCCAAGGAAGCGCTCGACGCCGTGGCGATCGCGCGCGCCACCTTCGAGCGATACTCGTTCGACCTGATCTATGCGCGGCCGGAGCAGACCGTCGACGCATGGCGCGCGGAACTCGTCCGCGCCATCGCGGAAGCCGCGACGCACCTCTCGCTCTATCAGCTCACGATCGAGCCCGACACGCCGTTCGCCGCCTTGCACAGCGCGGGAAAGCTGCGGGTTCCCGACGACGATAACGCGCGCGCGCTCTACGACACGACGCAGGATGTCTGCGCCGCGCACGGATTGCCGGCTTACGAGATCTCCAATCACGCGCGGCCGGGCTCCGAGTGCTGCCACAACCTTCTGTATTGGCGCGCCGGCGAATATGCCGGCATCGGCCCCGGCGCGCATGCGCGCCTCGATGTCGACGGCCGGCGCCATGCGGTCGCGACCGAGCGGCGGCCGGAATCGTGGCTGATGCGCGTCGAGGGCTGCGGCCACGGCGTGATCACCGACGAGACGCTGACGCGCGTCGAGCGTTCCGACGAATTCCTGGTGATGGGCCTGCGGCTCGTCGAAGGGATCGACCCCGAGCGTTTCGCCGCGCTTTCCGGACGCCGCCTGGATCCGCGCCGCATCGCGTTCCTGCGCGAGGACGACTTCATCACGATCACGCCGGACGGGCGGCTGCGCGTGACGCGCGAGGGGTTTCCCGTCCTCGACGCGATCGTCGCCGACCTCGCGGCTTAAAGGCTGATAATCCACGCAGCCCTAGCGATCGTCATTGCCGGGCTTGACCCGGCAATCCATCAATCAAAAGAATCTTGCGAAGGAGATGGATGCGCGGGTCAAGCCCGCGCATGACGAGGAGAGATGGGCGAACCTTTCACATCCCTGAACCGCTGAACGCCCGCGGCGCCGGGCTCACCGTTTGCGGTCCGCCGGCCGTCACGCGCACGACGCTCAGGCCGCGCTCGTTGATGCCGTTCGATTTGAAGCGGAAGACGCCGTCGATGCCGGAGAAGCCGGACGTCGCCGTGAGCGTCTGCGCGGAGAAGCGCTGCGGTCCTTGCGTCTTGACGAGCGCCGCCGTGAGTGACACCGCGTCGTAGGCCAGCGTCGCGGTGCGCACCGGATCGCCGCCGAACTTGGCGCGATAGCGTTTCACGAAGCTCTTATATCCCGCCGAGTCAGGCGCCGCGAACCATCCACCCTGCAGCGCCGGCTCCGCATAGACGCGCTGGTCGTCCCACAGGCCGGTGCCGAGGAGCTGAACGCGCTTGAGATCCGGCGCCGCGGCGGCCAATGTCTGCGCCATCACCGGCACGACTTCGGGATCGCCGGGCAGGAACAGCGCGTCAGCCTGCGGCAGGGCCTGCGCGACGCGCCGCGCCGCCTCCTGCATCGCATAGCGGTCGGAGGGGAATTTCTCGAGCGCCACGACGCGCCCGCCGAGCCGCGCGACCGTCTGGCGGAAAGCCGCCTCCACCACGTTTCCGTAGGCGTTGTCGGGAATCAGGGCGGCGAACGACCGCTTGCCGCGCGACACCGCATATTCGACGACGCGCGTCGCGTCGGACTCCGGCAAGAAGCTGAGCAGGTAAACGCCATTGCTGGCGGCGCTGGCATCCGTGGAGAAGCCGATCACCGAAACGTTGCGCGCCTTCGCGGCCTGGCCAGCCGCGACGACCGCCTGCGCGAACAGCGGCCCGAGGATGATCTCCGCGCCCTCGTCGAGCGCCTGCTGCGTCGCGGCCTGCGCGCCGCTCGGGTTTCCGCCATCGTCCTTGACGAGCAACTGGATGTTCGGCGCGTTGAATTCCTGCAACGCCAGTTCCGCGGCGTTGCGCATGGATTGCGCGGCGACCGCCGCGTTGCCGCTGCTGGTCAGCGGCAGGATGAGGCCGACTTTGACCTGGCCGGCGCCGATCGGAGCCGCCTCCTGCGGCGGCGCAGCCGATTGCGACTGCAAGCCCGGAATGGACACGCCGCCGCCGCAGGCCGCGAGCGAAAACGCGGCCACGGCCGACACGCCCGCAAGCACCGCACGGCGACTGATCGCGGCAATCGCTTTCGGCCCGGCCATCATTCCCGCAGGTGCTCCTCTCCCCATGCCCGACGAAAGTGTAGCCCGCGGGCGGCTTCGATTGAAACCCATGCAGGCCCTTCACCGCCGCGATCCGCCGCAAGCCTGCCGACCTGTGATCGAGAGGACACGATTCCGTCGCCGAATGGTGCCCTCGCCCCGGGATTTCCGCTACCTTGCGGTACGATGAAACGCGATCGCGATGATGATTACCCGACAGAAGCCGGCCGCAGCTATTCGCTGGGAGGCGCCGCGCTGACGGCGCCGGCGCTCGCGCCGGGCCTGCATATCGTCGCGACCCCCATCGGCCACCTCGGCGACATGACCTTGCGCGGCCTGCAGACGCTCGCCGCCGCCGACGTCATCGCCTGCGAGGATACACGCGTGTCGCGCAAGCTGCTCGACCACTACGGCATCCGCACGCCCCTGTGGTCGTATCACGAGCACAACGCCGCGCAGATGCGCCCGAAAATACTCGCGCGGCTGGCGCAAGGCGGCCGCGTCGCCCTGATCTCCGACGCGGGAACCCCGCTGATCTCCGACCCCGGCTACAAGCTGGTGCGCGACGCGCGCGCGGCCGGACAAAGCGTCAGCGCCGCGCCCGGGGCGTCGTCCGTGCTCTCGGCGCTCGCCGTCGCGGGTCTGCCGACGGACAGGTTCTTTTTCGAGGGATTCCTGCCGGCGAAATCCGCCGGCCGCCGTGAACGCATCGCGACGCTGGCGCGCGTTCCGGCGACGCTCGTCCTGTTCGAGACCGGCCCGCGTCTCGGCGCGACCCTCGCCGATCTCGCACAAGGGTGCGGGCCGCGCGAGGCCGCCGTCTGCCGCGAATTGACGAAACTGCACGAGGAAGTCCGCCGCGCGGATTTGAACACGCTGTCGCGGCACTATGGCGACGCCGCCGCCCCCAAGGGCGAGATCGTGATCGTCGTCGCGCCGCCTACCGAGGCCGCGCCTTCGAGCCAAGAGGAGATCGACGCGCTCCTGCGCGAGGCCTTGGCCAACGGCTCGGTCAAGGACGCGGTCGCCGCCGTTGCGAGCGCGAGCGGCGCGCCGCGCAAGGATGTGTACCGGCGGGCGCTCGAGATTGCGAAAGAACGCGCCGATGGCGCCGAAGGATAGGCCGCCCGCCCCGTTTCCCGCTTCCGGCGCACGCCTGCCGCGGCCGGAACGGCAAATCGCGTTCCGCCTGGGACTGTCCGCCGAGAGCCGTGCCGCGGCATTTCTTCTCGCCAAGGGCTACCGCATCGCGGCGCGCCGCTGGCGTTCCCCGCGCGGCGAGGTCGATATCGTCGCGCGCCGCGGCATTTCGCTCGTCTTCGTGGAGGTCAAGGCGCGCGCCTCGCTCGACGCGGCGGCGGAGGCCGTGACTGCGCGTCAGCGCCGGCGCATCATCGGCGCCGCCGAGGCCTGGCTCGCCGCGCATCCGGACGACGTGCGATGCCATATCCGCTTCGACGCCATCCTCATTGCGCCGCGCTGCCTGCCGCGGCACATCGCGGCGGCCTTCGACGCCAGCAGCTAGGGCGGGATGAGGAAAAGCGTGGAGCGGTTTTCCGCCCGCATCCCGCTCCAAATATTAAGTATCGATCACGGTCATGACTTTGGATCGATTCGATCCGAAATCATCGTGATCGAGCGCAAAGGCGTTACGCGGCGTTCAGCCGGCTCAGGAAGCCGCCGACCTGGCCGCGCATACGTTCGGCCACGTCCTGCAGTTCCGCGGCGACCGCCTTGACCGAGGCGGCGCTGCCCGACGTTTCCTCGCTGGCGTCGCCGGCGCATGAAATCTCTTGCGCGGTCTCGAGCGTGCGCTTGGCGGCGATGTCGACGCTGCGCGCGATCTCCCGCGTCGCCGCGCCCTGCTCGGTGACGGCGGCGGCGATCGCCGAACTGATTCCCCCGATCTCGCGAATCGTGCTGCGGATGCCCTCGATCGCCTCGACGGAGACGGTCGTCGCGCGCTGCATCCCGCCGATCTGCGCCGCGATCTCCTCGGTCGCCTTTCCGGTTTGCCCGGCGAGCGCCTTCACTTCGTTGGCCACCACGGCGAAACCGCGCCCGGCCTCGCCGGCGCGGGCGGCCTCGATGGTCGCATTGAGGGCGAGAAGATTGGTCTGCTCGGCGATGGCGGTGATGACCTTCACGACGTCACCGATGCGTTTGGCCGCTTCGTCGAGGCCGCGCACCGCGCCCGTCGTACGCTCGGCCTCGGCGACGGCTTTCTCCGCGACCGTCGTCGATTGTGCGACTTGACGATCGATCTCCATGACCGAGGCGGCGAGCTCCTCGGCGGCCGACGCGATGTCGTTGACGTGGCTCGAAGCTTCGCCCGACGCCCCGCGCGCCCCGCGCGTGCGCTCGGAGGCCTGCGATGCGGCCCCTGTGAGGCTGTCGGAAGCGGTCGCCATCTGAGCGGCGATCGTGCCGAGTTTCGCCAGCGTCGATTCCACCTCTTCCGCAAACCGCGCGATCTCCGCCGCCACCGCCTCTTGCCGCTGCGAGCGCGCTTGCGCTTCGTCGAAGACGGTGCGGCTGAGCTCCTCGTTCCGGCTTACGGCGGACTGAAACACCGAGATTGAGCGCGACAGCGCCCCGATCTCGTCACGGCGGTCCCCGTAAGGCACGGCAAGGCTGTTCGCGCCTTCGGCGATGGCGGACGTGACCTGCGTCAGGTTCGCCAGCGGCACGGCAACCGCGCGCCCGATGACGAGGATGCCGAAAACGGCCAGGAAAATCGCGACGAGCGTAAGTCCCGTCACCGTCCAGACAACGGCATGATCGTGGACGTGGTTCACCGCGATCCGCGCCAGCGCCAGCGCCGATATCGCCAGGAGCGTAAAGATCGCGTAAAGCTTCGTCGCGATGGAAAATCGAGCAAAATACGTCATATCTGAAGCCAAGGTCGCTGTCCGATAACCGGTAGACCCTACCCGCCAGACGTTAACCTCTCGTTTGCGTTGGGCGACGGAAGCGCCCAGCGGCGCCCCATGCCGTGCCGCCGCGCAAAATGCTTGGCCGGTCAGAGATTTGGGATTTGGATCGATTCGATTGAAATGATCGTGATCATGTGTCGTTGCGAGGCCCTATGAAATTGAATGTCGCGGTCCAGATGGACCCCATCGAGCGGATCAATGTCCGCGGCGATTCCACGTTCGCGCTGTTGCTGGAAGCGCAGGCGCGCGGCCATCGCCTGTTCTATTACACGCCGGACCGCCTCGCGCTGCGCGACGGGCAGGTGTTCACGACGGCGCGCAGCCTGCGGGTCGACGACGTTGTCGGCGCCCACTTCAAGCTCGGCGATGAGGAGCGCACCGAGGTGAGCCGCTTCGACGTCGTCCTGCTCCGCCAGGACCCGCCGTTCGACCTCGCCTACATCACCACGACGCATCTGCTCGAACGCGTGCACCCGAAGACGCTCGTGGTCAACGACCCGGCGCACGTACGCAACGCGCCGGAAAAGATCCTGGTGATGATGTTTCCCGACCTGATGCCGGCGACCGTGATCACGCGCGACCTCGGAGAGATCAAGGCGTTCCGCGCCGAGCACGGCGACATCGTGATGAAGCCGCTTTACGGTTACGGCGGCGGCGCGGTTTTCCGCCTGACGCACGACGACCTCAATTTCGGATCGCTTTACGACATGTTCGCGACGACGTTCCGCGAGCCGTGGGTGATCCAAAAATTCCTGCCGAACGTGAAGCACGGCGACAAGCGCATCATCCTCGTCGACGGCGAGTTCGCCGGCGCCGTCAACCGTGTGCCCGCGGCCGACGACCTGCGCTCCAATATGGTGCGCGGCGGCGCCGCGAAGGCGACCGACCTGACGCCGCGCGAGCGCGAGATCTGCAAGCGGCTCGGCCCGGCGCTGCGCGAGCGCGGGCTTCTCTTCGTCGGCATCGACGTGATCGACGACGCCCTGACGGAAATCAACGTCACGTCGCCGACCGGCATCCGCGCGATCAAGAACCTCGGCGGCCCCGACATCGCGGCGATGATCTGGGACAAGATCGAAGCGCAAAGAGCATGATCCCGAAAAATGGGGACCGGTTTTCGGTCAAGATCATGCTCAACGGAAAAACAGCGGCAGCGAGCTAGCTTTGCGCTCCGCGTTGCATGTCACCTATCACGTGCGCGGCGACGCCTCGGGGATCGAGGCGCGCGCGAACGCGATCGCCGTCGAGCAAAGCGTGGAGATGCCGGTCGAGGCGATCGACGACGCGCGCATCCGCTCTGAAATCGTCGGCCAGGTCGAGTCCGTCGCGGAAATCGCACCCGGCCGCTTCGCCGTGCGCGTCGCGCTTGCGGCCGAGACCGTCGGAGGCGACGCGGGGCAATTGCTCAACATGCTGTTCGGCAATACGTCGTTGCAAGACGACGTGATCCTGCATGACGTCGAACTGCCGGACGCGTTGGCTGTCGCGTTCGGCGGCCCGGCGCACGGGCTCGATGCCTTGCGAAAGCGCGTCGGAGCGGCGCGGCGCGCGCTCACCTGCTCGGCGCTCAAGCCGCAAGGGCTCTCCCCCGATCGGCTCGCCGATCTCGCGCGACGCTTCGCCGAAGGCGGCATCGACTACATCAAGGACGACCACGGCCTCGCCGAGCAAGGTTCCGCGCCGTTCGCCGCGCGTGTCGCCGCCGTCGCGGCGGCGCTGCGCGAGACGGGCGCCGCGACCTGCTACATCCCGAGCCTTTCCGGCGATCTCGATCGCATGCGCGCGCAGGTCGCCGCCGCGACGGACGCCGGCCTCGACGCCGTGATGATCGCGCCGATGATCGCCGGCGTCGCGACCTTGCAGCGCCTGCGCCGCGATTATCCGCAACTCATCGTCATGGCGCACCCGGCGATGGCCGGAGCCGCCCGCATCGCGCCGCCGCTTCTCATCGGCAAGCTGTTCCGCCTGTTCGGGGCCGACGCCGTGGTGTTTCCCAACCATGGCGGCCGCTTCGGCTACGCGCCCGAGACCTGCCATGCGCTTGCCCACGCGGCGTTGACGGACTGGCACGGCCTGCGCTCCACGATCCCCGTTCCGGCCGGCGGAATGACGCCGGCGCGGGTGGCGGAAATGCTTGCATTCTACGGCGCCGATACGATGTTGCTGATTGGCGGCGCGCTTCTCGCCGCGCGCGAAAAACTCACGGCCGAAACCGCCGCTTTCGTCGCGGCTGTCAAGGACTGCGACTATGACTGACTCATCCTCCGGCCGCGCGCTTCACCGCCCGGCGCTTGGCGAAGCGCGGTGGGAAGGCGTCGAATGCCGCCCCTACAAGGAAGACGAGCGCGCGCTGTTCAAGGCGATCACGCGGCAGGTGCTGTTCTCCGACCCGGCGCTGCAAGGAGAGTTGCGTTATTTCGAGATGGCGCCCGGCGGTTTCTCGACGCTGGAGCGCCACGAGCACATGCACGGCGTGATGATCCTGCGCGGCCACGGCCAATGCCTGATCGGCGACAGGGTCCGCGACGTCGCGCCGCACGATCTGGTGACGATCCCCGCCTGGACCTGGCACCAGTTCCGCGCGACGCGTGACGCGCCGATGGGCTTTCTGTGCATGGTCAACGCCGAGCGCGACAAGCCGCAACTGCCGACCGGGAACGACCTCGCCGCGCTGCGCGCCAACCCCGCCGTCGCGGCCTTTCTCGACGCGGGAGCCGTCGGTAGCACATAGCTTCCCGCCCATCGTTCACTAAACGTTCTTGCCACCCTAAAGTGCATGCGTTAGCCTTTGCGCGGGACGTGAGGGGTGAGCATGGTGCAGCGGGTCACAACGGTCGCCTTCGAAGGCATCGAGGCGCGCACCGTCGACGTACAGGTGCAGGTCGCGCCGGGAATGCCGGCGTTCAATGTCGTCGGCCTCGCCGACAAGGCGGTGAGCGAGGCGCGCGAGCGCGTGCGCGCGGCCCTGGTCGCCTCCGGCCTGGCGCTGCCGGCGCGGCGCATCACGGTCAATCTCGCCCCCGCCGACCTCCCCAAGGAAGGCAGCCACTACGACCTGCCGATCGCGCTCGGCCTGATGGCCGCCATCGGCGCCATCCCGCATGACGCGCTGGCCGGCTACACGGTGCTGGGGGAACTGGCGCTCGACGGCTCGCTGGCCGCCGTCGCCGGCGTCCTTCCCGCGGCGATCGGCGCCAATGCCCGCAACGAAGGGCTGATCTGCCCGGCGGCGTGCGGGCCGGAGGCGGCCTGGGCGAGCCCCGAGATGGATATCATCGCGGCGCAGTCGCTGATCCAGCTCGCCAATCACTTCAAGGGGACGCAGCTTCTCGCGCGGCCCGTGCCGAAGATCAGCGATGCCGAGGTCGGAACGCTCGACCTTCGCGACATCAAGGGCCAGGAAAGCGCCAAGCGCGCGCTCGAAGTCGCCGCCGCGGGAGGACACAACCTGCTGATGATCGGCCCGCCCGGCTCCGGCAAGTCGATGCTGGCGGCGCGCCTTCCCTCCATCCTGCCGCCGCTCGCGCCCGCGGAACTGCTCGAAGTGTCGATGATCGCATCGGTTGCCGGCGAGATCGCGGAGGGCGCGCTGACGAGCCGGCGGCCGTTCCGCGCGCCGCACCATTCCGCCAGCATGCCGGCGCTGGTCGGCGGCGGCCTGCGCGCGCGGCCGGGCGAGATCTCGCTGGCGCATAACGGCGTGCTTTTCCTCGACGAGTTCGCCGAGTTTCCGCCGAGCGTCCTCGACTCGCTGCGGCAGCCGCTGGAAACGGGCGAGGTCGCCATCGCGCGCGTCAATCACCGCGTTTCGTATCCGGCGCGCTTCATGCTGATCGCGGCGATGAATCCATGCCGCTGCGGCCGCGCCGACGATCCCGGCTTCACCTGCAGGCGCGGCGCCAATGCGCGCTGCGCCGCCGACTATCAGGGGCGTCTTTCGGGGCCCCTGCTCGACCGCATCGATCTGCACATCGAGGTGCCCGCCGTATCCGCTGCCGACCTCATCCTGCCGCCGCCGGTGGAGGGCAGCCGCGAAGTCGCCGCGCGTGTCGCGCGAGCGCGCGCGATCCAGGCGGAGCGTTACGCCGCGCTCGGCCTGCCGCAGATACGCACCAATGCGCAGGCGCAAGGCGCGTTGCTGGAGGATATCGCACGGCCCGACCCATCGGGGCTGGCGCTGCTGCGCGACGCCTCCGATGCGATGCGCCTCTCCGCGCGCGGCTATCATCGCGTGCTGCGCGTCGCGCGCACATTGGCCGATCTCGACGGCGCCGAGACGCTGGGCCGCATCCATCTGGCCGAAGCGCTATCCTATCGCGCGCTTTCCGAGGACGCGCGGCAAGCTGCCTAGATCGCGATGATTTTGGATCGGCTCGATCCAAAATCATGAACGTGATCGATTCTCATAACTGAGAGCGGGATGCGGGCGGAAAACCGCTCCACACTTTTCCTCATCCCGCTCCAGATCGCACCCGAGCGGAACGAAACGGACGAACCCGACGTTCCCCTCGCATGCGAGAACTTCTGCGGACATTGCTCATTGTCGGGCCGCTGGCGGTCGTGATCGGCTGCGCTTCCGCGGCCGCGCAGGTCGGCAAGAATCCGAGCCTGCAAAAGCCGGATCCCAACGCTGAAAACCAGACGCCGAAATTACCTCCGTCCGACGAAAATCTGAGCCGCAAGCTCGACCGCAATGACGGCGTGATCAAGCCGCCAGGCGGCGTCGACCCGGAGATGCATATCGCGCCGAAGGATCCCAATGCCGGCGATTCGATGCCGGTGATCCCGCCCCCGAACGGCAACGGCCAGGTCCAACCGAAATAGGCCTCTCGCGCCGCTCAGGCTCCGGCCGGCTCGAGCAGCGCCGCGTCGTCGTTGCGCACGGAATTGACGCGCTCGGAAATCGGCCACATCCGCATGCGCTCGACGGGATAGGGCCGCAGCACATCACGCGGGTTTTCTTCCTCGCTCAGCCATCGCTCGTAGTCTTGCGGGTCGAGAATCGCGGGCATGCGGTCGTGCAGGCGTGCGAGCAGCGCGTTCGCCGGAACGGTGACGACCGCGAATGTGCGCATCCATTCGCCGGACGGCGTCTTCCAATTTTCCCACAATCCGGCGATGCCGAAGGGCGCGCGATCCTTCATCGCAATGGCATAGGGCTGCTTCCCGCTCGTCGTCGCCTGCCATTCGAAGAAACCGTCGACGGGAACGATGCAGCGGCGGGCGCGATAGGCATCGCGGAAAACCGGTAGCGCGCCGATCGTTTCGCTGCGCGCGTTGATCGGCTTGCGCCCGCCTTTCGGATCGGCGCACCAATGCGGGATGAGCCCCCACCTGATCGGATCGAGCGAGCGCGCGCCGGTCTTGCGGTTGACGCGGATGACGAGGTGTTCCTGTCCCGGCGCACCGTTGTAGCGCGGCGCATGGTTGCCTCCGGAATCCGGACGCACGTCGAGCCCCTCGACGATCGCCAACCGCAAGAGGGGCGAGGCCTGAACGATGCGTCCGCACATGATCATCCAATGCGATCAAAGACGGCGGCGCGCAACGGCGCGGCGGCCGTTTCGCACAGCGGCGGCAGGGCGTCGCCACATCCGGGAAAGCCGCCGGTTGACAGGTTTACCGTCAGACTGAAAGGTCACCGCACGGCACGGCCACACATCGCAGCGACGATCGAAGGACAAAAATGCGCGCGTCAAAAGTGATCCACGTCGTGTCCTGCCACGCCGAAGGCGAGGTCGGCGACGTGATCGTGGGCGGGGTGGCGCCCCCGCCGGGCGACACGATCTGGGACCAGCGCACCTGGATCGCGCAGGATCGGACGCTGCGCGACTTCGTCCTCAACGAGCCGCGCGGCGGCGTGTTCCGGCACGTCAATCTCCTGGTTCCGCCCAAGAACCCCGAAGCGCAGGCCGCGTGGATCATCATGGAGCCGGAAGACACGCCGCCGATGTCCGGCTCGAATTCGATCTGCGTCTCGACGGTGCTGCTGGAGACCGGCATCGTCGCCATGCGGGAGCCCGTCACCGAAATGGTGCTGGAGGCGCCCGGCGGACTGGTGCGCGTGCGCGCCGACTGCGCGAACGGCAAAGCGGAGCGCATCACCGTCGAGAACGTCGCCTCGTTCGCGAGCAAGCTCTCGGTTCCGCTCGAGATCGGCGGGCTCGGCACGGTCCTCGTCGATACGGCCTACGGCGGCGACAGCTTCGTGGTCGTCGACGCCGCCGCGCTCGGTCTTGCGCTGCGAACCGATGAGGCGCGCGAGCTTGCCGAACTGGGCGTGCGCATCACCAACGCCGCCAATGCGCAACTTGCATTCTTCCACCCCGAGCGCCCGGACTGGCTGCATCATTCGTTCTGCCTGTTCGCCGGCGCGCTCGAACGCGATGGCGACGGCCTGAGGGCGAAGTCCGTCGTCTCGATCCAACCCGGAAAGCTCGATCGCTCGCCGACGGGAACCGCGGTCTCCGCGCGCATGGCGCTTCTTTACGCAAAGGGAGAAATGGCCGTCGGGGACCGCTTTACCGGGGTCTCGATCATCGGATCGGAATTTAACGGAAAGATTCTCGGGACCGCCAAGGTCGGCGATCTGCCGGCCATCCGTCCGCAGATCAGCGGTCGCGCCTGGATCACCGGAACGCATCAGCACATGCTGGATCCGACCGACCCCTGGCCGGGCGGTTATCGCCTGGCGGACACGTGGCCGAGAAAACATCCCGCGGCCGAAGGCAAGGCATAAGCCGCCCGGCGCGGCCTGGCGCGCATCGAACGGCGACAATCCGGCGCGCAGCCGCGGGGGTAGCGGCAAGGCGGCCCTAAGCCGGCGAACCCACGGAAGCTATGGGGCCGAACCTAAGCGATGGGATGGAATTAGATGGGGATGGAATTAATAGGGGGGATTGGTTGCGGGGACAGGATTTGAACCTGTGACCTTCAGGTTATGAGCCTGACGAGCTACCGGGCTGCTCCACCCCGCGCCAATGCCATATGCGGGCGAACCGCGCGGCGCGCTCTATCTATCAATGCCGCCGCCGCAAGGGAAGAGCGGGCGGCATCTTTTTTCTCTTGGATCGCCGTAATTTAGCAAGATAAATCGTGGCCGGCGGCGGAGGCCGCCGAAAGGCCTTCGTCAAACTGTCATACAGGGCTGTCATACGGCTGTCATGGCGACGCGAACCGGCTTGCGCCCCGAAGACAGGATCGGCGAGGCGCTGGCCGCCGTCGCCGCGGATATTCTCGCCGACGCGCGCGGCGCGATCGAGGCTGAAGACCGCAGCGACGCGGTCGCCATCCACGATTTCCGCAAGGCGATGAAGCGCTGGCGCGCTTTCCTGCGCCTGCTCGAGCCGACGATCGGCGAGGAGGCGCGCGCGCTGCGCACCGCTGCCCGCGATCTTGCGCGCGAGCTTGCATCGGCGCGCGATTCGCAGTCGGCCTTGGACGCCCTCACGGATTTGGACAAGGCCGAAAGCGTTCCTTCGCCGCGCTCTCTCGCCACCATGCGCGAGCGACTCCAGGCGATGCGCGAGGCGGCCGAGACGAAAACGCTGACGCCTCCCCTGCGCCGCCGCCTCACCGGGGCGCTGGATACCGCCGGGCATCAGGTCGAAGCCTGGCCGCTCGATCGCACGGCCTTTTCCGACATCGCGACGGGCCTTGCCACAGCCTATGGCCGCGCGCGCCAGGCGATCCCGCGCAGTTGGGCGAAGGCGGACGCGGAAGAACTGCACGAGCTGCGGCAGCGCGTCGTCGTGCATCGCTATCAGATGGAACTGATCGCCCCGCTGTGGCCGCGGCTCAGCAAGCTCTGGATCGGCGAAGCGCAGCGGCTGCGCGAGCGCCTCGGCACCTGCCAGGACCTTTCGGTCCTTGCGGCCCTCGCCACGCGCGGACAACCGCTGGCGCATTGGCGCGCACGGCTCGACGCCGCGATCGGGGAACGACATGCCGTGCACGTTCGCGCCGCGGCCCGCATGGCCGGGCGCCTGTTTTCGGAGAAGCCGAAGGCGTTTCAGCGCCGGATGGAAGCGCTGTGGCGCGCCGGCGACGAGGAAGCCGGGGAGCGTCAGCGCCGCGGCAGCGACATCGGATAGCGGCCGTTATAGTTGCGTCCGCGATAGACGTGCAGCGTCATCACCGTGGACCCGGCGCGATGCAAGGCGATGTCGTCCAGCTTCTCGATCGCGTCGAAGTAAGGCGCGTACACGCCGACATTCGGCAGGAACGCGTCGGTGCCGACGATCAGCGCATCCCAGCCCTTGAACGCGCGCTCGTCCCAGTTGAAGGCGATGTTGCGCGGATCCTCGCAGAGACAGACCACGGGCAGCTTGTCACCGACCATCACGTCCATCTTGCCCGCTTGATGCCAGCGCGTGGCGACGACGAACAGCCTCGGCGATTCGAGCAGCCCGCGCGCCGCCAGCGCCGCGCGCAGCTCCGGCCAATCGAAAGCCTCGAGCGTCGGATCCTCGAATTTCTCGACATACGACGCGAGCGACGGCGGCACCGGAATGCGAATCCAGCCCCACACCGATTGCGACAGCCAGATGACCAGCAAGGTCGTCATCGCGGCGACGGAACCGATCAGCCACCGCCGCATCCGCGCGTCCTCCGGAATGAACACGCCGACCAGCGGAAACAACATGAGATATCCGGGCGACTGCCAGTGGAAATGCGCGTTGATCTCCGCCCATAGCGCGATCACCGTGAAGAGGACGAGCGGGATCGTCGCCAGGCAACAGAGAAGCCAGATCGCCGTCGCCTTCGGGCCGCGCCGCAGCCCCTTGAAATAAACGGCGACCAGCAGCACGAAGACCCAAGGCCCGAGATAGCCGGCCTGTCCGCCGATGCTGCGGACGATGCCGAGCGGCCGGAACGAGGCGCCGCCGGCGCGGCTTCCCTGGAAATCGAAGGACACCCAGCCGTTCCGCGCGTTCCACAGGAGGACGGGCGAGAAGATCGCCAAGGCGATGAGCGCCGCGACATACGGGCCCGGCTCCGCGAACCAGCGCCGGTGCGCGCGGCTGGTCAGCGCGAAGAGGACAAGCCCGCCGGCGATGAGGATCGCGTGATACTTCGAAAGAAGCGCGAGCCCGAACCAGATGCCGGCCGCGACCCAGAGCCGAAACGTCGGATGCCGCGGCGGGGCGACGGCGATCCTCGCGATGCAGAAGGCCGCCGCCGTCAGGCAGAGCATCAGCGGGCCGTCCGGCTGAATCCAGCCGCCGGCGCTGATCGTGAAAACCGGCGAGGTGTTGAGGAGCACCGCCGCGATGGCGCCGGCGCGCTCGTCGAAGAGAAGCGCCCCGAGGCGATACATCAGCCACGTCGTCGCGACGAACATGGCGATGAACGGCAGCCGGATGACGAAAGCCGAATCGGAGCCGGTCAGCGCCCAGGTCGCGTGCGTGATCCACAGGAACAGCGGCGGCTGGTCGAAATAGCTGAGCGCGAGGTGGCGCGCCGTCGCGAAGTAATAGCCCTCGCCCAACCCGTAGCCGAGCGCCGCCGCGGCGGCGAGCCGCGCCGCGGTGCCGATGACGATCGTCCAGAAGACGAGCGCGCGCGGATTGTCGAGCGTCGGCCACGACAAGAGCCGGGCCGGCGCGGAGGCACGCGATGCGGAAGAGGCGTTCACGGGATATCGGCGCGACGCATCATCGCCGCGCCTGTCCGTCAGGCGAGCGCGTCGGCGATCGCCTTGCCGCAAGCGACGGTGTCGGCCGGGCCTTTGAGGTCGCGCGTGCGCAGCTTCGGCTCGGACAGCACCTTCTCGATCGCGGCGACGATCGCGTCGGCGGCTTCCTTCTCGCCGAGATGCTCGAGCATCATCGCACCGGACCAGATCTGCCCGATCGGATTGGCGATGCCCTGCCCCGCGATGTCGGGCGCGGAACCGTGCACCGGCTCGAACACCGACGGATAATCCTTCTCCGGGTTGATGTTGCCGCCGGGCGCGATGCCGATCGTGCCGGTGCAGGCCGGCCCGAGGTCGGAGAGAATGTCGCCGAACAGGTTCGAGGCGACGACGACGTTGAAACGATCCGGATGCAGCACGAACAGCGCCGACAGGATGTCGATGTGGTACTTGTCCCACTTGATGTCGGGATAACTCTTCGCCATCGCCTCCACGCGCTCGTCCCAATACGGCATGGTGATGGCGATGCCGTTCGACTTCGTCGCCGAGGTGAGGTGCTTCTTCGGCGTCTTCTGCGCGAGCTCGAACGCGAATTTCAGCACGCGGTCGACGCCGAACCGGCTCATCACCGTTTCCTGCACCACGACCTCGCGCGGCGTGTCCTTGAACATGCGCCCGCCGATCGCGGAATATTCGCCTTCGGTATTCTCGCGCACGACCCAGAAGTCGATGTCGCCCGGCTTGCGATTCGCGAGCGGCGAGGGAACGCCGGGCATCAGCCGCACCGGGCGCAAATTGATGTATTGATCGAATTCGCGGCGGAAGAGGATGAGCGAACCCCACAGCGAAACATGATCCGGGATCTTCGCCGGCCAGCCGACGGCGCCGAAATAGATCGCGTCGTGCTTGCCGATCTTCTCCTTCCAGTCCTCCGGCATCATGCTGCCGTGCTTGGCGTAGTAATCGCAGCTCGCGAAATCGAAATGATCCTGGCGCAATTCGAAACCGAATTTCTTCGCCGCCGCCTCGAGGACCCGCACGCCTTCCGGCACGACTTCCTTGCCGATGCCGTCGCCCGGGATCACGGCGATTCGATAAACGCGATTGGTGCTCATCAAACTCTTCCTCGCTCGCGACGCCGATGCGGCGCCGCCATTGCAAAATCAGATCGCATACGAGCGGACTGCGCCCGCCCTCCGGATGCGCGGCGGCGAACATAGCTTCTTACGCGACGTTGTGAACGGCGCGCGGAAAAAAATCGTGCGGAGCAGGTGCCGGTATGACGACATCGATAGGTAGCCCGGATTGAGCGAAGCGAAAGCCGGGATGTTTGAGGGAGCGGCCCCGGATTTCGCTTCGCTCAATCCGGGCTACGGTCTTTTGGTCCGGGCCACAAAATCATATCGTCAGAACAACAAAAAAGCCCGCCGTGGTTTCCCAGCGGCGGGCTTTCTGTATCGATCATCGTGACGAGGCAAAACCTCGATGAGGGGAACACTCTGTCCTTGGCAGGCCTGGCAGCGACTTACTCTCCCAAGTCTTAAGACTTAGTACCATCAGCGCTGGGGAGTTTAACGGCCGAGTTCGGGATGGGATCGGGTTCTAGGCTCCCCGCCAAAGCCACCAGGCCGGCAAAAGACAGAGGGGTTCGAAGTAAACAGGCAAATAGCGAGTAGGGAGTAGCGAATAGAGGAGGACCAAGTCCAAAACCTATTCGCTATTCGCTACCCACTATTCGCCAACTGGTCTTTCATCCCATCGGCGGCGCAAGGCCGCGACGGGCATTGGTAAATGAGAGTGATCAAGCCGATCGAGCTATTAGTACCGGTAAGCTGCATGCATTGCTGCACTTCCACACCCGGCCTATTAACGTGGTCGTCTTCCACGGCTCTCAAGGGAGAACTCGTTTTGAGGTGGGTTTCCCGCTTAGATGCCTTCAGCGGTTATCCCGTCCGCACTTAGCTACCCTGCAATGCGGCTGGCGCCACAACAGGTCCACCAGAGGTGCGTTCATCCCGGTCCTCTCGTACTAGGGACAAATCCTCTCAATTCTCCGACACCCACGGCAGATAGGGACCGA
>JBDHSU010000076.1:0-20753 GCA_039808325.1 Variibacter sp. | reverse complement strand
TGGCGCAAGCTCCTCGACGCCGGCGGCGTGATGTTCAGCATCATCGGCACGGTGGACGATCTGCCGACCGACGAGCAGATGCTGGAAACGAAGGTGCTGGTGCCGTTCGAGAACGACACCATGCTGACGATCAACAGTCCGTTCTGGGTCGATGGAACCGAGAAGGTTACGCCGCGCCATGCTCCGAACGTCGGCCAGCATACCGACGACGTTTTGCGCGATGCCGGCTATGACGCGGCGAAAATTGCGGCGCTACGTGCCGCCGGCGTCGTGAGCTGACGCAAGGGCGCCCGGCGCGGTAACGTCCAGCGCCGGCTCAAGCCGCGCGCAGCAGCGACGCTTCCTTGTCGGCCTGCTCGAAGAGGTGCAGGTTCTCGATCGCGGTGAACGTTTCGATTTCTCCGCCGGCTGAAAAATCCAGTTCGGGGTCGACGCCCGCCACCCGGATATCCTGGCCGCCGACGCGCAGGACGAGAATCTGCTCGTCACCGAGTTGCTCCGTCACCATGAGCTTTCCGGTCACGCCCACCTGCCCGTCGCCGGACGGCGCGCCCAGGACCAGATGCTGCGGGCGCACGCCGACGCGGACATGCTTGCCGACGCTGCCGCCCAGCTTGGGGAAGCGCCGGTTCGGGAGCCTGAACGTAAGCCCCTCGCCGCTGAGCTTGAAGCTGTCGCCGTCGCCGGCCACAGCCATGTCGATGAAATTCATCGCCGGCGAGCCGATGAAACTCGCGACGAAGCGGTTGGCCGGCGTGCGGTAAAGCTCCAGCGGCGTGCCGACCTGCTGCATCACGCCGTCTTTCATCACGACGATGCGGTCGCCGAGCGTCATCGCCTCCACCTGATCGTGGGTGACGAAGATCGAGGTGGTGGGCACGCGACTACGCAACTCCTTGATCTCGAGCCGCATCTGGGCCCGCAACTGCGCGTCGAGATTCGACAACGGCTCGTCGAACAGAAAGACCTTAGGATTGCGCACGATGCAGCGCCCGAGCGCCACGCGCTGCTGCTGACCGCCGGAAAGTTGACGCGGCCGGCGATTCAACAGCGGCTCGATCGAGAGGATGCGCGCGGCGCGGGCGATCGCCTCGTCGATCGTCGCGGCCGGCACCTTGCGGTTGCGCAGGCCGAACGCGAGATTGTCGCGCACGCTCATGTGCTGATAGAGCGCGTAGTTCTGAAAGACCATCGCGATATCGCGATCCTTCGGCTGCAGGTCGTTGACGACCTGTCCGCCGATGGAAATGGTTCCGCCGGTGATCTCCTCGAGCCCGGCGATCATGCGCAGCGTCGTCGACTTGCCGCATCCGGACGGGCCCACGAACACGACGAATTCCCGGTCCTTGATCTCGAGGTTGAAATCGACCACGGCAGTCACGTTGCCGTACTTCTTCTGAACGTTCTTGAGAACAACACCAGTCATCGTCAGATCCGCAAGCCTCGAACAACGTATTTTTGACCGAAGATCGTGATGAGCAAGGCGGGCGCGAGCGCGATGACCGCCGTCGCGCTCATCAAGTGCCACTCCATGCCCATCTCGTGCACGAACTGCGCCATCACGACCGTCAAGATCGGTACTTCATGCGCCGTGAGGATCAGCGCGAACAGGAACTCGTTCCACGTGTAGAGCCAGCACAGCAGCGCAAGCGCGGTGATGCCCGGAAGCGCCGCCGGCAGCGCGACGCGGATGAACGCACCCCACCGCGAGCACCCGTCGATCATCGCGGCGTATTCCATCGACGGGTCGATGCCGTCGAAAAAGCCCTTCATGATCCACGAGAAGAAGCAGATATGAACAGCGACATGCGGGAGCAGAAGGCCCCAATACGTATCGAAGATGCCGAGCTTGATGGTCACGAAATAGAGCGGCAGCACCCACGACACGTACGGAACGCAGCGGAACACGTAGATCAGCGAAAACCAGGTGTTCGGCACCACGCCCTTGAAGCGCGACAGCATGTAGCCGGACGTTGCCGTGATGCCGAGCGAGAGGATCGTAGCGAGCGTTGCGATCACGAAGCTGTTGAACAGCGCCTTGAGCACGATGGGCTGCTCCAGGACCTCGAAGAAGTTCTCGATCGTGATCGTCGACCCGCTCTGGACGTAGAAAACCTCCGACGCGGGCCGCAGCGCGGTCAGCATCAGCCAGAACACCGGGAATGCGAAGATCAAGCAGACCCCGATCGCCGCCAGAATGAACAATATGCGTGCGCCGCCGGGCGCCAAAGCGCCGAAAAAGCCGGCGGATCTCTGCTGCGGCAAGGAAACGTCCGTCATCGGGACACCTCCACGAAGCGGTTGAGGATGCGATAAAGTCCCATGGCGAACACCACGATGACGATCGCTCCGATGACGGCCGCAGCCGATCCGCGCCCAAGGTTCAGGAACTGGAACGACTCCACATACGCATAGAGGCTGAAAAGCTCCGTCGCGCGCGCGGGCCCGCCGCCGGTGATCGTCCAGACGATGTCGAACGTGCGGAACGCATCGATCGCGCGGATGACCACGCAGACGACCATGACCGAGCGGAGCATCGGCAGCGTGATGTAGCGGAAGGTGCGCCACGGCCCGGCCGCGTCGATCTGCGCCGCTTCGAACGGTTCGGGCGGCAAGCTCTGTAGTCCCGCCAGCAAGATCAGCGCGAACCACGGCGTCCACAGCCAGACGTCCGTGATGATGAGCACGAAGAATGCGGTCCATCGCCCCGTCAACCAGGCGATCGGTTCGAAACCGAGCCCTTGCAACGCGGCGTTCACGACACCGAACTGGTCGTTGAACATCCACCGCACGGTGATCGCGGCGATGACCGGCGCCACCATCAAAGGCAGCAGCACGAACGACTGCACGACCACACGGCCTGGAAAGCGCTTGTTGAGCATCAGCGCGATCAGGAGCCCGAAGATCAGCGAGCAGACGACCGAAACGAACATGAAGCCGAACGTGTTCGGCATCACGATCTGCAGGAACTCCTTGTCCTTCAGAACGTGAATGTAATTGGCGAGGCCGACGAAGGTCCGCTTCGGATCGTTCAACGCCCAATCGCGAAAGCTGACGTTCGCGCCGGTCACGATCGGCACGACCTGAAACAACAGCAAGACGAGAGCCGCGGGCGCGACCAGCGCCAGCATGAAACGCGTTCTCTCGTTCATTCCAAGAAAATGACTGCGCGTCACGATTTTGTCCGTAAAGGGCAAAGCTTAGAAAATCATGCCCGGAACAGGTCCGGGCATGACGATTGTGTTTCAGCCAAGGAAGCCTTGCCGCCGGCGCATTGCCGGCGAAGCAATGCTCAGTTCCCCATCGCTGCCTGCTGGATCTTGTCCTTATGCGCAGCGAGCACCTTCGGGATATCCTCCCGTTTTCCGCCCATGGCCTCGATGACCATGTCGGAATAGGCTTTGTGCACGGCCGGCCACTCAGGGAAGTAGTAAGCCGAGTGCGTCAGAGGCTTCTGGTCGAACACGGCATGCTTGAGCTCGGCGAACACCGGGTCTTGCTGCGCAAGTTTCGGCCACAGCTTCATGTTCGGCGGCGGACCGCCGGTCTTCTTCCACATCTCGATCTGGCCGGCCTCATCGCTCAGCATGGCGCTGAGCATCTGCTTGGCGATCTTCTTCTTCTCCGCCGGTGCGCCCTTCGGGATCGCCCAGCCCCAGATCTCGTTCCAAGACGTCGGCTTGTCGTTGCGCGGACCGACCGGGAACGGCGCCATTCCGACCTTGCCGGCGATCTTCGAGCGCTTGGGATCGTTGAACTCACCGTAGTGAATCGAGTCGATCAACGTGAACGCCGCATCGCCCGCCATGAAGATGGCGTTCGATTCGTTGCGCGTATACGCGCTCATGCCGGGCGGGCTGATCTTGTTCTTGTGCAGCGCATCCCACCAGAATTCGACGATCTCCTGGTGGCAAGGCTCGGTGACCGCCGGCTCGAACTTGGCGGCTTTGAGCTTTTCGTAATTGCGCTCGTAGATCGGCTTGAGAATGTCGCACTTGTTCGACCACATGGTCCACCAGAACGTGAACCAGGTGTTGTTCATCGCCATCGGACCGGCGAATCCCCACTTCACCTTGCCTTCTTTCTGCAGTTTCTGGCTGACCGAGACGAGTTCGGCGAAGGTCTTCGGAACCTCGTTCTCCTTCATCAGATCCTTACGGTAGAAAAAGGTACCGACGGTCGGCGCCATGGGAACGACCGTGGGCTTGTTGTCGTCGTTCGCGAAAGCCTCGAGCTCCCACGGATCCGTGTTCTCCATGCCCTTGACGTCGTCGGTCGGCTCGACCCACTTCTTCCAGAGCTGGCCCCAGTCGTCATTGTGCCAGATGATATCGAACTGATCGTTTCCGGAGGTCAGCGTGGATGTGACCTTCTCCATGAACACGCTGTAGGCCATCGGCACGCGGGTGAGCTTGACGTTATTCGCCTTGGCCCACTTATCCATCATGTCGAGAGACGCGTCCTGGATCGGGTTTTTCATATACCCGACCTTCAGTTCCGTCTGCGCCGACGCTGCGCCGGCCGCGATAGCAGCACCCGCCATGCCCACAACGGCAAGGCGAGCAATTCGTCCAATGCACCTTGGGATCATTTTTCCTCCCCAACCTCAGTACGACGATGCGTATATTCTCCGCACGCCCCCGGGGGATTTCACACGTTTCGCAGATCGATACAACCCCACGATGGGCGTGCGTCAATCCGTCCGCCCGGGCCGGTTCGCGGGCTGCGGCGCACGCACTTCGGCCGTGAGCCGCCGATCCCTTAGAGGGCCGCCGAGCCCGTTTCGCTGCCCTCCGGCAGCGGCGCGCCCAGGCTCTGCATCAGCCGATTGGCCCAGCCGAACATCGCGACCACGTGCGTGAGGTCGAGCACTTCGAGCGCTGAAAGTCCCTGGGCCCGCAGCGGCGCAAGGTCGGCCGCTCCGATTGAGGCCGGGTCGCGCGTCAGCTTCGCCGCATAGTCGACAATCGCCCTGCGGCGCGCATTGAGTTTCACCTCGACCCCGTCGGCGTGGATGCGCTTCATCACCTCCGGCTCCTTCGTCAGATCGACGAAGCGCTTCGCGTGCACCGAAGCGCAGTAGGCGCAGCCATTGATGCGGGAGGCGGCGACAGCGCCCAGTTCTCGATCCGCGCGCGGCAACCCCTTCGCGCCGAACATGATGCCGTTGTAGAGCGGCGAGCGCTCGCTCAAGGTCTCCGGGTCATGCGCAAGAACAAGAGAATAAGCGCCGACCGCGCGGCTCGACGGCGTGATCTTCAACGCGTCGCGCTGCTCCGCCGTTGCCTCGTCAAGGTCGACGGGTTCGAGCCACGGGCTCCATTCAAGCTCGCCTTTCGTGAAATCGCGCATCGGTTTGCTCATTTCGCCTCCCGCAGCATGCGCAATCCGGCAAGGACGCGGGATTGAAAATTGACGTATGCGATGAGTTGCGACAGCGACACGATCGCATGGGCGGACAACCCCGCGGCGCCGAGCGCCTGAAGATCGGACGGTTGTGCGGATTCCGGGTCGCGCGTCACACGATCGGCATGGGCGATGATGGTCGCCCAGCGCTTGTCTTTTGACTCCTCGCCGCTCGACACACGCTCCGCCAGCACCTCGCTTGGATCGAGCTTATGCAGCCGTTCGCGGTAATGCGCGATGAGAACTTCATCGCGCAGCACGAGCGCCACACGCAACGCCGCGGCCGCCCGCTCCGCCGGAGCGAACCCGCCGTCGTCCTTTGGGCGGAAAATGGCATCGTCGCTGCCTTGCGTATGCGCAACGATCTCAGGCCGCTGCCGGCGCAACGCCGCGAGCGGCGAGTCAGGAGAAAGCCCGGCCAATTGATCGAGCACATCGACGCCTGAGTCACTCATGACTTCGCCTCCGCCGATACGGGCTGAGCATGAAAGGCCTCCACGTTTTGGTCGAGAACATAGTCGTCTTCGTAGAGTTCCGGATCATCCCAGTTCTGCAAGCGCCGGAACGTATTGTCGAACTCCTCGGCGAACAACGCGCCCGCGACCCCTTCCGCCGCACGCCCGGCGCCGGCGCTGATGCCGGGCACGTCGCCGGTGATCGGCCCGTGGCTGGGAAAGGCGGAATACGTGAAGCAGGAGATGCGCTCCACCCACGGCGCCGTTCCCGGCTCCTTCTCTAGAAATTCGAAGTACGGCCCAACGAACGGATGATCTCCGGGAAAATAATCGTCGTCGTCCGGTTTGAAGCGGTCGCGCCAGAGCGCGACATGCGGCGCAAGCGCGGCGAACTCGGGCCGCTGGCTCCAGTCGACCGTGAATCCGGTCGCGAAGATCAGGAAATCGAAAGCCAGGCGGCCGCGCGTCGTATCGAGGACGACGCGGCCATCCTCGATTGCCACGGCTTGCGGCGTGCACTTGCTGATGATCGTGAAATTCGGATGCCGCGAGCATCGCAGCATCGAACCGTGCGGCGGTGGAACGCCCTGCCCGTCGATATAACGGACAATGGCGAGACGCTCCGCCGGCGTCAGGCGATAAAAGCCGAGCCATAGGCCGGGACTACCGATCCCCTTACCCTTGTTGACATGCGGAATGTCGGCGCGGCGCGCCATCATGGCGACGCGTGAGGCGCCGGCCTCGAGCGATTCCGCTGCATTGTCGACACCGGATGCGCCAACTCCGATGACGCCGACGACCTTGCCGCGCAACGCCGCGAAATCGATGGCATCGCTCGTATGCGCTCCGTAGCGGCGGTCGAAATTCCGAAACAGCGGCGGAATGTAGGGCCCGCCAAACGCGTCGCGGCCGTTCGCGAGGATGACGCGGCGCGCCGCCACGATGCGCGTGCCGGCAGCGCCACGCAGCGTCAGACGCACCGCGTCGGCGTCGCCGGCGAGATCAACGAGCTCCGTATCGTTCTCGACCGGCACGTCGAGCACCCGTCGGTACCAGCGCAGGTAATCCATCCATTGCAGGCGCGGAATGCGATGAACCTTCTTCCATTCCTCGCGACCGAACTGTGCCTCGAACCATGCGCGAAACGTGAGGTTGGCAATGCCGAGCGAGGGTCCCGCCAGTTCCGGCGGCGAACGCAGCGTCTCCATGCGGGCATAGGTCGCCCACGGCCCTTCGAACCCCGCCGGCGAACGGTCGAAAATGCCGATGCGGCGCACGCCGAGCCGTTTCAGCGCGAACGCCGCCGAAAGTCCCGCCATGCCGGCCCCGATGATCGCCACATCGAGTAACGGCCCCCATTGCGGATGCACGCGCGGCTCGATCCACGCACGGCCGGGAGGGATGACAAGCAACTCGAAATCCCGACGCAGCCGCGCCTCGAGTTCGACAAGAGAGCGCGGGCCCTCATCAATCGATGGAGTGGAATCGGAGCTCTTCATAACCGGAAACTACGCCGCCTGACCGTCATCAGGATAGACGTCACGAAACGATGCGAAGGGCGCCCCTTGACCCGAGCGAAACCTTTCCGGCGAAATGGCGAGCGGCAGCATCGACCACAACTATTTCGCCCCATAAGACTCGTCGACGGCAGCAGAATTCTTCCTTCCCGTCCCTCTTTCACGAAAGAAAAATCATGGACCTTCAGCTTGCGAAAAAGACCGCGCTCATCACGGGAGGCTCCAAGGGGATCGGACAAGCAACGGCTCACACCCTCGCGGAGGAAGGCTGCAGCCTCATCCTCGTCGCGCGCGAGAAAGCGGCGCTCGATCGAACCGCCGGCGCGATCCGGGGGAAGTATCAAGTCAACGTCACGACGATCGCCGCCGATCTTTCGACGGAAGCCGCGGTGGTCAAAGTCGCCAAAGAAGCCGGCGCGATCGATATCCTCGTCAACAACGCCGGCGCGATCCCGCCTGGCGGCCTGCTCGACGTCGACAACGAAACCTGGCGGCGCGCCTGGGATCTCAAGGTCTTCGGATTCATCTCGCTGTCCCGCGCCGTCTATCCGGGCATGGCGTCGCGGAAGGCTGGCGTGATCATCAATATCATCGGCAGCGCCGGCGAGAAATTTCCGCCCGGCTATATTGCGGGCGCTTCCGGCAACGCCTCGTTGATGGCCTTCACGCGGGCGCTCGGGCGCTCGTCACCCGCCGATGGTATTCGCGTCGTCGCCATCAATCCCGCCGGCACGGAGACAGACCGCCACGTCATGCTGCTGCGCGACCAGGCGCAGCGCCAGCTCGGCGACCCGGAGCGCTGGCGCGAACTTGACAAGAAGTTGCCGTTCGGGCGCGCCGCACATCCGTCCGAGATCGCTTATGCCGTCGCGTTCCTCGCGAGCCCTCGGTCGGGTTACACCTCAGGCGCCGTCCTCACGATCGATGGCGGTGGCGGGTAAGCGTTCTCTCCCCTCATCCTGCGAGGCTCGCGGCAAACGCCGCGCGCGCCTCTGGGTGACGGACTAAGGTCCCGGAGCGATGATCGGCTCCGGCGGCGTGCGTCCCAGGATCATATCGGCGCCCTTCTCGCCGATCATGATCGTCGCGGCATTGGTATTGGCGGAGAGCATCGACGGCATGATCGACGCGTCGATGACGCGCAGGCCGGCGACACCATGCACACGCAACTGATCGTCGACGACCGCCATCGGATCGGTCTTCGGCGCCATGCGGCACGTACCCGTAGGATGGAACGTCGTGGTGCCGCGCTCGCGCGCCGCCTCCAGAAGCTCGTCGTCGCTTTGGACGTCGGGGCCTGGGAAATCCTCGCGGTCGTAATACGGCTCCAGCGGCTTGGTCTGCAGCAGCCGGCGCGCGAGCCGCATACCTGCGAGCAGGACGCGGCGGTCGCTCTCCTCCGCCAGATAGTTCGGCTGGATCATCGGCGCCTCGAACGGGTCGGAGGACCTGATGCGCACATAGCCATGGCTGTCGGGCCGCTGCTGCCAGGCCGCGACCGTCATTCCCGGCTCGGTTTCGAGTTGCCCTTGAACGCCTTCCCGGTAGCTCGCCGGCGTAAAGGTCATCTGCAGGTCGGAAATCTCCACGCTCGGGTCGGAGCGCCAGAAGCAGTAGACCAGCGTCGGCGACTGGGCGAGAACGCCCTGCCGCTGGAAGAAGTAGCGCATCGCCTCGGCCGCGAGCTTCCATCCACGGACACGCTCATTGATCGTGTCGACGTTCTTCACCCGCGCCACGAACCGCGGCGCGTAATGATCCTTCAAGTTCTCGCCGACGCCCGGAAGATCATGCTGCACGGCGATCCCATGCGATTGCAGCAGCGATGCAGGACCGATTCCGGACAATTGCAGGAGCTGGGGAGAATTGAAACTGCCCCCGGAAAGGATGACTTCCTTGGTCGCGCGGATTTCGGTCGGCACGCCGTCGCGCCCACCCTTGCGATAGCGCACGCCGACCGCGCGGCCGTTCTCGAGAATGAGGCCGGTCACATGCGCATGCGTGCGCACGCTGAGGTTCGACCGCTTCATCGCCGGGCGAAGGAACGCCCGCGCCGTGCTCATGCGGCGCCCGCCGTGGATCGTGCGCTGCGCGTAGTTGATGCCTTCCTGCGTCACGCCGTTGTAGTCCGGGTTGCGCGGAATGCCGAGGGTCTGTGCCCCGGCGATGAACGCCTCACAGAGCGGATGATGATATTGGGTGTCGCTGACGACCAGGCTGCCGTCGCGCCCGCGGAACGTGTCCTCGCCCTCGCCGATGCGCCGCTCCAGCCGCCGGAAGTACGGCAGGACGTCGAAATAGCCCCAGCCGAGATTGCCGCGCTGCGCCCAGCCGTCGAAATCGAAGCGCTGCCCGCGGTTGTAGACGTTGCCGTTGATCGAACTCGAGCCGCCGAGCGTCTTGCCGCGCGGAGCGAGGATGCGGCGGCCGCCCGTCCATTCGCTCGGTTCCATGGAATAGAGCCAGTTCACGCGCTTGTCGTAGAAGGTCTTGATGAAGCCGGCCGGGATGTGGATGTAGGGGTGCCAGTCGGTCGGCCCCGCCTCCAGGACGCAGACCGTCGATTTGCCGTCCTCGCTCAAACGGTTCGCTAGCACGCAGCCGGCGCTTCCAGCTCCGATGACGATATAGTCGAACGTATCCATGGATTTCCTCGCCAGGCGCTCTTTATTGGATCCACCGGCGGGCAGGTTGGCCTGCCTCGCCTTCGGATCGGGCCTGCCGATATTGGTATAGCGATCCGCCGCGTTGGCAATAAGGAAGTCGAGCTTGCCGACCGGCCTTAAGCCTTGCCGCCGAACGGGCGGAAGCGGAAAAGGCGAAACAGTGCGACGGCCTGGACCAGCTTGCGCGACTGCACGAAGGCTTGGACCACATGCGCGAGGCCCGAAGCGCGCGCCCGCGCAATGATCCATAGACAGAAGGCGCAATAGCCGGCCATCACGACATACATCAGCCAATGCATTCGCAATTGCTCGGTTGCGAAGCCGAGCACGCGCAGGGTGAACATGCTGCTGAGCGCGGTGGCAAACGCGGCCCAATGGTCCGCACGCGTCGTGCGTGGCGCCCCGAGCGCGGCGAACGTAATCAGGAGGAACACCACCGGATACAATGTTGCCGTAATGCGGTCGTGGAATTCCGCCTGCACGCTCTCGGGCCGGGTTTTGAATAGAACGTCGTCGGGCTGCGGGAACGCAAGTTCCCAGAAATATTTCTCGCGCACGCCCTGACGCGCTGCGGGCAACTGATCGATGAACTGCGAGGTATCGATATCGTAGCGGGAGAAGTGCGTGATGATCGGCGGGTCGCGCCCGTCGACGCGTTGGGTCTGCAGCGTCCCGTCGGTCAAGACCAGGACCTTGCTGAGGCTGTCCTTGGCGGTGACGAGATCGCCATACTGCGCCAGGATCGTGGAATGCTGCGCCGGCTCGCGGCGGTCGTCGATGAAAACGCCGGTGAGCCTGCCGTCCGGCAATCGTCCCTGCGCGTGGAAGGTGAGATTGCCGCTCGACGTGACGAAACGGCCGGGCTGGATGACCGTCTCGATCAGGGCATTCGCCACGAGCGACATATTGTATTGCAGCTCGCGGATCGCCTTGGGCGTGAGATAGGCGCTGAGAAAGCCCACCATCGCCACGACGCACGCGGTCGCCATCAGGAGCGGCCGCAGGAGGCGCCACGGCGAGATGCCGGCCGCGCTGATCACCACCAGTTCGGATTCGCTCGCAAGCTTGAGCAAGACATTCGCCAGCGCGACGGCGAAGGCCAGCGGTATGATGACCAGCAGCAGAATCGGCAGGAACCACAGCGTGACGATGAAGAATCCGAAAAGGCTCTGCCCTTTTTCGGTCACAAGATTGAACTGCCCGAGCGCATAGACCACCCAGATGATGGGCGTGATGCTGAGCATCACCATCACGAACGCGCGAAGGCAGGTGCCGAATATGTAGCGATCGAAGGTCACCGGCGTCCGTTCCAATCCTCCCGCACCGTCATCTTCCCACTGTGGAACCGGCGGGAGTAAAGGCTTCGACGCGCCTCGTCCATCCCCAAAGGCTGAGCCGCATCAAAATGGTCTTGGACTGTCAATTCGATCCGCGCGATAGTCTACATGATATCTTTATGCGCGGTGGCCAAGCGGCCCACAGCCGCCTACCACTCAGTTCCCTTATGATGACACGGCTTGTCCTTGCTTTTTGCTTGCTTCTGAGCGTCGCCGCCAATGCTCTTGGGGCGGAACAGCCCGTGCTCGAAGCGAACGAAGCGCTGGTCGGCTTCGGAACCGGCGATATCACGCCTCCCCTCGGCGCCCCCTTGGCCGGATACGGCGGCCTGCAGCGCCGCGCCATCCCGTTTCGTGGGGCCGACGAACGATCGCATTATTTCCGCGGCGCAACCTCCGTGCATGACCGCATCCGCGCACGAGCCATGCTCCTGGAGCGCAACGGCGATCGTCTCGGCTTCGTACGGCTCGATCTCGTGGCCGTAAGTGCCGCGCTCACGCAGGCGATCCGCGACCGCGTCGCCGACCTCGGTATTCCGAAGGACCACCTGATCGTTTCGGCGACGCACACGCACAACGGCCCCGGAGCCTGGATCGATTCGGAATTGTTCGCCATCGTCGCGATCGACAGCTATCGCCCGGAGATGTTCAAGCGCATTGTCGACGGCGCGGAGGCGGCCGTGCGCGCCGCCTACGCCACGCGCGAACCTTCGTTGCTGTTCACGACGTCGCTTCCCGTCGTCGGCTTGCAGATCAGCCGCTTCGGACGCAAAGCGCCCGTCGACAGCACCGCGCACCTTTTATTGGCCCGCTCGCGCGAGGGAGCGTGGCGCGGCGGCCTCATCAACTACGCCATCCACCCGACCGTGCTCGCGATCGACGATCTCGGCTTCAGCCCGGATGTCGCGGGCTCGATCGAACGGCACCTCGAGGCGGGCCTGCTCGCGCAGAACGGCGCCGGCGGCGCGCCGGTGACAACGCTGTTCCTCAACGGTTCGCTCGGCGACGTATCGCCAAACGCGCGCAAGCCCGCGGGACTGGAGCTGCTGGGGCAGGCTTTCGCCGGCGCGGTCTGGCCGAAGATGAACACGCTGCGCCCCGTGAAGCCGGAATGGAGCGTCCAAACGACCAGCCTGGAGTTGGGGCAAATCGCGCTTCCGATCATGGTTTGCCTGGGAGCGGCGGCGATCGCGCCGACGCTGGAGAATATCCGCATCCCCTTGCCGTCGCCGCCGTCGAATCCGGTGGACCTCCATGCCATCCGCATCGGCGATATCATGATGCTGACATGGCCGGGGGAGCCGACCACGTCGCTTGGCGCCGCGCTGAAAGCCGTCGCCGCGGATGCCGGCGCCGCCGATGGCTGGGTGGTCGGCCTTGCCGACGACTACAAGGGTTATTTCAGCTCGCATGATGAAATCGAGAAGAATAAATATGTCGGGTGTGCCAACCTCTTCGGCGCCGGCACGGGCGAGCGCATCGTCGCGGCGTATCGCCAGCTTCTCGGCCTCGAGCCGACGCCCCATCAGGTCGGCGCGAGCACATCCAAGCCGTAACGTGGAAACGTGCCGGAGCAAGCCCTGAACGAAGGCGCCGGACCATATGCAGCCAGCAAGCCGACGCGGACGCGCTGGCTCCTTCTCCGCGGCCTCGCGCGGGAATCGCGCCATTGGGGCGATTTCCCCGCGATCCTTTCCGAGACGCTGCGCCACGCCGGCCATAGTGCCGATATCGAGACCCTCGACCTTCCGGGAGCGGGCGAACTTAGCAAACACACCGCACCGCTCAGCATCGAAGCAACAGCCGCAGCCGCCCGAGCGCATCGGGTCGCGCGAACGACGGCGCGCAACGACGCAGCCGCGCCGGCCGCTCCTTGTTACCTCCTGGCCCTATCGCTGGGCGGCATGGTCGCCAATGCCTGGACAACACGCTGGGCGGACGACTTCGCCGGCTGCGTCTTGATCAACACCAGCCTGCGCGGATACGCGCCTTTCTACCGGCGGCTGCGCCCGTCAGCCTACGGCCGCCTCGTGAAAATCCTGTCCATGCGCGATGCGCTCGCGCGCGAGCAATCGATCCTTTCGCTCGTCAGCAACAGGCCGGATATCGCCGCCGGGACGGCACACCGCTGGGCCGGCATCGCGCGCGATCGTCCCCTGTCGCGCACGACCTTCGCGCGACAGTTATGGGCGGCGGCCAGCTACCGGCCGCGAACGCCGACGCTTCCGCTCCTCGTTCTTGGCAGTCGTGGCGATCGCCTCGTGCATCCGGCCTGCTCGCAAGCCATCGCAACGCGCTGGCGGAGCGATTTCCGGCAACACCCCGATGCTGGGCACGATCTGCCGCTCGACGATCCCGCCTGGGTCGCGGCGCAGATTTGCGCCTGGCTCGATACGCGCGACCATCCGTAGCGCGAACGATCATACGATATGTGACGGTTCCAGCGCACATGCGCCGGCATCGGAGAGCTCGATCTGCAGCGTAGGGTGCGCAATGCCGAATCGATGATCGAGCATGCGGCCGGTTTCGACGAGAAATGTATCGCCCGGATGCCCGCTCGGCATGACGAGATGCGCGGTCAGCGCGATCTCCGTCGTGCTCATCGCCCAGATGTGCAGGTCATGCACGCTTGTGACGCCCGGCAGTTGCGCCAAGGACTCGCGCACCTCGGACGCGACGATGCGCGAGGGGACCGCGTTCATCGCAAGCTGTGTCGATTCGCGCAAAAGCCCCCACGTTCCCCAAACGATAACGACCGAGATCAGAATGCTGATGACGGGATCGACCCAGTTCCACCCCGTCATCAGAATCACGATGCCACCGAGAACGACGCCGACAGAGACGCCCGCGTCGGCAAGCAAATGTAGGAATGCGCCGCGAACGTTGAGATCGTCGCGGTGTCCGCGCATCAGCAGCCATGCCGAGAAGCCGTTGATCACGATACCCGCCGCCGCCGCGGCGATCACCGCACCGCCGGCGACGTCACCGGGAGCGGACATTCGCCGTACCGCCTCCCAAACGATGGCGCCCGCCGCGATCAGGAGCGTCGCGGCATTGAAGAGCGCCGCCAGGATCGACGCGGAGCGCAAACCGTAGGTGTAGCGCTCGGTCGGTTGCCGGCGCGCGAGCACATGCGCGGCCCAGGCCACCAACAGGCCGAGGACGTCGCCGAGATTATGCCCGGCGTCCGCCAGCAGCGCGATCGAATTCGCGGCAACCCCGACGATGACCTGCGCGAGGATCAGGGCGACGTTGAGCACCGCCGCAACGGCGAATGCCGTGCCGAAGTCGGCGGGCACATGGGAATGAGAATGGCCCGCACCGTGGGAATGGCGGTGCGAGTGCGCGTGGGCGGGCGCGTCGCTGTCGGGCTGATGCTCCATGGACCGGCATATGGACTGCCCCGCCGCTGTTACACAATCACGCTTCGCGGCCCGCGAGCGCGGTCTCCCCCCGGAGAGCGCACGAAACGCCGCCGACCCAATACGGACACGATGCGGCCTTAGGGCGGAAACGAGTGGCCCCTATCGGCGTTGAGGCAGGCGACCGCAGTGCACACCGCCCTGACGCGCCTCCTGCGATTGACAAGCGCAATCGCGTTTCAATGCGTCTACGGGCTTCCCTCTCGCACGGGGTTCCTGGCATGAAGCGACACCTTCGACCCTCCTCGATGACGTTGATATTCGGTCTTCTGGTCGCGACATCGGCAGCCGCCGGCGCCGCGGATATCGTGGCGCAGGAGAGTCCTCCCACGACACCGCCGCAAAGCAGTCCGGCGCCCGAGCCGTCCGCCGTCGTGATCGACAAGCAATATGCGCAAGGCCTGCTCGGCAAGGAGGTCCGCAGCGCCGCCAACGAGGACATGGGCCGGGTGGTCGACGTGATCGTTGATCGTTCCGGCGGCGTTCGTGCCGCCATCATCGACTTCGGTGGTTTTCTCGGCGTCGGCAGCCGCAAGATCGCGGTCGACTGGAGCGTGCTGAATTTCTCGGCGATCGCCGACAAGCGCTCGGTCGTCCTGCTCGCACTGACGCGCGACCAGGTCAAGGCCGCGCCGGAGTACAAGGACGGAAAGCCGATCGTCGTGCTCGGCGCCGCCGGCAGCTTGAACCCGCTTCCGCCGCTCGATCCCGACCAGCGCCCAGCGAAATAATACCGAACCGATGGCGCATGCCCCCAATCGAGCGATCGCGGTAGAGCCAGCGCCGGTTCATGAACCGCAACCGAAGCCATCGCGCGCCAGTCTGCGGGGGCTCGACGGCTTCGTCTTCTTTGTCGCCGACGTTCAGACGGGTTTCGGCCCTTTCATCGCAGTCTATCTGACCGCGCAGGCGTGGACCCAGCTCGACATCGGCGTCATTCTTTCCGTCGGCGGGCTCGCGGCCTTGGCGGGACAAATCCCGGGCGGCGCGATCGTTGACGCAGCCCGCTCGGAACGCATGGTCGCGGGCATCGCGATCGTCCTGATCGGGTTGAGCGCGCTCAGCCTCGCGATCTGGCCGATCTATCCCGTCGTGCTCGCCGCCGCGGTCGTGCATGCGCTTGCAAGCTGCGCCCTCGGCCCGGCAATGGCGGCGATCAGCCTCGGACTCGTCGGCCATCCCGGCATAGGGGAACGCCTCGGTCGCAACGCGCGCTTCGCGTCGATCGGCAACGGCATGGCCGCCGGCGCCATGGGCATGGCCGGCTACCTCTTGTCGAACCGTTCCGTCTTCATCGTCACCGCGCTGCTCGTGATCCCTGCCCTGCTCATGCTCGTGCGCATTCGCGGCGACGAGATCGACATTGCGCGCGCGCATGGCGGCGTGCTCGCGGCGCCGCGAACAGGACGGCGCCTGTCGGACCTGTGGCATCTCGGCGCGCAGCGGCCGTTCCTCGTTCTCGCCGCCGGCATCGCTCTCTTCCACCTCGCCAACGCCTCGATGCTTCCGATCATGGCGCGCATCGTGACGACGCGCGCCGGCGACTGGGCGACGGTCCTGATCGCGGCCTGTATCGTCGTTCCGCAGATCATGGTGGCGCTGGTGTCGCCATGGGTCGGGCGGCAGGCGCAACTAATCGGCCGGCGGCCGCTGTTGATCCTTGCCCTCAGCGCCCTGGTGCTGCGCGGCGCGCTGTTCACATTCGTGCGCGACCCGGTCCTGCTCGTCATCATTCAAGCGTTGGACGGCGTTGCCGCAGCCGGCGTCGGCGTGATGGTGCCCCTCGTCGTCGCGGACGTGACGCGCGGCACCGGGCATTTCAATCTCGCGCTCGGCATGATGGGAACGGCGATCGGCCTCGGCGCGTCGGTCAGCACCACGGTCTCTGGCTATATCACCGATCATTACGGAAGCGCCGCCGCATTCGCGGGGTTGGCATTCGCGGCCGCGCTCAGTCTTCTTTGGATGTGGTCGATGATGCCGGAGACGCGTCCGCGCGCCGGCATCGCACCCGAACCGTAGTCTATTCCGCGGCGGCGATGCGCAGCCGTGGACGGGCCATATCGGAGAGGCTGCGATAAACGCGCAGATAGTCCTCCGCCATGCGCCGCGCCGTGAAGCGTTGCTCGAAGCGCCGCCGAACCTGCTCGCGATCGAGTTGCGACAGGCGATCGATCGCGCCGACCGCGCCGATCTCGTCCTCGACGATGAAGCCGGTCAAACCGTCCTCGATCACCTCCGGCACCGAGCCGCGATTGTAGGCGATGACCGGCGTCCCGCAGGCCATGGCCTCGATCATCACGAGGCCGAACGGCTCGGGCCAATCGATCGTCACCATCAGCGCCATCGCACCGCTGAGAAAATCCGCCTTCTGACGATCGCCGATCTCACCGATGAATTCGATCCCCGGCAGACTCAGGAGCGGCGCGATCTCGCTCTCGAAATACGCTTGGTCGACCTTGTCCACTTTCGCCGCAATCTTCAGCGGCAAACCCACGCGCTGCGCGATGCGGATGGCGCGATCGACCGCCTTCTCCGGCGCTATGCGTCCCAGGAATGCAAGATATTCAGGTTTGCGCCCCGACGGCCGCAATAAATTCTCCGGCAGCCCGTGATGCACGGTGCGCACCCACCGCGCCTGCGGCACGGGACGGCGTTGGGAATCCGAAATCGAGACGACGGGAATCTTCGAGAAATTGTCGAACACCGGCTGATGTTCGGGAAGATCGAGACGACCGTGAAGCGTTGTCACGAACGGTGTCGGCTGCTGCGCGAAAAGTGAAAACGGATAATAGTCGAGATGGCAGTGCAGGATGTCGAAGTCGCCCGCGCGTTGAAAAACCCTGTCCAGCATCACCATATGAAGCGCATTCGGATCCCGCACCGCGCCATCGAGACGTAACGCGCGCGGCCACGTCGCTTCGAGTTTCGCGGACGTTCGAGAGTCGCCGCTCGCGAACAGCGTCACATCGTGGCCGAGCGCAACCAGTTCTTCGGTCAACCAATAAACGACGCGCTCGGTGCCGCCATAAAGCTTCGGCGGGATGGCCTCCGTCAGCGGAGCGACCTGTGCAATGCGCATTCGCGTAACTCCTTGCGTTTGTCGATTTTGCCCCCGACGCATCGGCTGCCCCGTCGCATTCTTATCGAATGCGCGGGTGTCGGATTTTTGACAACGAATCGTGCGGAACTTTCGTTGCGCCTACGCGTAAATTTTGCGGGGGCGCGTCGTTCGCACTTCTTCTCTCGCGCGAGACAACGCCACGTCCGGCACGAACTCTCGCAGAAAATAGGGGCAGGATGCCGCTTTTCCAGGCGCAGGATTATCGCATTGAAGCTTCGCCGCATGCCGCCGATATCGACCTTTCCCGATATGCGCAGCGGCCGCTGGCTTTTGCCACGCGCTACGTTCGGCGGCACTGGGTCTCGCACACGATCATCGTCGCGGCGGTGCTCGCTGCGGTCGGCTGCTCGGTGGGAACGCAATATGGAATCAAGTTCCTCGTCGATACGCTGAGCCGTGCCGTCACTGATCAGTCACATGTGTGGCAGGCGTTTGCCCTCCTTGTGACGTTGATCGCGGCGGATAATCTGCTGTGGCGGATCGCGAGCTTCATCGCGAGTTCGGCATTCGTGCGCGTTACCGGCGACCTGCGCCGCGATCTTTTCTGCCACCTCACCGGCCACGCGCACAGCTACTTCGCCGACCAGCTTCCGGGAATGCTCGCCAGCCGCGTCACCGCGACGTCGAACGCAATCTTTACCGTCGAGAACATGTTCCTCTGGAACGTGATGCCGCCGTGCGCGGCGACCGTCGTCGCCATCGCGCTGATCACGGTCGTAAGCGTACCGATGGCGATCGTGCTCGCGGCGGTCGCGGGCGTCGTGATGTTCGTGATGTTCCGCCTCGCCGCGGCTGGCGGCGCGCTGCATCATGATTTCGCGCGCAAGGCCGCGTCCGTCGACGGCGAGATGGTCGACGTCATCGGCAACATACCGCTCGTCAAGGCCTTCTCCGGCCTGCGCCGCGAGCAGCTCCGTTTCAATGCGACGATCGGCCAGGAAATGACCGCGCGATGGTCCAGCCTCATCTATCTGGAGAAGGTGCGCCTGTTCCACGCCTCGGTCACGATTATTTTGACGCTCGGGCTGCTCGCCTGGGCCATCGCGCTCTGGCAGCGCGGGTCGGCGACAACGGGTGACGTCATCCTGGTCTGTACGCTCGGCCTGTCGGTGCTTCACGCGACGCGCGACCTCGCGGTTGCGCTGGTGGATGTCACGCAGCATGTCGCGCGGCTTTCGGAGGCGCTTTCGACGCTGCTGATCCCGCACGAATTGCGGGACCATCCGCAGGCCGCGCCGCTGGTGCCGCGCAGCGCGCGCGTCGCGCTGAAGAATGTCAGCTTCCAATATCCGGATGGCCACCGGATTTTCGAGAACTTCAATTTGCGTCTCGAGCCAGGCCAGTCCGTCGGCCTCGTCGGTCAGTCGGGCAGCGGCAAGTCGACGCTGTTCGCCCTGCTGCAGCGCTTCTATGACATCCAGCAAGGCAGCATCCTGATCGACGGTCAGGACATTTCCCGCGTGACGCAGGAAAGCCTGCGCGACAGCATCGCCGTCGTGCCGCAGGACGTCTCGCTGTTCCAGCGCTCGATCCTCGAGAATATCCGCTACGGCCGCCCCGACGCGACCGACGAGGAGGTCTTCGATGCCGCTATCGCCGCGAAGTGCGACTTCATCGGCAAGCTGCCGGACGGCATCCACACCAAGGTCGGGGATCGCGGCGTGAAACTCTCGGGCGGTCAGCGCCAGCGCATCGCGATTGCGCGCGGCTTCCTCAAGGACGCGCCGATCCTGCTGCTCGACGAAGCGACCTCGGCGCTCGACGGCCACGCGGAAGAAGCCATTCGCGAGGTGCTGCGCCGCCTCATGCGCGGGCGGACGGTCATCGCGATCGCCCACCGCCTGTCGACCGTCCGCGACTTCGACCGAATCGTTGTCATGCAGAACGGCCGTATCGTGCAGGACGGGCCGCCGGACCGCCTGATCCGGGGCGATGGCCCCTATCGCCGCATGGTCATGCGCGAAATGGACCGTTTGGCTGAGAAAGCGGCCTGAGAGCCGCGTCTCCACCGTTTGGCCTTGTTCGAGCGCGCGCAGTTCGTTACATAGCGGGCGCTTTCATGTGCGGCTTCGGACCGGAGAGGTGGCTGAGTGGTTGAAAGCACCGCACTCGAAATGCGGCATACGGGCAACCGTATCGGGGGTTCGAATCCCTCCCTCTCCGCCAGCCATAAGTTATTGATATTGAATGATTTTTTCTCTATTAGGCGAAGGGTGACAACCCTCGGTACGGTTTGAATTTTTCGCGCTGTGAAATTCTCTGCTAGCCCTCACGGGCGGCAGCCCGAGGCGGCAGCCCGAGGCGGCATGTCGGCAATTCGGACACCAATTCTCTGCCGGCATTTTACGTGGTCCGGTTCTCCGCCGTTTAGCACGATGACGAGAAAGACATCTGTTACGGTTGAAGATGCGATACCCGACCCGTGGGTCTGCCCTCACCATTCGAAGCGCGTGCCGATGCCAACCGACGTCGAGCTTTTCGCATCGACGTCGGATTCCACGCGGATATGGCGCGTCACATCCACATTGGCTGAGAGCCCTGACTGACTCGGGGTCGCGCCGGTGCGAACGCCGACGCTCAACCTGTCGCCGATCGCGCGCGACGCGCCGACCATCGGGCCGCCGGCGCCAGTGCTCACATCCAGGCTGTCGACACCGAGCGAGCGGCGCATGCGATCCAGCACGCCCTCGCCGCCGCTGGCGAACTGCGCCGCGGCTTGCGCGAGTTGCAGGGCCTGCGCGGTCGTCAGGCTGCCCGCCGCTTTCTGGAACAGGATGCGTGACAGGATCTCATCCTGCGGCAGCTCCGGCCGCGATCCCGAGATGA